>DASXXX010000426.1:0-3181 GCA_036502765.1 Acidimicrobiia bacterium | reverse complement strand
GTGACCGTCACGTCGTCGGCGGTCAGGCCGTTGCGCTCGAGCTGACGCTCCAGCAGGTGGTCACGTGCGATCGCGACCTTCTCCTCCTCGGTGTAGCCGTCGAGCCGGATGATCTCCAGCCGGTCCAGCAGCGGTCCGGGGATGGTCTCGAGCACGTTCGCCGTCGCCAGGAACAGCACGTCCGACAGGTCGAGGTCGACCTCCAGGTAGTGGTCACGGAACGTGTGGTTCTGCGCGGGGTCGAGCACCTCGAGCAGCGCCGACGACGGATCGCCGCGCCAGTCGTTGCCCAGCTTGTCGACCTCGTCGAGGACGATGACCGGGTTCATGGTGCCGGCCTCGGTCAACGCGCGCACGATGCGGCCGGGACGGGACCCGACGTACGTGCGACGGTGACCACGCAGCTCGGCTTCGTCGTGCACACCGCCCAGGGCGACGCGCACGAACTCACGTCCGAGCGAACGCGCGACGGACTCACCCAGCGACGTCTTGCCGACGCCGGGGGGACCGACCAACGCCAGGATCGCACCGGCGCCGCGACGGCCCTTCTTCGCCTCCGACTCCTCGCGGTCGACCATGTTGCGGTCGGCGCGCAGCTTGCGCACCGCCAGGTACTCGACGATGCGGTCCTTCACGTCGTCGAGGCCGTTGTGGTCGGCGTCGAGGATGGCGCGCGCGTCACGGACGTCGAGCGACTCCTCGGAGCGCTGACCCCACGGGATGTCGAACACGGTGTCGAGCCACGTGCGGATCCACCCGTGCTCGGGTGACTGCTCGCTCGTGCGCTCGAACTTGTCGACTTCGCGCTCGATCGTGTTCCGGACGTCGTCGGGCAGCACCAGCTCGGCGAGCTTGGTGCGGTACTCGGCGACCGTGTCCTCGGAGTCGCCGGACTCGCCCAGCTCCTCGCGGATCGCAGCCATCTGCTGACGCAGCAGGAACTCGCGCTGCGTCTTGTCCATGCCTTCGGTCACCCGGTTGCGGATCTGCTCCGACACGTCGAGCTCGGCCAGCGTCTCGCGCACCCAGGCCAACGCCTTCTCGAGGCGCGCCTCGGGGTCGAGCTCCTCCAGGAGCTCCACCTTGCGCTCGACCGACAGGTCGGGCGCCCAGCCCGCGGTGTCGGCGAGCGCGCCAGGGTCGTCGACACCGGCGAGGGCGTCGGCGATGCGGGGGTTGCCCAGCTTCTCGGCGATGCCGCGCACGACGGCGCGGTACTCGCGCACCATCTCGCGGGCGCGGCCGCTCACCGCGGCGGGCTCGGCGACGGGGTCGGCCTCGACCCACACGCCGGGCTCGTCGCTCGGGACGGTGCGGCCCACGACGGCACGCGACAGGCCGCGCAGCACCAGGGCCCGCTGCCCACCGGGCAGCTCGCCCTCGTTCTCGATGCGGGCCACGGTGCCGATGCGGGTGTAGCCGCTTCCCACCCGGGGGACCAGGAGGATGCGGCGGTCCCCGGAGATGGCGCCGTCGGCCGCGTCACGGCCCTCGGCGCTCTCGAGCGCGAGGGTCACGACCATCTGCGGCAGCACGACCCCGGTGTTCAGGGGCAGCAGGGGCAGGCGCAGTTCGTCCACTTCGTGGCTGTCCACTTCAGGGGTGGCCTCTGGACTGGCTTCGGTCATCGGGGGTCTCCAGTGGATCTCGGTGATTACACCATTACGTGAGATCCACAACCGGCCCCAGGCCGTCTGCATTCCCGACACTTCACGTCGGATTTCCCCGCCTCCCCACCAACGGCAAAAGGTAGCGATCTGTTTCAGATGTGAAACGAATCGCTACCTTTTGGGGCGGTTCGGAGGTCGCCCGGCTGGCCTAGAGCAGGCTGTGGTCGCGCATCCAGGGGATGGTGCGCGCGAGGCCCTCATGGAGCGTGAGGGGCTCGTAACCGAGCCGCTCGACGGTCTGGTCGTTCACGAAGAACGGGCTCGGGAAGTGCTTGCGGGCGAGTGCCACCAGGCTGGGACCGAAGCGGGCGGCCACGTCCGGATCGTCGAGCTCGGCAACCCCCACCTCGGCGACCCGCTGGTCGGAGCCCGCCACCTCGAGCGCGGCGTTGCAGAACCACGGCACGCCGCCGACGTCGCCGGGACGACCGAACGCGAGGTACCGCTCCCCTGCCAACCCCTTGTGGGTGGCGACGACCGACGCCTTGGCCACGTCGCCCGCGTAGACCCAGGGGATCGGGAACCCGACGTACTCGGTGATCTCGCCGGCCAGTGCCAGCGCGATGCGCGCGTTGTAGCTGGGCGACACCATCGACCGCTCGGGCAACGGCGAGACGCCGTACGCGCCGCCGGAGATCACGATGCAGATGTCCTGGCCGTCGTCGACGCGACGCATGGCGTCGAGGTACGCGGCCCGCTTGGTGACGGTGTAGGGGTCGGCGCTCGGGTTCGGGTCGAGCGGTGAGTGCTCCGTGAGCGGCGCGTCCTGCGCGTCGAAGAACGTAGTGGTGCTGAGCTGGACGACCCGCGTGGCGCCGACCTTGGTGGCGGCGTCGAGCACGTGACCGGTGCCCACCACGTTGACCGCTTCGTGCTCGCCCGCGATCTGGGTCTGTCCACCCAGCACCGCGGCCGAGTGGATCACGTACTCGCAGCCGTCGGCCGCGCGCAGGACGTGGTCGGCATCGGTGATGTCGCCGCGCACGATGTCGACGCCGATCGCCTCGAGCGGCGCGGCGTCGCTGCCCTCGCGCACGAGCGCGCGCACGTCGTCACCGCGCTCGACGAGTTGCTCGGCGATGTTGGAGCCGATCATCCCTGTCGCGCCGGTGAGGAAGACCCGGCTCATGTCGCGCCCCGTTTCAGCTGGGGAGCTGGGCTTCGATCGCGGACACCAGCGCCGGGTCTTCGGGCGTGACCTGCGGACGGAAGCGGCCCACGACATCGCCACTCGGCGACACCAGGAACTTCTCGAAGTTCCACTTCACGTCGCCGGCCTCGCCGTCGGCGTCGGCGGTCTGCTCGAGCTCGGCGAAGATCGGGTGCTGCTGCTCACCGTTCACGTCGATCTTCTCGAAGATAGGGAAGTCGACGCCGTAGGTGGTGCTGCAGAACTCCCGGATCTCCTCCGAGGTGCCCGGCTCCTGGCCCATGAACTGGTTGCACGGGAAGCCGAGCACTTCGAAGCCCCGGGCCGCGTAGGTCTCGTGCAGCTTCTCGAGGCCCTCGTA
>DASXXX010000425.1:0-11696 GCA_036502765.1 Acidimicrobiia bacterium | reverse complement strand
CGACCGCGACGTCGACCGCGGCGCGATCGGACACGTCGACCGAGTAGGCGATCGCCGTCTCGCCGTTGTCGGTGATCTCCTTCACCGCGCGTTCGGCCTGCTCCATGTCGAGATCGAAGATCGCGACCTTGGCGCCGTCGTCGGCCAGGCGCTCGCTGATCGCGAGCCCGATGCCCGACGCCCCACCGGTCACGATCGCAGTGCATCCGAAGAACGACATCAGCAACTCCCCCTCTGGTCTTCCGAAGTGCCATGGCTCCGTGTAGCAGTACTCACGCGGCCCCCGACCCGCGGGCGCGGTCGGCCGGGGCACCGTCCCAGTACCCCATCTCCTGCAGGATCCCGACCGCGAGCTCGCCGCTCTCGGTCACGTGGTGCTCCATCAGCCGCTGCGCTTCGTGCGCGTCGCGCTGCTCGAGCGCGGTGAGGATCCGCCCGTGGTGATGCGCCGACGTCTCCGCCCAACCGGGCACGAACTCGAAGTAGCGCACCGGCAGGCTGCGCGACAACAGCGCGAGCACCGAGACGAGACGACGCGATCCGCCTGCACGGTTGATGCGACGATGGAACTCGTGGTTCCAGCTCGCCTGGGTGTCGGCGTCGGTCGCGGCGATGAACGACTCGTGCACGGTGCGCAGCTCGACGAGGTCGGCGTCGGTGAGTGACGTCGCGGCGCGGCTCGCCGCGAGCCCGGCGACCAACCCGAAGACGCGGTAGTGATCGACGATGTCGGCCCGCTCCAGTGACGCGACGAAGGCACCGCGACGCGGCACTGCGTCGACCAATCCCTCGTTGGCGAGCTCGATGAGCGCCTCGCGCACGGGGAGGCGGCTGATGCCGAGCGCGCCGCTGATCTCGTCCTGGTCGATCTTCGTGCCCGGGGTGAGCCGACCGGTGAGGATCTGCTCGCGCAGGTAGTCGGCGGCCGAGTCCTTGAGGCTGGGGTGGGTCACGGGACCTCGTCGCGGGAACGGGCTCGGCGGAGAGGACGGGCTCGGCGGAGAGGACGGGCTCGGCGGGGTCACGACTCGTACACCACCGTGGCGGTCGGGGACGTCGGCAGGCCCTGACACGTGAGCACCCATCCTTCGTCGACCTCGTCGGGCATCAGCGCGTTGTTCACCCGCATCTTGGCCTCGCCCACCTCGAGGCGCGCCATGCAGGTCGCGCAGCTCCCCGACTCGCAGGAGAACGGCGCCCGCAACCCGGCTCTGCGCGCGGTCTCGAGGAACGTCTCGCCCGCCTGGTAGCGCACGTCGTGCGCCCGCCCGCCGAGGACGATCGTCACCGTCTCGGTGGTGGCGGGCTCGGAGCGAGCGGACGCGAGCGACGGGGAGATGGCAGTCGCCGGTTCCACCAACGCGGTCTCGGCGACGAGCGCCATCGGCTCGTCGCGGACGCTCGCCGCGAAGGCGAACCGCTCGACGAACACCTGCTCCGACGACGCGCCCGCGACTTCGAGCGCATCCTCGACGACGTCCATGAACGGCGCCGGCCCGCACAGGTAGAAGTCGGCGCCGAGGTCGTTGCCGACGAAGGTGCGCACGAGGTCGGCGTGCACGAACCCCTGGTCGGTGTCGAGGTGGTGTACGACCTCGAGCCGATCACGGTGCTGGGCGACGAGATCGTCGAGCGCGGCGCGGAAGATGACCGACTGCGCGTCGCGGTTGGCGTAGAGCAGCCGCACCCGCCGATCCGTCGTGGCCAGCGCGCTCTTGATCACCGAGATCACCGGCGTGATCCCGCTCCCACCGGCGAACGCCACGATCGGGGTGGGATTTTCGCGCAACGTGAACACCCCGGCGGGCAACGTGAGCGCGAGCTCGTCCCCCTCGGCCACCTCGTCGAGCAACCAGTTCGACACCCGGCCGCCCGCGACCCGCTTCACCGTGAGCGTGAACTCGTCGTCGACGTCGGGTGAGCTCGACATCGAGTAGCAGCGCAGCAGTTCGTCGTCGCCCAACGGGATGCGGAAGGTGCAGAACTGCCCCGCCTCGTACGCGAACGCGTCACGCAGCTCGTCAGGGACGGCGAAGACGAACGACGTGGTGTCGTGGGTCTCCGGCACGACGCGCCGCACGCGGAGCCGATGGAAGCCGTGGTCTCTGCTCATCTGCCCAAAATCATGGTCGGTGTCATGCGGGCGTCTTGTAGACGACGCCGCCCTTCATCACGAAGTTCACGTGTTCGGTGACGCCGATGTCCTCGGTCGGGTCACCGGGCACCGCGATCACGTCGGCGAGGTAGCCCGGCGCGAGCCGGCCGAGCGAGTCCTCCGACTGCACCAGCTCGGCGCTGGTCACGGTGGCGGCGACGATCGCGTCGACCGGGCGCATGCCCCGCTGCACGAGCGCCCAGAGCTCCTTCCAGTTCTGCCCGTGCGGGATCGCGGGCGCGTCGGTACCGGTGGCGATCTTGGCCCCGGCGTCGATGAGGCGCGAGATGGTCTGCTTGGCGACCGGGAACACCGCGGCCGCCTTGGCCTGCAGCTCGGGCGCGGCCTTCGACGTGTCCATGCCCTCGGACAGGTAGGAGGTGGGCACGATGAACGTGCCGCGCGCGAGCGCGAGCTCCTGGGTCTCCTCGCTCATCAGCGACGCGTGCTCGATGCAGTCGATGCCGGCTCCGATCGCAGCCTTGATCCCGTCGTCGCCGTGCGCGTGCGCGGCGACCCGCATGCCGCGACGATGCGCTTCGTCGACGATCGCGCACAACTCCTCGTCGGAGTAGTGCTGCGCGCCCGGCGGGCCGGTGAGCGACATCACACCGCCCGACGCGCACACCTTGATCTGCTTCGCGCCATACTTGATCTGGTATCGCACCGCGCGCCTGACCTCGCTCACGCCGTTGGCGATGCCTTCCTCCACGGTGAGCGGCATGATCCCGGGTGCGAGCCCCGCGAACATGGTGGGGTCGAGGTGGCCGCCGGTCGGCGTGATCGCGTGGCCCGACGGGAAGATGCGCGGCCCGGGGAACCACCCCGCGTCGACCGCGTGCATGAGCGACACGTCGAGGAGCAGGCCGCCGGTCTGCACGAAGAGACCGAGGTTCCGCACCGTCGTGAAGCCGGCGAGCAACGTCTTGCGGCACGCCGGGATCGCACGCAGCAGCTTCATCGCGGGATCGTCGGACACTGCGCCGAACATCGTGGAGCCCGCGCCGCCCATGAGGAGGTTCAGCTCCATGTCCATCAACCCAGGCAGGAGCGTGACGTCACCGAGCTCGATCACCTGCGCGTCGTCGGGAACGCGCTCGGGCCCCACGTCGACGATCCGGTCGCCCTCAACCACCACGACACCGGGCTCGACGACGACCCGTTCGACGACGTCGACCATGCGGTCCGCTCGCAACACCACTGCGTGCGACGGCGGCTTCGGTCGCTCGCCCGCGTAGATCGTGGCGGTCATCGGTGCTCCCCCTGAGGTCGTTGGCTGCTGATCATGTGTTGGCCATCAGGTGCTGATGCCGTGGACGAGGAGATCCCAGAGGACCTCGCCGCCGGAACCCGGCGGCGACGCGCTGATCGTGGCCGCGAACGCGTTGAACATGGTGGCCTGGAGCACGACGCCGGCGATGCGCCGGCGGTCGAGGCCCGGGCGCAGCGCGCCGGCCGCGTCGGCGTCGTCGAGCAGGCGACCGAGGAGCTCGACGACCGGCGCGAACGCGTGCGCAGCCTCCTTGGGGTGCGAGGTGAGCAGCTGCTGCGCGAACTCGACCAGCGCGGGCGCGGGTCCGATCACGGGCTCACCCGGCGCGCTGGTCCGGCACATGCGGTTGTACTCCACGCAGAACGCGTGGAGTCGCTCGATCGGGTCGTCGCGTTCGGCGATCACGAGCTCGAGCTGCACCGCGGCGCCCTCGACCGACTCTTCGAACAGTGCGAGCAGCAGCTCGTACTTGCCCGCGAAGTACTGGTAGAAGGTGCGCAGCGACTGACCCGAACGCTCGACGACCTCCTGCACCGTGAAGTCGGTCGCGTTGGTGTTCATCAGCTCGCGGGCCGCGTCGAGGAACAGCTCGACGCGGTTCTCCGCCCGCGACCGCGCCGAGTCGAGCGCGCGGGCGACCGCGAGCTCCCGGCGCGTCGCCGGCATGGTCGCGTCGGCGGGCACCTCGTTGACGCTCATCCGGCCGCCAGGTCTGGGCCGAGATCGGCGTCGAGCTCGACGCCGAACGACTTGAACGCCATCGCCAGGAGGTCGTACGCGCCGACGGTGAACACGAGGTCCATGAGCTGGTGGCGGTCGAGCTCGTCCGCCAGCACCGCCCACGTGTCGTCGGCGATCTGCGCGTCGGCCACCAACTCGTCGACCGCACGGAGCATCGCCGCCTCGAACGGCGACCAGCCGTCGGCGTGCGGGCCTTCGGCGATTCGCTCGACGTCTGCGTCGGTGAAGCCGAGATCCCGCGCGATGTGCACGTGCTGACGCCACTCGTACTCGGCACCGCGGCGCGCCGCGACCCGCAGCACGAGCAGCTCACGCTGCCGGGCGTCGAGGGTGTTGGTGTAGAGGATGTGGCCGTTGAACGTGTGGTACGCCTGCATCAGCGCGGGGTGCTGCGCGAGCGTGCCGAGCACGTTCAGCCCCTTGGGCCCGCCCGGGGACCGGCGCAGCTCCTGCGTCGCGCCCGGCGGACGCAACGCCGCGATGCCCGCACGGACGTCGTCACCCCAATCTTCGGGAGGGAGCGGCGGGATGCGCGGCTGGTCGGGCGCGTCGGCGCTCACTGGACCGCCTCGTTGCCGGCGATGGTCGTGCGGTGCATGTCGCGCGCCGACGACGGGTCGTACCGCGTGGCCCGGTGGAGCACGCCGCGGTTGTCCCAGATGACGAGATCGCCGACGGCCCACTCGTGCCGGTAGACGCGCTCGGCCACCGTCGATCGTCCGAGGAGGTCGGCGAGGTACGCCGTGCCCTCGGCGTCGCCCATGCCCTCGACGTGGTCGGTGGTGGCGCCGAGGACGAGTGATTTGCGACCGTTCCCGTGGTTCCACACCAGCGGATGCGTCTTGGGTGGCCGCTGGCTCCACATCTCGATGTCGGCATCCGAGGCGTTCGGGTGCGAGAGCTTCTGCGCGGCCAGGAACGAGTGGACCACCCGTGTCTCCAGCGCACGCTCCTTCTCGTCGGGGGTGAGGTCCTCGTACGCCGCGTACGTGCTTGCGAACTCGGTGTCACCGCCGGACGCTGCCACCGCGTGCGCACTGAGCACGGTGGCCATGATCGGGATGTCGTCGGTCATCCCGTCGATGTGCCAGTCGAACGTGCCCTTGAGGTAGTCGGCGGCCGGATTCTTCGCCGGATCGAGCGTGACGCGGAAGATCTCGGCGCCGTCGTCGCGGCGACCGACGCGCTCCACCGGGCCCAACCGTCGGCTGAACGCCACCTGGGTCTCGTCGTCGAGGTGCAGTTCGCGGAACACCAGCACCCCGTGGCGGTCGAGGAGGTCGAGGCACTCTTCGGCGAGTGTCTCGTCGTGGAGCAGTCGCTCGCGGTCGACATCGAGCACCTCGACACCCACGCTGTCGCCCAGCGACTTCGTGTTGACAGTGGTCATCGTTCCTCCTGGGTCCCGAAGGGATGCATGCAGGTGAAGGGATAGATGCGGGTGAAGTCGGCACCCGGGGACTCCGCGGCGAACGCGTCCCACACCGCGGTCGTGATCGCACCGACGGTCGAGGGGGCGCCGCGATCGGCGACTGCCTGCAGGTAGAGCTGCGTGTCCTTGGCCATCAGCGAGTTGGTGAACCCGGACGCGTAGCGGCCGGTGAGGACGTGGTTCGGGAACTTGTCACTGGTCGCGGCGCTCCGGCCGCTCGAGCCGTTGAGCACCTCGAGCATGATCGTCATGTCGAGCCCCTCCTCCACCCCGAACGCGATCGCCTCGCTGGTCGCGATCAGCGCGGTGGCGGAGAGGAAGTTGTTGGCCAGCTTCATCGCCTGGGCCAGACCGGCGCGGTCGCCCACGCGGTACCGGTAGTCGCTGAGCCCGCTGAGGATCGGCTCCACGTGTGCACACGCGTCGTCGTCCGCCGCGTACATCACCGCGAGGGTGCGGGCGCGCGCGCCGGCGACGCCTCCCGAAACCGGCGCGTCGACGTAGACGATGCCCTCGTCGGCGAGCAGCGCATCGACGTGCCGTGACGCCGCGACACCGACGGTCGACGTGTCGACCACGTGGGTCGTGATGCGGTCGTCGGTCATCAGCAGCTCGCCCGCGACCATCTCGGACGCGCGGCCGTCGGGCAGGCTGCACACGATCACGTCGACCGCGCGCGCGACGTCGGCGACCGACGCCACGTGGTCGACCCCCGCGGGCGCGCGGGCCGGACCGGCGGCGTCGTGGCCGACGACCGCGTGTCCCGCTCCCACGAGGTTCGCGGCCAGGGCACTGCCCATGTTGCCGAGCCCGACGACCCCCACCGCCACCATCTCAGCCGTCGTCCCTCTGCACGTCTTCACGAGCAGGTTCACGAGCGGCGCGCAGCTCGCGGATCACTCGTCGGGCTGACACCCCTGCAGGTGCGCCGGCGTACGCGACGAGTTGGAAGAGCAGCTCGTCGATCTCGGCGTCGGTCACGCCGGCGCGCGGTGCGGCGGCGGCGTGGAGGCGGAACTCCTCCATGCGCCCGAGCGCCCCGGCGATCGCCAGCACGAGCAGGCTGCGGTCGCGCGTCGAGAGCGGACCTTCTCGGGCCCACACTCCCCATGCGGTCGCGGTGAGGTGGTCCTGGAACTCGGCCGCGGTCGCATCGTCCTCCGACGTGGCCGCGTCGACGTACTCGTCGCCCAGGATCGAGCGCCGCATCGCGTAGGCGGCCTGCAGTGCTTCGTCGTCCACCGGACGCGCGCGATCAGACCGCGGGCTCGACGATGACGTCGATGGTCGCGGCGCCGCTGTCGGGCACGCGCGGCTGGCGCCACACCTCGATCGGGAACGACACGTTCACGAGCGAGTAGCAGAGCCACAGGAGGCGGCGCTCCGCGTCGGGCAGCGCGTCGAGCTCGAAGCCGTCGAGGTGCGCCATCGCCGCCTCGAGTCGCGGGAACGCCGCGTCGTAGAACGACTGCATCTCGTCCATCGAGCTCGCCAGCCGCTTGGCGTAGCGCTCGCGCTCGAACTCCAGGCTCCAGTCGGCGTACGGCTCCAAGTCCGAGAAGTCTGCGGGCAGGGAAGCCATGTCAGCGTGCCTTCTCGTACTCGTCGACCCACTCGTGGGTCGTGTGGTGGAGCTGGCGCAGGAGGATCTCCTGGTCGCCCAAGGGGAACGAGGTGACCGCACGCGACTCGAGCATCACCTGCGTGGCCTCGAGCGTGTTGCCGTCCTGGAGTGCGTACTCCTTGAACGTCACCGCCGCGAGCTCCTGCGCGAGTCGTTCGCGTGCGTTGCGCGGCGGCACGAAGTAGAGGGTGCCCTCGAAGATGTGCTTGTTGTACGCCGTCGGCCAGTAGTGGTATGTGAGGTACCAGCCCGGCTTCCAGACCAGCAGCATGAAGTTGGGGAAGAACAGGAACGTGTCGACGCCCCACTGCTTCGCGCGCGCCGGGTTGAGCCCGGACGGAAGCTCGGGTATGTCGATCGGGGCCTCCCACGGACCGAACAGGCCGCTGTGCAACACGCGCTCGATCGGCTTCACCATGCTGAGGTCCTTGGGCGGCGACATGCCGCCCCACGACGACACCATCCCGTGCGGACCGTCGAGCCCGTACGCGAGCGCTTCGTAGCCATAGCCCTGCAACTTCTGCGATTCCTCCGACACCGCCTGGCGCGCGTGCAGAACAGGTGCGTGGTAGAACTCGGCGAAGGCGTCGATGAAGAGCTTCCAGTTGCTCCCGACTTCCGCCCGGTACTTGTAGACCTCGGTCATCTCGCCGAACGGGTAGCCCTCGAGCCCCTTGCCGAGCTCACCCATGTAGTCGCGCAACGACGTGGTGTCGCCGTTGGACTGCTCGGTGTCGAGGTTCACGAAGATGAACCCCTCCCACGTGTCGACGCGCACCGGCGCGAGTCCGTAGTCGGACTTGTCGAGGTCGAAGAACTCGCCCTCCTGCTGCACGAAGTTCAGCTCGCCCTCGAGGCCGTAGCGCCACCCGTGGTACTTGCAGGTGAACTGCCGGCAGACGCCCGACGTCTCCTCGCCCGGGTAGTCCTGCCACACCAGCTTGTTGCCGCGGTGCCGACAGATGTTGTGGAACGCGCGCACGCCGTCGGGCGCGCGCACGACGATCACCGACGTGCGGGCGGCGTCGATCTCACGCGTGAAGTAACTGCCGACGCGCGCCAACTGCTCGACCCGCCCGACGTTGAGCCAGCTCCGACCGAAGATCGCGGCGCGCTCTCGCTCGTAGTACTCGGGCGAGATCGAGTCCTCGTAGGACACCGGCGCGGTCCCGAGTTGCGGGTAGTGCGCGGTCCATGAGCCCTCAGCGGGCTTGGGAAAGTGCGGCATGGCCATCCCCCTGTGCGCGGCCTGACCGCGGCACTCTAACATGCGTCTCCGCGAAAGAGAACCCCCTTCTCCCTGTGATGCACGGGCATGCGGACGGCCATGTGCAAGGGTCAGCGGCGCTCCTCAGCGAAGGGCGCAGGTGTTGCCGCCGTCGACCGGGATCACGGCGCCGGTGATGAAGCTGGCCCGATCCGAAGCCAGGAACGAGGCGAGCTCGGCCACCTCTTCGGGCAGGCCGGCGCGCTTCATGGCCGCACCCTCCACCAGTTCCGGGTAGCTGTCGATCGCCGCCTGACCTCCCGACAGCTCGGTCAGGATCAGGCCCGGGCAGATCGCGTTGGCGCGGATGCCCCTGGTGCCGTACTCGACCGCGGCCGCCTTGGTGAACGCGATCACGCCCGCCTTGGCTGCGCTGTACACGCTCGTCGGCATGTCCGACGCGTTGAGACCGCCGATCGACGACCAATTGATGATCGAGCCGCCACCGGTCGCGCGCATCGCCTGGATGCCGTGCTTGGTCCCGAGCAGCACGCCGCGCAGGTCGACGTCCATGATGCGGTCGTACTCGGCCATCGTGACCTTGTGCACCGGCTCGGCACCGCCGATGCCGGCGACGTTGAGCACCGCGTCGACACGACCGAACGCCTCGAGCGCGGCGGCGAACATCGCCTCGACCTGCTCCTCCTGGGTCACGTCGACGCGAAAGGCCTTCACCGCGTCGCCGAGCTCGGCCGCGGTCTCGTCCTCACGTCCGCTGATGTCGGCGGCGAGCACCTGCGCGCCTTCGCGGACGAACACGCGCGAGCAGGACCGGGCCATCCCCGATCCCGCGCCCGTGATCACCGCGACCTTGCCGTCGAGCTCTCCCATGGTTCTCCTTCAGTCAGTCGGTTGCGGATGACGTCGCTATCGGATGCAGCAGTGCGACGATCGCCGACGGGGTGAGCGGCAGGTCGGTCACGCGCACACCGAAGGGCGCGAGCGCGTCGGCCACCGCGTTCACCACCGCCGGTGGCGCGCCGATGGCGCCGCCCTCCCCCACGCCCTTGTAGCCACCGGGTCCGGGACTCATCGTCTCGACGTGGCCGTACTCGAGCATCGGCACGTCCGAGGCGGTGGGCATCAGGTAGTCCATCAACGTGGTCGTGACCGGGTTGCCGGCGTCGTCGTACTCGAGGTGCTCGTAGAGCGCGCCGCCGATGCCCTGCACGGTGCCACCCGCGATCTGGCCTTCGACCACGTTCGGGTTGATCATCGGGCCGCAGTCCTCGCTCACGATGTAGCGCAGGAGCGTGACCTTCCCGGTGTTCACGTCGACCTCGCACGTGCACACGTGCGTGGCGTTCACGAAGATCGAGCCGGCGCGCGCGGTGTAGCGGGCGCTGGCCTCGAGTCCGGCCGGGACACCCGGCGGGAGCGACTGCGGTTCGAAGTACGCCATGCGCGCCAGGCTGGCGAACGACACCCCGACGTCGGGCGTCCCACGCACGCTGGCGCGACTCCCGGCCAATTCGATGTCATCGGGCGCGGCCTCGAGCTTGTGCGCGGCGACGGCGACGAGTCGTTCACGAAGGATCGCCGCGGTCTCCTCGATCGCGCCGGCCGTCATCGAACCGCTCCGGCTCCCGGCTGCGCCGGCGCCGAACCCGGTGAGCGCGGTGTCGCCCTGGATCGTCGCGACCCGGTCGATGTCGGCGCCGAGCGCGTCGGCGGTCAGCTGCACGACGGTCGTCTCGATGCTGTTGCCGGTCGAGCCACCGGCGATGTACACGTTGACCGCGCCCGACGGCTCGATGCGGATGGTCGCGCCCTCGGTCGCGTAGTACCCGAAGCCCGGCGTCGACGGTTCGACGTAGTTCGACAACCCGACCCCGAGGTACCGACCCTCGGCGCGCGCCGCGGCCTGCTCGGCGCGGAAGCGGTCATAGTCGAGGAGCTCGAGCGCGTGCTCGAACGTCTCGAGCGGCGAGATGCTGTCGTACGTCATCCCGTTCGGGCTGGTGTACGGCAGGTCGTCGATGCGCAACAGGTTGCGGCGACGCAGTTCGGCCGGGTCGATGCCGCTCTCGCGCGCCGCGAGGTCGAGGAGCATCTCGCGCGCGAGGGTCTCGAACTGCCAGGGGCCGCGGTACGCGGTGCGCCCGACGGTGTTCGTGTACACCGTCTTCGTGGCGAAGCTGGCCTTCGGCACCCGGTAGGGACCCGGGAACAGCGCGCCGACTGCGGCCGCGCTCATCATCGGCCACGGCGTGGGGTACGCGCCGCAGTCGGACACGAAGTCGATGCCGACCGCCTGGATCACGCCGTCGGCATCGAGGGCCACGCTCACGTCGGCGTGCTCCTGACGCGACTTGCCCGCCGCGATCAGGTTCTCGCGCCGGTCCTCGACCCACTTCACCGGTTGACCGAGCTTGCGTCCCGCGAGCATCAGACACATCTCGTCGCGCTGCACGAGGATCTTCTGACCGAATCCTCCACCCGTGTCGCGCATCACGACCCGGATGTGGTGCTCGGGGATGCCGAGCAATCGCGAGCAGAACAGGCGCACCTCATGAGGCGACTGCGTCGCCGCGTGGATGGTGAGGTCTCCGGTGCTCGGCGAGTAGTCGACGACGAGCCCTCGCCCTTCCATCGGCACCGGCACGTACGCCTGCTGCGCGATGGCTGCGCGCGTCACGTGCGCGGCCGAGGCGTACACGTCCTCCAATGCCGACGCCGGGAGCCCACCGAGCTCGGTGATCAGGTTGGAACCGTGGGCTTCGTGCACCAGCTCCGTCGCCGCCTCTGCAGCGCGGTAATCGACGACGGGCGTCAGCGGCTCGTAGTCGACCTCGACCAGTTCGGTCGCGTCCTCGGCCAGGTACAGCGACTCGGCCACGACCAGCGCGACCGGGTCGCCCACGAAGCGCACCTCATCCGCGGCCAGCGGTGGACGCGGCGTCTCCGGACCCTTCGGCCCGATCGAGGTGTGCCACTGCTCCCTGACGTCGGGGTTGAGGTCGGCGGCGGTGTAGACCGCGCGCACCCCGGGCGCAGCGAGCGCGGCCGCGGTGTCGATGCCCCGGATCGCGGCGCGGGCCAGCGTGCTGCGCACGAAGGACGCGTGGAGCAACCCGGGGAGGCGCACGTCGTCGACGTAGGTGCCGTGGCCGGTGAGGAGCCGGGCGTCTTCGACCCTCGCCACCCGCATCCCCGAGTACCGCGCGGCACCCGACATCGGCGCGCCCCCCTCGTGCTCTGGTC
>DASXXX010000424.1:0-13295 GCA_036502765.1 Acidimicrobiia bacterium | reverse complement strand
GTGCGCCTCATGAACTGGCAGGTGGCGTGGGAGGCGACGCAGGGCGTCCTCGACATCGGCCACTGCTCCGCGCTCAAGGTCTACGGCAGCCAGCTCAACATGGAGGGCTACCAGCTCCTCATGGAGATCCTCGGGCCGGTGTCGTACCTCGAGCCCGACGCGCCCGGCGCGGTGCTGAAGTCGCGCATCCAGCAGGGCACGCGCGGCTCGATCATCCTCACCTTCGGCGGTGGGGTCAACGAGATGCAACGAGACCTGATCTCCCAGTTCACGCTGGGCTTCCCGAGGGCTGACCGCTGATGGACTTCTCCTTCACCTCCGACCAGCAGGACCTCCGCGAGCTCGCGGCCAAGATCCTGTCCGACGCCACCACGCTCGAGCGCACGAAGCAGGTGGTCGCCGAGAGCGACGGCTTCGACCGCACCCTGTGGGCCGCGCTCGCCGACGCCGGCATCCTCGGCATCTCGCTGCCCGAATCGGTGGGTGGCGCCGGACTCGGCTTCCTCGAGACGTGCATCGTGCTCGAAGAGGTCGGCCGCACCGCCGCACCGATCCCCGCGCTCGCAGTGATGGCGCTCGCGGCGCCGGCGTTGGCGGAGTTCGGTGCCACCGACGCGCTCGACGGCGTCGCCACCGGCACCCGCATCGTCACCGCCGCGCTCACCGAGGCCGTGGGCGACGCGTACGCACCGTCGACCAACGCGACCGGCGGCAAGCTCACCGGTGAGAAGGTGTGCGTGCCCGCGGGGCTCGACGCCCAGGCGATCGTCGTGTCCGCCATCGACGGGATCTACCTCGTCGACGCGTCGGCGGCGGGGGTCACGCTCGAGCGTGAAGAAACGATGCTCGGCGCACCCACGGCGCGCCTCGTGTTGAGCGACGTGGAAGCCACCAAGCTCGCCGGTCCCGAGGGCCTCACCTGGCTGCTCGAGCGGGCGCAGACCGCGATGACGGTGATGATGTCGGGCGCCGCGCAGACCGCGCTCGACCTCACGGCCACCTACGTGAAGGAGCGCGAGCAGTTCGGGCGCGCCATCGCGACGTTCCAGGCTGTGAGTCAGCGGACGGCCGACACGTACATCAACAAGGAAGCGATCAAGCTGACCGCGTGGCAGGCCGCGTGGCGGCTCGATGCCGGCGTGCCCGCGGCGGCGCAGGTCGACGCGGCGAAGTACTGGGCCGCACAGGGTGGCCAGGACGTGCTCCTCGCCGCGCACCACCTGCACGGTGGCGTGGGTGTCGACCGCGACTACCCGCTGTACCGCTACTTCCTGCTCGCCAAGCAGCTCGAGCTCGACCTCGGATCCGAGACGCCCACGCTCGTGCACCTGGGCGAGCTGATCGCGGACACGCCCGTCGGTTGACACGCGCCACGCGCGTCGGAGTCGCGCTGGCGGGGTTCCTGCTGGCGGTCCTCGCCGCGTCGGGTGCGTGGTTGTGGTGGAACTACCGCCCCGACCGGGACCAGTGGATCCGCACGCTGCACCAGGTGGCCGCGATCGCGTTGCTGGCCGTCGCGATCGCACTCGTCGCGACCGCGATCCTGCGCCGGACGCGCACCGGTGCGAGCGGGATCGTTGCCGCCCTCGGCGCGCTGGTGACCGTCGGCGCCGCGTACGTGCTCGGTCGTCTGCTGGCGTGGGACGCTCTCGGTCTGCACGCGGTCGTCCGCGACGTGGCCGGCGTCGACGGCGCGTTGAGCTCCACGGTGTTCGTGGTGGCAATCGACGGTCACCAGGTGTCACCGTCGACGTACGAGGCATGGGCGTACCTGCACCTGGTGCTGACCGCGCTGGTGGCGCTCGCACTCGTGATGGTGTGGCTGCGCGGACGGGAACGCGCACCCACCTCCTGAGCGGTACGCTGCGCGATCGCTGCCGAACCACAGGATGCGCGCCAGGGTTGGCGTACGACCACGCGTGTCATCCTGATCCTCCTCGCGGTGTCGCTCACCGTCCTCGCGACGACCGGTGTGTGGTTGTGGTTCCGTTACCTCCCGAGCGCGTCGTCGGCGTGGCCGGGGACGCGGGCACCGGCGCACGACGAGAGCTGGATCCGCACGGCGCACCGGGTGGTCGCGTACCTCGTCGTCGTGCTCGCAGTGGTCGCGCTGGTGCTGGCGATCGGTCGCCGGGTGCGCAGTGGCGTTCGGGGTGTGGTCGCCGGTACCGGCGTGTTGGTGACCGCGCTCGCGGCGTCGTTCACCGGCTACCTGCTGCCGTGGGACCAGCTCGCGCTCTGGGCAGTGAGCGTGGGCTCCGACATCCGCGGCGTGCAGGCGCCGTTCCGCGCCGAGGTGAAGTACATCATCGTCGGGTCCCACGAGGTCTCGCCGAGCACGTACCGGTTCTGGGCCGTCAGCCACGTCGTCCTCGGCGTGCTCGTCGCGGCGACGGTGGTGCTCGTGTGGCTGCGCAGTCGAGCGCGCGACGTCAGTCGACGCCCGCTGTCACCACCACCGGCCGCACCGCCACCGGGACTGGAACCGCAGCCAGTGGGCTGACGTCGACCTCGAAGTCGCTCCGCACGCGCCAGTGGTGCGCGCCGGCGACGGCGCCCACGAACAGCGGGATCCAGAGGTCGAGCAACCGGAACGCGATCACCGCGCCCGCAGCCGCGGCCGCGGGTACGCCGTTCGCGATCAACAGCGCGCCGAGCGACGCGTCGGCCACGCCGATCCCGCCGGGGAGGGGGCCGACGAGTGCAGCCATGATCGTGAGGGTGTAGATCAACAGCGTCGTCGCGAGACCGAGGTGGATGTCGAGGCCGCCGAGGACCAGGTACAGCGCCGCGCAGCCGAGCAGCTTGCCGAGAACTGCGGTGCCGAGCAGTGCGGTGGTCGCGCGCCAGTCGGCGCGCAGGCGTGCCATCGCGCACGCGAGCTCGTGGCCGGCGCAGCCGTCGACGTCGCGCTCGGGACGACCGAAGCGTGCGCGTAGCCGGGCCCGGATCACGCGCGAACGTCCTGCGATCGCCACCACGAGTGACCGCCGACTCGCGAGCAGCACGAGGCCGAGGCCGACCACGATCGCGTACACGCCCGACCCGATCGCGCCGTACAGCGCGCCGCCGTGCAGGCTGCCGGTCGTCGCGCCCGCCGTGAGCGCGGCTGCGACCAACAGGCACAGCGAAATCGTCTCGGCCACCTTCCCCGACATGTACGCCGCGGTCGTGCGCGCTCGTGGGTCGCCGACGCGGTCGGCGTGTGCGAGGTACGGCACGAGGCCGGACGCGCCGGCCGACTTCACCACCTTGTTGGTGGCGTACGACATCGCGCTGAGCTTCACCATGGGAGAGAACGGTGCGTCGAGCTCGACCAGTCGGAACGAGGCCTGCGCCTGGAGACCGCGATTCAGCACCCCGAGCGCGACGATCGCGAGTCCGATCGGCAACGCCGCGGGACCGAGCGACACCACCTTCCCCAGCGCCGGGAGGAAGTCGTCGGCGTGGGCGACGACGAACCAGCCCGTGAACAGCACCAGCACCGCGCCGAGGATCCGCGGGGTCCAGCCTGTCCGCAGGTTCATAGCCGGAGCATCGTCGGGCGTGCCTGAGAACTTGATGAGTCCAGTGTCATCGCGCCGGGGTGGCCTCCGGGCATCAGGGCGCGGGATTCGCGGTGAACGCCGGATGAATCCGGATCAGATCGTCGTGAGGATGGGGGCCACTTCCGTGGCAAATGCCGCCATCTGGTCGCACTGCTCGTCGACGCTGCGCGACTTGAAGCGCACCTGGAGCTGGTTCACGCCGTCGGCGGTGTCGGTGAGGATCTGCTCGGCGATGTCACCAGGTGGGCCGCTGAGGGTGCCCTCGCCGACGTCCCAGTTCGGTGTCCCCACGTAGAGGAAGGGCGTGATGTCGCCGATCATCATCGGCCGATCGCCACGGCCGTGCTCGTCGCGCATGGCCTGGAGCTTGGCCACCATGTCCGCGCTCGACGGCCCCTGCGGCAACCAGCCGTCGCCGTAGGTCGCCGCCCGGCGGATGGCGGCCGGGCTCGAGCCCGCGATCCAGATCGGCGGTCGGGGCGTCTGCATCGGGCGAGGCGTCGCGCCGAGCCCGTTGACCCACTCGTGCTCGAGCGCCTCGATCAGGAGCGGGAGCTTCTCCTCGACCAGCTTGCCGCGGCGCGCGTGGTCGACACCGAGCACCTCGAACTCGGCCTCGACGTGGCCGGCGCCGATGCCGACGATGGCGCGACCCCCCGTGAGGTAGTCGAGGGTGGCGAACTCCTTGGCGGCGACGAGCGGATGGCGGTAGGGGAGCACGTATGCGTGCGAGAGCAGCGCGGTGTGCTCGGTCTGCGCGCCGAGCCACGACAACGTGGTGATGCAGTCCTGCCAGTACGTGCCCATCGTCGAGCCGAGCGACTCGGGGATCGCGATGTGATCGCACACCGCAACGTAGAAGTAGCCATGATCGTCGGCGGTGCGCGTGACCCGGGCGAGATCGGCCGGCGTCGCCGAGAGCTCCCACTCGGCGACGAACGTCTTGCTCTTCGACTGGATGGGGAGCTGGATGCCGTACGCGCGTGTTCCCGCGGGGATCTCGATCATGGCGCGAACGTAGCCGCGAATCTGACGGGCAGTCAGATGAGGGAGGCGGTTAGCGTCCCGGGATGACCGTGCAGCACCGCCGCAGTGGCCTCCCGTTGTTCGCGGTCGCGCTGGCGGTGTTCGCGTGGGGGTTCGGCCCTCTGTTCGTGAAGGGCATCGACGCGTCGGCGCCCACGATCGTGTTCTGGCGGGTGCTGATCGGCACCGCGATCGCGGTTGCGTTCGCGTACCTCGTCGGCGGGCGCATCACGTGGCGGATGCTGGTGGTGGCGTTCCCGGCCGGGGTGTGCTTCGCGCTCAGCTTCATCTTCGGGTTCGCGTCGTTCCAGGAGACGTCGATCGTCAACGCCACGCTCATCCCCGCGTTGCAACCGGTGCTCATCCTCTTCCTCGCCACCCGCATGTTCGGTGAGCGCCGTTCGGGCGTCGAACTGGGGTACGCCGCCCTCGCGCTGTTGGGCGTCCTGGTGGTGGTCGCCGGCGCGAGCTCCGACGGCGCGTCGCTCGAGGGCAACGTCTTCGCGGTCCTCAACCTGCTCGTGTTCACCGCGTACTTCCTGCTCGGCAAGCGCGCTCGCGACACCGACGTCCACGCCTGGTCGTTCCTCGCCGCGGTGTTCATGTGTGCGTGCGTCGTCGTGTTGCCGTGGTCCCTGATCTCGTCGCACGACCTCGACGCCATCCAGGGCACCGACTGGCTGCTCCTGCTCGGACTGATCCTGCTCCCGGGCATGGTGGGCCACGGTCTCATGATGTGGTCTCACCACTACGTCGACGTCACCGTCACCTCGATGATGACGCTGGCCAACCCGGTGGTGTCGATCGTGGGCGCCTGGATCATCTATGACCAGGAGCTCTCCCCCGAACAGATCGCAGGCGGCGCGGTGGTGCTCGTCGCGCTCGGTGCGGTCCTGCGTCGGCAACGCGCCGATCGCGCCCTCGCCGCCGAAGCCGCTCTCACCGGCGACCTCCTCGACGAGTAGCGCTCCCCCCAAGCCCAACCATTTGGCGTTGCTCGTGTGCCGCAACGGCACACCAACCACGCCAAAACGGGGGAGGGAGCTACAGGCGCTCGATGATGGTGACGTTGGCCTGGCCGCCGCCCTCGCACATGGTCTGCATGCCGTAGCGGCCGCCGGTGCGCTCGAGCTCGTTCAACAGCGTGGTCACGAGCCGGGCGCCGGTGGCGCCGAGCGGGTGTCCGAGCGCGATGGCGCCACCGTTCACGTTGACCTTGGCCAGGTCGAAGTTGGTTTCCTTCTGCCAGGCGAGCACGACCGACGCGAACGCCTCGTTGATCTCGACGAGATCGATGTCGTCGACGCCGAGACCGGTCTTCCGGAACGCGTACTCGGTTGCCGCGATCGGCGCGCTCAGCATGAACACCGGGTCGTCGCCACGCACGCTGAGGTGGTGGATGCGAGCGCGCGGCTTCAGTCCGTGGTCCTTCAGCGCCTGCTCGCTCGCGATGAGCAGCGCGGCCGAACCGTCACTGATCTGGCTCGCCAGCGCGGCGGTGAGGCGCCCACCCTCCGTCAGCGTGGGCAGCGAACGGATCTTCTCCCAGTTGGGCTCACGCGGTCCTTCGTCGAAGGTGCACTCGCCGAGCGCGACGATCTCGTTGTCGAAGCGGCCCTCGGCGCGCGCCCGCAGTGCGCGCTCGTGTGACTCGACCGCGAACGCCTCCATGTCGTCGCGCGAGATGTCCCACTTCTCCGCGATGAGCTCGGCGCCGCGGAACTGCGACACCTCTTGGTCGCCGTAGCGCGCCTGCCACCCGGGCGAGTTCGAGAACGGCGTCTCGTGCCCGAACGGCACTCCCGCGAGCATCGCCGACATGATCGGGATCTGGCTCATGTTCTGCACGCCACCTGCGACCACGAGGTCTTGCGTGCCCGACATCACGCCCTGGGCGGCGAAGTGGATGGCCTGCTGCGCGGAACCGCACTGACGGTCGATGGTGGTTCCCGGGACCGACTCGGGGAGGCCCGCGACGAGCCAACACGTGCGGGCGATGTCGCCGGACTGCGGACCGATGCTGTCGACGTTGCCGAACACGACGTCCTCGACCGCGCCGGGGTCGACGCCGGTGCGCTCGATGAGCGCCTTGATCGAGTGCGCCCCGAGGTCGGCGGGGTGGACCTGCGCCAGTCCGCCGTTGCGCCGCCCGACGGGCGTGCGGACTGCGTCGACGATGTAGGCCTCAGCCATGGCTGTGTCTCCTGTCGAGTTCGATCAGTTGCTGACGATCACGGATGACCCATGTCCGAACAATCCCTGATTGGCGGTGATTCCCACCCGGGCGCCGTCGACCTGGCGGGCTCCCGCCTGGCCCCGCAGCTGCCACGTGACCTCGCACACCTGCGCGATCGCCTGGGCCGGGATGGCCTCGCCGAAACAGGCCAGCCCGCCACTCGGGTTCACCGGGATGCGGCCGCCGAGCTCGGTGGCGCCGGACCGCAGCAGGGCTTCGGCCTCACCCTCGCCGCACAGCCCGATGTTCTCGTACCAGTCGAGCTCGAGCGCGGTCGACAGGTCGTACACCTCGGCGAGCGAGAGGTCGTCGGGCCCGATGCCGGCCTCCTCGTACGCGGCGCCCGCGATCGAGTCCTTGAACGTGCGGTCGGGCGGGGGCACCACCGCGCTGGAGTCGGTGGCGAAGTCGGGCAGCTCGAGCACGGTCTGGGGGTAGCGCGGGGTGACGGTGGAGACTGCCTTCACGCGCGGCACGCCATCGACGGAGCCGAGGTGGGTGCGGGCGAAGTCCATGCTCGACACGATCATCGCGGCCGCGCCGTCGGACGTCGCGCAGATGTCGAGCAGTCGTAGCGGGTCGGCGACGATCGGGCTGTTGAGCACGTCCTCGACTGCGTTCTCCTTGCGGAACCGCGCGTTGGGGTTCTCGAGGCCGTGCTTCGAGTTCTTCACCTTCACGCGCGCGAAGTCGTCGGAGGTCGCGCCGTAGACGTCCATGCGCCGGCGCGCGTAGAGCGCGAAGTACACCGGGTTGGTGGCGCCGAGCAGGTGGAAGCGCAGCCAGTCGGGGTCGTGCTTGCGATCGCCACCCCCGACGGGCGCGAAGAACCCCTTGGGGGTGGTGTCGGCGCCGATCACGAGGACGACGTCGGCGAAGCCGGCGAGGATCTGCGCGCGCGCCTGGTGCAGTGCCTGCGCGCCCGACGCGCACGCGGCGTAGCTCGACGACACGCGCACGCCGGTCCAGCCGAGCTTCTGCGCGAACGTGGCACCGGCGATGAACCCGGGGTAGCCGTTGCGAATGGTGTCGGCGCCGGCGACGTACTGGACGTCGCGCCACGCGAGGCCGGCGTCGTCGAGCGCGGCGCGCGCCGCGACCATGCCGTACTCGGTGAAGTCACGTCCCCACTTGCCCCACGGGTGCATGCCCACCCCGAGGATGGCGACGTCGCGGTCGGCGCTCACGCCGAGCCTTCCGGCGCGGCCGGAGTGGCGGGGGCCCACACGTACACCAGGTACTCGTGCTCGTCGTCGCGGTGCAGCGTGTCGAGCTCGAGCTGCATCTCCATGCCGACCTTCAGGTCGGACGCTCGCACGCCCTTCGCGACCTGGCCGAGCACGACGATGCCCTCGTCGTCGAGCTCGACGGCGGCGAGCGCGTAGGGCTCGAACGGCTCGGCGGCGACGTACGGCGCGGGGGGCGCGTAGTGGTTCTCGGTGTACGACCAGATTCGCCCGCGGCGAGAGAGAGCTGTGGGCTCGAGCGAGTCGGAGTCGCAGTCGGGGTTCGGGCACGCACCCTCACGCGGGGGGAACACGATGGTTCCGCACACGGTGCACTTGCCGCCGATGAGATGAGGAGCGTCGTCGTCGGTGGTGAACCAACCGTCGATGGCGGGCACGCGCGTTTCGGTTTCTGACACGTCGTCACATTACGCCGCCCTCGCGCATCTGACTTCTTCGGGTCGCGACTCCCGGAGTGGGATACCGGCGGAGACGAGCCCGCTGATCGACGGCGTGGCGCTGGACGCGTGCCACCCCGACGGCATCGCCGCCGACCAGCGCGGGGTCGCGCGTCCGCAGCGTGCCGCGTGCGACGTCGGCACGGTCGAGGTGGTGGCGCTCACGCCGACGCCGGAGCCCTTGCCGCTGGTCGTCACGCCGCGCTTCACCGGCTGACCGACTGGATTCACCGGCTGACCGACTGGAGCGGTGCGTTCGGGCGGTCGTGCGTACGATCGCCGGCATGATCGACGACACCATCGCGACGCGGTCGGCCTCGGAGCTGACCGCGGGCATCCGTGACAAGCAGTGGTCCAGCCGCGAGCTGCTCGACCTCTACCTCGATCGCATCGACCGGCTGAACGGTCCGGTCAACGCGGTCGTCACCCTCGACGCCGACCGGGCGCGCGCCACCGCCGACGCCGCCGACGCGGCGCTCGCGCGCGGTGACGCCGTCGGCCCGCTCCACGGGCTCCCGGTCACGATCAAGGACGCCATCGAGACCGAGGGCATCCGATCGACCGGTGGCGCGCGGGAGCTGACCGACCACGTACCGGCCGTCGACGCGCCCGCGGTGGCGCGACTCAAGGACGCGGGCGCGATCGTGTTCGGCAAGACCAACCTGCCGCGCTGGTCGGCCGACTTCCAGACCTACAACGACCTCTTCGGCGCGACCGGCAACCCGTGGGACGTCGGTCGGACCACCGGTGGATCGTCGGGCGGCGCGGCGGCCGCGGTCGCGGCGGGATTCACGAGCTTCGAGCTCGGCACCGACATCGGGGGATCGGTGCGCATCCCGTCGCACTGCTGCGGCACGTTCGCGCTCAAGCCCAGCTTCGGCGTCGTCCCCCAACGCGGCTACCTCTCGCACGTCGGCGGCGGGAAGACCGACGTCGACATCAACGTGTTCGGTCCGATCACGCGCAGCGCCGACGACCTCGATCTGCTGCTCGGTGTGCTCGCGGGTCCCGAGCCCGAGCGCGCCGACGCGTGGCGAATCGACCTGCCGGAGTGCGAACCGACATCGCTCGGTGATCTCCGCATCGGCACCTGGCTCGACGACCCTGCGTCGCCGGTGGAGAGCGAGTACCTCGGCATGTTGCGCGCCGCGGCTGATCGCCTCGCCGACGCCGGCGCGCGCGTCGACGACGATCGCCCACCGGTCGACTTCGCGCAGCAGCGCGAGCTGTTCGTCCGCATGATCGTGCCCGCAATGGCGCCGAGCCTCGCCTACGACCAGGCGGAGGAGCAGGCCGACGCTTCGTCGGGATCGCACCTCGCGTGGTTGCGAGCGGAAGAGGAGCGTGCCGCGCTGCGGCGCACCTGGGCCGACTGGTTCGCCGGCCACGACCTGCTCCTCCTCCCGGTGATGACGGTCGCCGCGTTCCCGCACGACCACGACCCGAACATGTTCGGGCGCACCATCGAGATCGACGGCGACCAGCGCTCGCTCGTCAGCACCATCGACTGGCTCGGCCTCATCGGCATCGTCGGCCTGCCGTCGGCGGTCGTCCCGATCGGCCGCACCGCCGCCGGCCTCCCGGTCGGCATGCAGATCGTGGCCCCGTTCCTGCACGACCGGCGAGCGGTGGGGGCGGCGCGGTTCGCCGAGACCGTCCTCGGGGGCTACGAGGTCCCGCCCGGATTCTGAGCGCGACCTCCTAATGTGGAGTCATCAACCGCAGACCCCGGGGGAGACGCATGGGCGCGGATCCGATGAACACCGGCTCGAACACCGGCGACCACTACGTCGTCATCTCGGCCGACTGCCACGGCGGCGGCGAGATCCGTGAGTACCGCGACTTCCTCGCGGCGGAGTTCCACGACGAGTTCGACATGTGGGTCGATGCCTACGACATCCTGTTCCCCGACCTGCTCGGCGATCTCGGGAAGCGCAACTGGGACTCCGACCGGCGCGTGCGTGACCTCGAGGCCGACGGCATCGTCGCCGAGGTGATCTTCCCGAACACGATCCCGCCGTTCTTCCCTGGTGGCGCGCTGGTCACGCAGATCCCGCCTGTCGACGCGCACGACCTGGAGCTGCGGTGGGCAGGGCTGCAGGCGCACAACCGCTGGCTCGCCGACTTCTGCGCGCGCACACCGGGCCGCCGCGCCGGGATCGCGCAGATCCTCCTGCACGACGTCGACCGCACCGTCGAGGAGATCCGGTGGGCGCACGCCAACGGACTGACCGGCGGGATCCTCCTGCCCGGCGCGCCGCCCGGGGTCGGGCTGTTGCCGCTGCACAGCAAGCACTACGACCCGATCTGGACGGTGTGCGAAGAGCTCGGCATGCCGGTGAACCACCACGGTGGCAGCGCGGGTCCGCCGCGCGGCATGGAGCAGGAAGACATCGTGATGTTCCTGCTCGAGGTCACGTGGTGGTCGCACAACGTGCTCACCAACTTGATCGTCGGCGGCGCGCTCGAGCGCCATCCGAACCTGCAGTTCGTGTTCACCGAGCAGGGCACCGCGTGGGTGCCCGACTTCCTCGGCCAGCTCGACTACTTCTTCGATCGCATGCTCAACGCGGTGGGATCGCAGGAACGCGAGTGGGGCCTGCCGGTCGTCGAGAAGATGTCGCTGAAGCCGAGCGAGTACTGGGCGCGCCAGTGCCACATCGGTGCGAGCTTCATGCGACCGTCGGAGGTGCCCATCCGCGAGCAGGTCGGCCTCGACCGGATCATGTGGGGCAGCGACTACCCGCACAAGGAGTCGAGCCACCCGTTCTCGAAGGAGGCGATCCGGCTGAGCTTCGCCGAAGTCGATCCGGTCGAGGTGCAGATGATGCTGGGTGGCAACGCCGCCGCGCTCTACGGCTTCGACCTCGAGGCCCTGCGGCCCCTCGCCGCCGGCATCGGCCCGACGGTGGGAGAGGTGGCGCGCCCCTTGTCGCCCGCCGACTTCCCCGAGGGCTCGCAGAAGTGCCCGGCGTTCTCGGATCCGCTGCTCGCCACGCTCTGACAACCCACAGTTCGCAACAACTCCGGGGGGAGAACCGCATGTCCGTCGACGAACGCACTCGTGTGGACGGTGAGGTCGACGCAGTCGATCCCGTCGCTTGCTTCGCGGAGCTGCTGCCGGCCGCATTCGAGCGGGAGCAGGACCTCCTCGCGGCGGCGGTGGCGGAGTACGCCCCGCGGCCGCTGACGATCGAGGTCGACCGCAACGCGTGGACGCTCGCGGTCGACGACGGCGTGGTGCGCGTGGTGTCCGGCGGCACCGACACGTCCTCTTCTGGTGACGGGATCACGCTGCTGCGCACGAACCGCGCGCAGCTCGACGACCTGGTGAACGACCAGGTGACCGTGGTGGGGATGCAGACCAACGGGACCCTCGACCAGCCGGTCGGTGGTTTCGGCGCACTCCTCGACTGGTGGCTGCTGCTGCGCGGCGCGCTCGACGGTCGCGCGCCGCACACCCGGGGCGCGATCGACCTTGTCGACTCCGACGGCGCGCCGCTCGCGCTCGACCGCAGCTTCGCGGTCGACGCTCCGCTCGAGGAGATGGGCGACTTCCTGCAGCGCGCCGGCTACCTCCACATTGCGGGCGTGTTCGACGAGGGCGAGATGGACGCGGTGTCGCGCGACATGGACGCTGCCGCGCCCACGTACTCGCGCGGCGACGGGCGTTCGTGGTGGGCGAAGAACCGCGCCGGTGACGACCTGCTCGTGCGCATGCAGTACTTCGACGAAGTGTCGCCTGCAGTGGAACGCCTCGTCGGTGACGACCGGCTGCAGCGGCTCGCGGGCCTCACCGGCGACGGCCACGTCTACGGCGGCATGAAGGACAACCGCATCGAGGCGCTGTTCAAGCCGTTCGACGTGGTCGAGGGGATCTCCGACCTGCCGTGGCACAAGGACTGCGCACTCGGCCGGCACAGCTACGACTGCTGCAGCATGACCGTCGGCATCTCCGTGAGCGGCGCCGACGCAGTGTCGGGTCAGTTGCGTACGGTCGCGGGGTCGCACCGCGCGTTGATGTGGCCGTCGCTGCACCGTGAGGACCGCTCCGACCTGCCGGCGGTCGCGCTCCCGACCCGGACCGGCGACCTCACCGTCCACCTGTCGTGCACGTTGCACCAGTCGGTGCCGCCAGTCGACCGTGAGCGCCGCGTCCTCTACACCGGGTTCCGCCTGCCCCCGCGCGGCACCGAGGCCGAGCGCGCCGCCCTCGAACGCCTGCGCGCCATCCGCGAGGACGCCCCGGTGAAGGCCCCCAGCGCCAACCGCTGAACTCCGAGCATCTCGGAGTTGGATGTGTCATGACCCTCTCAACTCCCAGATGCTCCGTGGAGTACGAGTACCGTCCCACGCCATGGACCTGAGGTACACGCCCGAGCAGGAGGCGTTCCGGGCCGAGGCGCGGGCGTGGCTCGAGGCCAACGTCCCGGCGGCACCGCTGCCGAGCTTCGACACCGAAGCCGGCTTCGCGCTCCACCGGGAGTGGGAGCGCACGCTCTGGGACGGCCGTTGGTCGGCGGTGTCGTGGCCGGAGGAGTACGGCGGCCGCGGCGCCGACTACCTCGACTGGCTCATCTTCGAAGAGGAGTACTACCGCGCCCGCGCGCCCGGCCGGGTGAACCAGAACGGCATCTTCCTCCTCGGGCCCACGATCATGGAGGTGGGCACCGACGAGCAGAAGGCGCGCTTCCTCCCGACGATGGCGTCGAGTGAGATCGTGTGGGCGCAGGCGTGGAGCGAACCGAACGCCGGCTCCGACCTCGCGGCCATCCGCTCCACCGGAGTGCTCAGCGACGAC
>DASXXX010000423.1:0-7461 GCA_036502765.1 Acidimicrobiia bacterium | reverse complement strand
CGACGGCATCCACTTCCGCTACCAAGGCGGTCAGGTGCGTTCACTCCTGTCGCTGATCAGCTACCTCGGCTCGGGTGAGTACCGGGAGAAGTACGCCGGGGTGAAGATCCCGCCGACGAACCTGCAGGGCGACCAGCTCGATGGGGCTCGCACCTTCGCCGGCGAGCTCGCCGATCAGCTCGGCGCCAGGAGCGGCGGGTAGGCGATTCGATCGCGCGCCGCGAACGGCGCGACGGCGACGTGTCAAGCTCTGGCGATGGAGGCCGCGCCGAAGACTCGCTACGCCCGCAACGGTGAGACCTACCTCGCGTACCAGCAGTTCGGCGAGGGTCCGATCGACACCGTGGAGATCGAGAGCTGGGTCCACCACGTCGAGGCGTTCTGGCAGATCCCGGAGATCGCCCGGCAACGCCGACGCCTGGCCGGAGCTCGGCCTCGGTGAGGATTCCGACCGCGACGTGCGGAACGCCTGATGGATGTGCCTGCGGATGTGGCCGCGGTCGGCGAGACGAGCGCGGCGCTGCGTGACTGGTTTCGCGCGCCAGCTCCCCGATGCACGTGACGTGGGGATCGAAGGCTTCGACCGCGTCGCGCTCGGTCATTCGGCAGACGATCATGCTCACTCTCGCATGGTCGGAGGATGACGAGGAGCACCGTCGCGATGTCGTGCTGCGCATGCGTCCTCCTGCGCCGGGTCTGCTGGAGCCGTACGACCTCGAGCGCCAGTTCCGGATCCTCCGCGCGCTCGAGCCGACGCCGGTGCGCGCACCGAAGGTGTACTGGTACGAAGGAGCTGGCGACGTCCTCGGACGCGAGTTCTACGTCATGGAGCGGCTGGCCGGGACCGTCTACGAACGCAGTGTGCCCGAGGAGCTGCACGACGCGCCGGATCGCATCGCGCGCATGTCGCGCGGCGTGGTCGAGCAGATCGCGGCCATCCACCGCGTCGATCCCACTGAAGCGGGGCTCGGGTTCCTCGGCGACGGCCGTGACTTCCTCGACCGGCAGCTCGAGCACTGGGGGAGCGAGATGCGCCGCGTGCAGCGTGGACCGCTGCCCGCGCTCGAGCGGCTGCTGGCCGAGTTGCGCGCCCGACAGCCGGAGCCGTCGCCGACGATCACCCTCGTGCACGGCGACACGAAGCCGGGCAACTTCGCGTTCGTGGACGACGAGGTCAGCGCGGTGTTCGACTGGGAGCTCACGACGCTGGGCGATCCGCTGGCCGACATCGGGTGGGCGGAGTTCAACTGGAGCACGCCGGGATCTTTCACGATCCGACCTGGAGGGCTCACCACCGACGAGCTGGTGGCGCTCTACGAGGAGCTCTCCGGCATCCCCGTCGTGCACCGTGAGTGGTACCGCGCGTTCCGGGGCTTCAAGTTGTGTGTGATCATGCTCGTCGCCGCGATGCTCTTCGATGAGGGGGCCAGCGACGACCTGCGCTTCGCGTTCATGGGCATGGCCGTCGACATGTACACGAAGCCCGCGCTCGCCGCGCTCGGCGTCGACGACGACCTCGAGCCCGCGGTCCCGTGACCGCGCGCGACGAGCGCGTGCATGCGGTTCAGACGGCGCTCAGGCGGAGTTGAAGCCCTGTTCACCCGCTCGTTGTTCCAGCTTCATGGACCGTCCGCGAGCATGGACGCCATCGGTTGGTTGCCGGTCGAATCCTCCCCCCGCCGGGTTCGACCGCACCAACCGTCTTTGTGTCCTGTTCGTCGCGAAAGGGGCCGCGTGATGATCCCGATCCGAGCCCATCACCTGGTGAACCCGACCTGCGACGAGACGCGCGCCCGCCGCCTCGGCTACCAGCTCCGATGCGTCGGGACGCGTGGCCATCGGGGTCCCCATCGATGGCTGCCGGAGCTGCCCGAGCAGAAGTGACGCCTCTCGGAGGTGGATCTAGGCTCGCGGGCATGACGCTCGAAGACATCCGCGACACCGACAAGGACCAGTACTGGGAGACGCTGCGCCAGCGTTGGGGCGCGCTCATGAGCTACCGGTACATCGGTCGCCAGTTCTCTTCGATGAACAAGGTCGACGACGACACGGTCACGCTGCGCCACGACATGCGCAACGCCGCCGGTGGGATCCTGGGCCAGATCTTCTCGATCTGCGCACCCGGCGGCGGTGGGCCGTCCGACCTGGAGGTCGTCCCGAATCCGGTCATCCACTCGGTGCAGATCCTCGACAACGGCAACGACGTGCAGCGCATCGAGGTCGTCAACTCGGGCGCGCTCAAAGTCGGGACGCGGATGTACTTCGGTCGGGCGACGATCGTCGACGCCGACAACCACGATCGTGTGCTCGCGCTCATCGAGGGCCAGGGCGCATCGATCGGTGACGTCCCGCCTCAGATCAGTGGGGACCAGCTGTTCGACGACGACCCGATCGAGCACGTCGTGGACTCACCCGATCTCCCGCCGATCTGGCAGGTCTTCGGCGGGAGCAAGCGCGAGGACGGCCACTGGGGGCTCGGCGAGCTGCAAGCCGAGTTCGCGTCGCCCGACGCTGCGTTGCACGTGGGTCCGCAGTTCGTCATCCATGAGACGGCCGCGATCGATCTCGCCGCCGAGCTCGTGGGCACCGATCAGTTGCAGCCGGAATCAGACCACTTCATGTTCCTCGCGCGCGGGAAGGTCGGTCCGTTCCGGGTCGACGGCACCGCGTCGCGTGGTGCCGACGGCTCGGGTCGTATCGGCGTGCAGCTGACCTTGCACGACGAGGGCAACGGGGATCGCGCCATCAGCGCGGCCACCACGATGTTCCGCGTCGTCGGCTGAAGTGACTGACGCCGAGCACGAGCTGCTGCTGGAGAACACTGCCCAGGTCGCGGAGATCGCGCGGTTGCGAGCGCTGGCCGTGCGCGCGGCTCGGTCCGCAATCGCGGCGCAGGACCGCGCCGACGGCACCCACGAAGCGTGGCTCGACGAATTGCTAGCCGCGAATCGCTGACGTGAGGTAGGTCAGCCCTGGGCGAGGAGCGCGTCGCGCAGCACTCGCCGGCGGATCTGGCCGGTGGCGTCGGTCCGGGGCAACTCGGTCACCTCGACGACTCGTCGTGGTTGCTTCGGGCCGACGAGCGCACCGGCCACGTGCGCACGGAGCTCGTCGACGGTCGGCAGAGTCGCCCCGGGCGCGAGCACGATCGCGGCGGTGACCACCTCGCCCCATGCGACATCGGGGATGCCCACCACTGCGACCTCGGCGATGGCGGGATGCGAGGAGATCGCGGTCTCCACCTCCACCGGCGCCACCCACTCGCCGCCGGAACGGATCGACTCCGACGCGCGACCGGTGATGGTGAAGTAACCGTCGGCGTCGCAGGTGACGAGGTCGCCGGTGTGGAACCAGCCCTCGGGATCGATGGCCTCCGCAGTCGCGTCGGGCCGATCGAGGTAACCCGAGAACATGGTGGGGCCGCGCAACCACAACTCGCCGTCGTCGGCGATGCGGGTCGTGACCATGGGCGGCGGTTGGCCCACGCTCTCGGGGTGGTCGTACAGGTCGGCGTCGACGAGCACCAGGCCGCGGCCCATCTCGGTCGAGCCGTAGGCGACCGACGTCCACGAACCGGGGAACTGCGCCTTGATCGCGTCGATCAGGTCGAGGCTCACGAGTGAGGTCCCGGTGAGCGCCTCGACCAGCGACGACGTGTCGTAGCGGTCGGCGCACTCGAGGATCCGTTGCCACACCGCGGGGATGCAGTAGAGGCCGCCGGCGCGCCAGCGTTCGACGGCGTGCAGCAGCTCCTCGGGATCGGCGCCGTGCACCAGGTGGACCGCGCGGTCGGCGGCCATCGCGTTCTCGATGAAGTACCACCCGGCCATGTGGAAGAGACCGAACATGACGACGGTGCCGCGCCGTTCGCTCGCACCCTCTTCCACGTCGCGCTGCACCGCGCGCAGCCACGCTGCCCGGTGCGACAGGACCGCGCCCTTCGACACGCCCGTCGAACCGCTGGTGAGGAAGATGTTGCTCGCATCCTCGCTGCTGCCGACACGCTGGAGCGCGCCGGTCGAGGCGCCGTCGGTCCACCCCGACGTCGTGACCAGAACGTCGAGGCCCATGGGCGCGGCGACTGCGCGCGCCACGTCCTCGTACTCGGGATGCGCGACGACGACGCGCGGGTGCAGCACCTCGAGCGCGGCTGCCGCTTCTGGTTCCGTGAAGTTGGGGTTGATGGGCGCGATCGCGGCGCCGAGCTTGCTCGTGCCGTAGCCGACCTCGAGCGTGTCGAACGCCGTGGGTCCCCACCACGTGACGCGATGACCGATGCCCACCCCGGTTGCTGCGAGCCGGTGCGCGGCGCGCGTCGCGCCGGTGTCGAGCTGACGGAACGTGCGGGCATCGTCGCCGAGGGTCGCGCCGACGCGGTCGGGGCTGACCTGTGCCAGCCGAGCCAGGATGTCGTGGACCCGGACGTCGAGCGTCATGCGTCCTGTGGTGCCGCGACTGCTGAAGGTCTGCGCGGGCGCAGTTCCCCGATGGGGAACGTGGGGTTCATCTGGTCGCGCTGGTACTGCGCACCCTGGTCGGTGGGCACCGCCCAGCCGGTCGGGCACATGGTGAGCACCTCCACCAGCGAGAAGCCCTCGCCCGCGAGCTGCGACGCGAACGCCTCCCGCAGGTAGCGGCGAGTGCGCGCCACCGCGTTGGGCTTGTCGACCGCGCCGCGCGCGACGTACGCGACGCCTGGGAACGACGCCACGATCTCGGGCACGTCGATCGGGTGTCCGTGCTCGGCGGCGGTGCGGCCGCCCAGGTCGGTCTTCGTGCGCTGGCCGACCGTCGTCGCCGCGGTCATCTGTCCACCGGTGTCGCCGAAGACCCCGTTGTTGAGCATCAGGCAGGTGATCGACTCGCCCCGGGCCGCCGCGTGCAGCACCTCGGCGAGGCCCTCAGACACCATGTCGCCGTCGCCCTGGATCGTGTAGATCGCGTGCTCGGGCAGCATGCGCTTCACGCCGGTGGCAACCGCGGGAGCGCGTCCGTGCAGGCACTGTAGGAACTCGACATCGGCGATCGTGATGATCTGCGTGTAGCAGCCGTGACCCACGACGCCGATCGAGCGGTCGACGAGCTCGAGCTCGGCGAGCACCTCGACCAGCAGTCGCCACGCCACGGGGTGGCCGCACCCCGGACACAGGTGGTGTTCGGTGCTCTGCAGGAGGTCGGGCGCGAACGTCGCGACCCTGCGCGCCCCCGTGAGGTCGACGTCGGTCATCGGTTGGCTCCCGTCATCGTGTCGAGCCCGTCATGGCGTCCAGGAGGCGCGTCCGGATGATGTCGATTTGCAACAGATCACCTTGGCGCATGCCCGATTCGTCCTGGCTCACTCCGCCGATCGCGTGCACCGGTTTCGCACCCTCGACGGCCAAGCGCACGTCGTCGATCATCTGGCCCGCGTTGAGCTCGTGGACGAGCACCACCTTGCACGCGTCGCCGAGCACGATCTCGCCGAGCGCATCGCTCGGGAACGGCCAGAGGGTGACGGGTCGGAACGTGCCGATGCGATGCCCGTCCGCCCGCAGCTCGTCGACCACGTAGTCGACGAACGCGGCGGTCGTGCCGAACGACACGACGACGACCTCGGCATCGTCGACGTCGCGCGCGACGTGGCGTGCCTCCCGTTGCGCGAGCTCGTACTTCTCGGCCACGTTCTGCCAGTGGAGGTTGGGGCCGGGTCCGGGGGTGTTGTGCTTGCCCTGCCGCCAGGTCCAGATCACCTTCGAACGACCGGTTCCGCCGCTCCTGCCGTCGAGCTTCCACGGCTTCTCGGGTGCCGGCTTCACCGCATCGGCGGGCCGCTGCTCGATCGTCATCTGGGTGAAGCCGATCATGTGGTCGGCGTAGAGGATCACCGGCGTCATCCATTCGTCGGCGAGCTCGAACGCGAGCGTGGTGAGCTCCGCCGCTTCGACGACGCTCGCGGGTGCGAGCGTGATGGTGCGGTAGTCACCCCACCCGCCGCCCCGTGTCGCCTGGAAGTAGTCCTGCTGACCGCGTGCGACGTTGAACACCACCAACGGCAGCTCGTTGAGCGCGGCTTCGGCGATCGTTTCCTGCATGAGCGCGATGCCCTGGCCGGTCGAACCGGTCGCGGCGCGCGCGCCCGTGGCGGCGGCGCCGAGGGCCATGTTGGCGCCCTCGATCTCGGTGTCGGCCTGGATGAGCACCCCGCCGGTGCGCGGGAGCTCACGCGCGAACGAGTCGAGTAGCCCGGTGAACGGCAGCATCGGGTAGCCGGAGAAGAACCGGCACCCGCAGTCGACCGCGGCCGCCGCGATCGCGTCGTAGCCCTCGCGCAGGACCAGCGTCATTCGACCACCTCCATCATCGACCCGGTCAGCTCGGCCGGGCCGATGTCGAAGCGGTACACCTCGAACACGAAGTCGGGACACACCTCTGCACACGCGCGACAACCGGTGCAGCCGTCGAGGAGTTGCGGCAACACGTATCCCTTGGCGTTGCGCTCGTCGGTCATCTCCAGCGCGCCGGGACGGCACACCGGCACGCACAGCCCGCAGCCCTTGCAGCGGTCGAGCGCCATGACGACGGTGCCGCGCGCGGTCACGAGCCGATCCCCACCGGGGTGCCGCGCACCGCGTCCGCCCCCGCGGTGAGCGCGGCGAGGTTCGCTTCGAGCGCCGCGGCCCGGTGCGGTGGGACGAGCTGGCGAGTCGCAGTGGCGAGCGCGGCGTCGTCGGCGACACCGGTGAGCGCCACGAACGCACCGACCAGCGCGAGGCCGGCCGCCACCGGCATGCCGAGGTCGGCGGCGATCTCGCGTGCTGGCACCGGCACGACCCGCGCTGGCGGTGGTGGGTTGGACGGATCGGTCCACGCCCACGTGTCGGCGACGATCAACGGCGCGGCGACCAGGCGGGGGAGCGCGTCGTCGAGGAACGCGGGATGCAGGACGATCAGCGCGTCGAGACGCGGGACGATCGGCGGGAGGTCGACCGGTTGGTCGCGCGTGATCACCGTCGCCTCGGTGCGCCCGCCGCGCATCTCGCCCCCGAAGTAGGAGCTCAACATCACGTGGTGCCCAGCGGCGACGGCCGCGTTGGCGAGCACCTTCGAGCAGAGCTGCACGCCCTGACCGCCGATGCCGGTGAAGATCACGTCCCGCCGGTCGTCGGTCATTCCTCGACGCTAGTCAGTGCGCCGCCGCCGGCTGCCGAGGCGCGCATGGCGTCCATGGCCTGCATGACGCCGAGGCCGTCGGCGAACGTCGGCAGTGCGACCGGCGACGTAACCGATCGACTCTCGACGGCGGCGAGGAACGCGGTCGCGAGTTGCTCGTAGTGGCGGATCTCGTAGCTGCCGAGGGCGTCGAGGTCGTCGTCCACGCGCCCGCCACCGACGGTCGCCGTGCCGTCGGGGACGGGGAGGAGCCGCGTGCCGTCGGTGTCGGCGATCCAGGCCTGGCCGTCGTCGATCCCGACCGTGCCCCGC
>DASXXX010000422.1:0-2394 GCA_036502765.1 Acidimicrobiia bacterium | reverse complement strand
AAGAACCCGGGAGGGAAGTCCACGTGTGGGGCTAGCTGGAATCGAACCAGCGACCTCATCCTTATCAGGGATGCGCTCTAACCGACTGAGCTATAGCCCCGGAGAGCGGACGACACTAGCCCATCAGAGGGCTGACTCATCCTCTGAGATCGTGATCTCGACACCGCCGAAGAGCTCGGCGAACACGTTGTAGAACGCAGCCGCGATGACGGTGATCACGATCTGGAGCACCACGAGCACCGCCGAGACCAGCAGCGCGCCCCGCAGGATCTCGGCGTCGAGGAAGGTGAAGTCCTTGGTCTGCAGCAGGTCGCCGAAGAAGTGCTCGACGCTGTGGATCACGCCGGCGGCGTCGGCGATGAGCCAGAGCGCGACCAGCGCCACCATGGTGACGGCCATCCCGCAGATGTAGAAGCACACCGCGATCTTGAGCACCGACCACAGGTCGACCCGGTGGATCGTCTGGCGGTACCGACGACCGACCTCGACCTGCTGCACCGGGCGGGGCGCCGCCGCGGGCGTCGGGCGCGAGGGGGTGGGTGCGGTTGCGGGCGCGGGCGTCCAGGACGGCTCGTCGCCGTTCCCGTCGGGCGACGGCCGTTCGGCTGTCGCCGGGGGGCTCCCCGGCTTGCGCGCCGGGGGCCGGATGGCCGCTTCCGGCCCGATGTCGTCGGCCACGCTCTCCATCTTCGGTCTCAGGTGTCCTCTCCGGTGGCGGACTCGGCTTCGAGGACGGGAGCCACGGCACTGACCGTCTCCCCGTCCTCCAACCGGGCTACCCGCACCCCGGTGGCGTCCCGACCCTGGGCCGAGATCTCTTTGGCGTCCATACGGATGATATTTCCAGCGGACGAGAACACGAGTATCTCATCCTCGAACGCCACGGTGAACGCGGCCACCACAGAACCCCTGGAGGCCGTGATCCTCATACCCCGTACACCCTGCCCGCCACGCCCCTGACGGTTGAAGGCATCGAGCTTGGTGCGCTTGCCGTGGCCGCTCGAGCTCACGAACAGCATGACCTCGCCGTCTCGGGCGACGGCCGCCCCGACCACGGCGTCCTCGGCGTTCTTGAGCTTCATGCCCCGCACCCCGGCGGTGGCCCGGCCCATCGCCCGCACGTCGTTCTCGGAGAAGCGGATGGTCATGCCCCCGGCCGACACCAGGAAGATGTCGTTCTCGCCGGTGGTCTGGATGACCCGGACCAGTTCGTCACCTTGCTGCAGGTTGATGGCGATCAGCCCGTTGCGCGCCAGCGGCGAGTCGTACTCCTGCATCCTGGTCTTCTTCACCATGCCGTTCTTGGTGGCGAAGAACAGGAACGAGCCGTCCTCGTAGGTGCGGGTGTCGATGACCGCCTGGATCCGCTCGTCGGCATCGAGCGGGAGGAGGTTGACGAGCGCGGTGCCGCGCGCGGTGCGCTCCTTCATCGGGATCTCGTGCGCGCGCAGCCGGTACGACTTGCCGCGGTTCGAGAAGAAGAGCAGGTACGAGTGCGCGGTGCTGGTGAGCAGGTGCGCGACGAAGTCTTCGTCGCGCAGGTTGCCCCCGCGCACACCGCGCCCACCGCGGCCCTGGCGACGGAACGCGTCGGCGGCGACCGTCTTGATGTAGCCCTTGCTCGACAGCACGACGATGACCTCTTCGTCGTCGATGAGGTCGAGCACGTCGAGATCGCCGACGTCGCTGATGAGCTCGGTGCGCCGGTCGTCGGCGTACTTGTCGCGCACCTCGGCCAGCTCGTCCTTGATCACCGCAGAGAGCTTGGACGGGCTGTCGAGGATCGACTGCAGCTCGGCGATGATGCCCCGCAGCTCCTCGAGCTCGTCGCGCAGCTTCTTGCCGTCGAGCTGGGTGAGCCGGCGGAGCTGCATGTCGAGGATGTGTTGCGCCTGCACGTCGGTGAACTCGAACGGCGCGACCAGGAGACCGGCCTTGGCGCTCTCGGCGTCTTCCGAACCGCGGATGTGGGCGATGATGGCGTCGATCATGTCGAGCGCCTTCACCAGGCCCTCGACGATGTGCTCGCGCTCCTTCGCCTTGCGGAGACGGAACTCGGTGCGCCGCTGGATGATCTCTTTCTGGTGCTCGATGTAGACCGCGAGCGCGGTCTTGAGGTCGAGCAGGCGCGGCACGTTGTCGACCAGCGCGAGCATGTGCACCGGGAAGTTGGTCTGCATCGGCGTGTGCTTGTAGAGCAGGTTCAGCACGACCTGCGCGTTGGCGTCACGCTTGAGCTCGACGACGAGGCGGGTGGTGTCACCCGACGACTCGTTGCGCACGTCGCGGATGCCTTCGATCTTGCGGTCGTTGACCAGCTCGGCGATCTTCTGCCCGATCACCTCGACCGAGGTCTGGTACGGCACCTGGGTGACCGCGATGCGCATGTCGCCC
>DASXXX010000421.1:0-6312 GCA_036502765.1 Acidimicrobiia bacterium | reverse complement strand
GCGTCCGACGAGCTCCTCGTCACCCGCACCCGCAAGGGCAAGGAGAGCGTGGACGATCTCCGTCCCGCGATCCGGAACATCGAGGTCGCGCACGACGGCGATGTGCCCGTGCTCGAGCTCACCCTGTTGACGCAATCCCGCGGTGCCCGAACCCGTGAGGTCCTCGACGCTCTCGACTCGTTCGTCGGCGTCGGCCTCACCGAGCACCGCGCCCTGAGAACATCCCAATGGATCGAACGCGGCGGCGCGCGGCTGGAGCCGCTGGAAGCCGACGCGTTCGCGCCCGTCCTCGAGACGAGCGCATCATGAGAGAAGGAACCGATGTCCGACGAGACGACCCCGGAGGCAGCAGTCGCCTCCGGCCCGGCTGCAAGCCCCATCGCTGCGCCAAGAAGCGAGTCACCCGCTGACGCGAACGCAAGCGGTGGCGACACCGCGCCGCGCGCCACTTCCGGGCCCACTTCCGGAGGTGACGCGACCGATCCGAACGGTGCGCCGAAGCGACGCCGTCGACGCGGCTCGCGTGGTGGCCGCAACCGCCGCAAGCCCGGCACGGGTACCGGTGGCACGGGCACCAACGGCGCCGGTGCTCCCGGCGCGTCCGATGACGACGCCGACGACGAGTTCGACGACGACGAACCGAACCTCGGTCACGACTACACCGACGCCGCTGCCGATCGCGGCATGACCACCGACGACGTCGCCGAGGTCGCCATGGAAGAAGCCGGCGTCGCGCACACGCCCCGCGCCCCGCGCGCCCCTCGGCCCCCTCGTCCCGACGCCGAACCCGCCTCCGCCGCATCGCCAGCCCCCGCTGCGGCAGATCCCGCATCGGCAGAGGCGCCGAAGCCGCGGATCGGTGACTCCCGTCCCGGGCCGGCCGCATCGGCCACATCGGCGCCGACCAACGGGGGCGCGACCGACCCGGGTGACGGCACCGCCGCGCCCAAGCGTCGGCGTCGACGGGGTGGACGCGGTCGTGGTCGCGGCGGCTCCGGCGGTGCCGGTGGTGGCACGGGCGCAGGCGGCGCTGGCGGCGCAGGTGGCACTGGCGGGGGTGGGACCGCTCCCGGCGGCGGCAACGGTCGCGTGCAGCAGCAGTCGCAGCCGCGCAACAAGGGCGATGTCGTGCGTGCCGATCTCGGCGTCGGGGAGGCGCCCGGCGCCCCGCTCGACGACGACGTCCTCGAACGGCGCCGTGGCCGGACCCGCAAGGGCCGCCCGGCCGGCCGCTACCTGATGTGCGTGCACGTCCTCGAGGGCGGCCACACCCACATCGCCGTGCTCGAGGGCCGCAGCCTGGTCGAGCACAGCCTGGCCACGCCGACGGGCAACGAGTCGATCGACGGCAACATCTACTACGGCCGCGTGCAGAACGTGCTTCCGGGCATGGAAGCCGCGTTCATCGACATCGGCACGCCCAAGAACGGCGTGCTCTACCGCGGCGACGTCGCGTTCGACAAGGCCGACCTCGAGGGCGGCAACAAGCCCAAGATCGAACGGGCACTGAAGAACGGACAGATGATCACCGTGCAGGTGACCAAGAACCCGATCGCGCACAAGGGCGCGCGCCTCACTCAGGAGGTGAGCCTCGCCGGTCGCTTCCTCGTGATGGTGCCCAACGAGCCCGACACCTACGGCATCTCCAAGCGCCTGCCCGACGACGAGCGCAAGCGCCTCCGCAAGGTCCTCGACGGCATTCGTCCCGACGACGCCGGCCTCATCGTGCGCACCGCGGCCGAAGGTGCCACCAGCGACGAGCTCGAGCGCGACGTGCGCCGCCTCCGCAACCAGTGGGAGCAGATCTCGGCGCTCACGGCCCAGACCAAGTCGGCGAAGCTGCTCTACCAGGAGCCCGACCTCGTGCTCCGGCGCATCCGCGAGGAGTTCACCAAGGAGTACCGCGGCGTCGTGATCGACGACCGCGCCCTCTACGAAGAGGTCCGCGGCTACGTCGAGGCGATCACCCCCGAGCTCGCCGAGCGGGTCGAGTACTACGACGCCGAAGAAGAAGGCCTGCCGATCTTCGAGCGGTTCCACATCTCCGAGCAGCTCCTGAAGGCGCTCGACCGCAAGGTGTGGCTGCCCTCGGGTGGCTCACTCATCATCGAGCGCACCGAGGCGCTCACGGTGATCGACGTGAACACCGGCAAGAACGTCGGGAAGTCGAACCTCGAGGAGACCGTCTTCCGGAACAACCTCGAGGCGGCCGAGGAGGTCGCCCGCCAGCTGCGCCTGCGCGACATCGGCGGGATCATCGTCATCGACTTCGTCGACATGGAGATCAAGAGGAACCGCGACGAGGTGATGAAGGTCTTCCGCGACGCCCTCGCCCGCGACAAGACCCGCACCCAGGCGTTCGAGATGTCGGAGCTGGGCCTGGTCGAGATGACCCGCAAGCGGATCTCCGAGGGGCTGGTGGAGTCGTTCAGCAGCACCTGCCCGTCGTGCCACGGTCGGGGCTTCCTCCTCGACGAGTCTCTGCTGGAGTCGATGGAGTAGCATGGTCGCCTTATGTATGCAGTGATTCGCACCGGTGGGAAGCAGTACAAGGTCGAGGCCGGTGAGCAGCTCGAGGTCGAGCGCCTCGGACTCGACGACGGTAGTGAGGTCGAGCTCGCACCGATCCTCGTGGTCGACGGCGAGAACGTGCAGGCCACGCCGTCCCAGCTCGACGGTGCGGTCGTGAAGGCACGCGTGGTCGGCGAGACCCGCGGCCCGAAGATCGACGGCTTCACGTACAAGCCGAAGAGCAACAACCGTCGCCGGTACGGCCACCGCCAGGACCTCTCGGTCATCGAGATCGTCGGCATCACGCCGGCGGGCGCAAAGAAGTAGGAGCAGACCCGAGATGTCGAAGAAGAAGGGCGCGGCCTCCTCGCGCAACGGTCGTGACTCCAATGCCCAGCGTCTGGGCGTGAAGGTCTACAGCGGCACCGACGTGCACGCGGGCACGATCATCGTGCGCCAGCGCGGCACCCGGTTCCACCCCGGCGAGAACGTCGGCAAGGGCAGCGACGACACCCTGTTCGCGAAGGCGAACGGCACGGTGAAGTTCGGCTTCCGCAAGGGTCGCAAGCTCGTCGACATCGTCCCCGCGGGCGATTAGTCCTCCGCCAAATGCGGCCGACGCCTCCGCGCGTCGTCCGTAGGCTGAGTCTCCATGTCGTCGTTCGTCGACCTCGTCCAGGTCAACCTCCGCGGCGGCGACGGTGGCGCGGGCGCAGTGTCGTTCCGACGCGAGGCCCACGTCCCCAAGGGCGGGCCCGACGGCGGTGACGGCGGCTCCGGCGGCGACATCGTCGTGCAGGCCGACCGCAACGTTGCGTCGCTGCTCTCGTACCGCGACCACCCCCACCGTCGGGCCGAGTCGGGCAAGCACGGCTCCGGCAACAAGCGTCACGGTGCGAGCGGGAGCGACCTCGTGGTGACGGTGCCCGAGGGCACGCAGATCAAGACCCGCGAGGGTGAGCTGATCGCCGACCTCGTGCGCCACGGCGACCGCTTCGTCGCGGCCCGCGGCGGCCAGGGTGGGCGCGGCAACGCCCGCTTCCTCTCGAACGCCCGGCGGGCACCCGCCTTCGCCGAGCAGGGCGAGTACGGCGAGGAGCACTGGCTGCGCCTCGAGGTGAAGCTGCTCGCGGACGCCGCGCTCGTGGGGTTCCCCAACGCCGGGAAGTCGACGCTCATCGCGGCGGTGAGCGCGGCCAAGCCCAAGATCGCCGACTACCCGTTCACCACGCTCGAACCCAACCTCGGCGTGGTCCGCTTCCGCGACCACGAGTACGTCGTCGCCGACATCCCCGGTCTCATCGAGGGTGCCGCCGAGGGCCGCGGGCTCGGGCACGAGTTCCTCCGTCACGTCGAACGGGCGCGGGTGCTCGTGCTGCTGCTCGACCTCGCACCGGCCGACGAGCGCGAGCCCGAGGAGCAGGCGCGGATCCTGCTCGAGGAGCTGGGTCGGTACCGTCCCGAGCTCCTCGACCGGCCCCGCCTCGTCGTCGGTTCCAAGGCCGACGTCGCCTTCTTCGAGCTCGACACCAAGATCCCCGAGTTCGGCGAGAGTGTCGAGATCTCCGCGGTGACCCGCCAGGGCCTCGACGTCATGCTCGGCCGGCTGGGCACGCTGATCGCCGAGGCGCGGGCCGAGGAGCCCGAGCCGGAGCCGTTCGTGGTGCTGCGCCCCGTCGAGGAGGGCTTCAGCGTCATCCGCGACGACGACGGCGCGTGGCGGGTCTCGGGCCGCAGCGCGGAGCGGGTCGTCGCCATGGCCGACCTCACCAATGTCGAGGCGATGGAGTACGTGCAGTACCGCCTGCGCACGATGGGCGTCGAGCGCGCGCTCGCGCGTGCCGGCGCGCGGGAGGGTGACCTCGTGCGCATCGGTCCGGTCGAGCTCGACTACGTCGAGGGCCTCGGGTAGTCATGACCGCGACGGTCGTGGTGAAGGTCGGCACGTCGTCGATCACGTCCGACGGGGGCGAGATCGACGACGCCTCGCTGCTCAAGCTGTGCCGCGAGATCGCGGCCGCCCGTGTTGCCGGGCACGAGGTCGTGCTGGTGAGCTCGGGCGCGATCGCGGCGGGGCTCCCCGCGCTGGGCATGACGACGCGACCCAGCGACGTCGGCACCCTGCAGGCCGTCGCCGCCGTCGGCCAGCCCCGCCTGATGGAGCGCTTCGGCGCCATCCTCGGCACGCACGGTCTTCTCGCCGGACAGGTCCTGCTCACGCCCCACGACTTCGGCGTGCGCTCGCAGTACCTGCACGCGCGCGAGGCGATGCGGCGCCTCCTCGACCTCGGTGTGGTGCCGGTCGTCAACGAGAACGACACCGTGGCCGACGACGAGATCCGCTACGGCGACAACGACCGGCTCGCCGCGCTGGTCGCCCACCTGGTCACCGCCGACCTGCTCGTGCTGCTCACCGACACCGCGGGACTGTTCACCGCCGATCCCCGGGTCGACGCCGAGGCGTCGCTCATCGAGGAGATCGTGGAGGTCGACGCCGCGCTCGAGGCGCTCGCGGGCGGCCGGGGCACGGATCGGGGGAGTGGGGGTATGGCCACGAAGTTGGCGGCGGCCAAGATCGCGGCGTGGTCCGGGGTCCGGGCCGTGATCGCGGCGGCCGACGCGCCCGACGTCGTCACCGACGCCATCGCCGGACGATCGGTGGGCACCGCCTTCCCGGCCCGGGGCGAGCGGCTCTCGAGCCGCAAGCTGTGGATCGCCTTCGCCCTCAACCCGGCCGGCCGGGTGGTGGTCGACGACGGCGCCCGGCGGGCCCTGCGCGAGCACCATCGCTCGCTGCTCCCGGCCGGGGTGCGGGGCGTGGAGGGCGATTTCGACGCCGACGACGCCGTCGAGATCGTCGGTCCCGACGGCCTGCCGTTCGCGAAAGGCCTGGTCAGGTACCCCGCGGCGGTGCTCCGGGGCGTCGCCGGCCGCCAGACGTCGGAGCTCGACGACGGTGTGCCCCACGAGGTCGTCCACCGGGACGATCTCGTGGTCCTGCCCTGACCTGACCTTTTCCCGTGCCCGCCCTTGCGCGGAGGGTCTGGTTCCGTCACACTCTTGCCTCACGAGCTCGTCGTCGACTGGCGGGGGGAGAGTCCTTTCGGGGGCTTCGACAGTCGGCGAGGAGCGGGAGGAAGGTGAGGCCGGGTCGCCTCGGCCGCTGCACCCATCAGGGAAGCGCGGCTGCTGGGCGACACGGCCTCACCCCTCCCGAGTTCCCCACCCCGTCAGCGTTCCGGCGTCAGTTCGGCGCAACAATTGCGCCCTACTGACGCCAGTTGCCTGGGCGTAGAATCCCGGTCCATGTCGCCCACGCCTGTCGCCGAGCTGGGACGCCGGGCCAAGGGCGCCTCGGGTGCACTGGCCTCGGCGTCGACGGCCGACAAGAACGCCGCTCTGCTCGCGGCCGCCGATCTGCTCGAGGAGCGTGCCGACGACCTGCTCGCCGCGAATCGACTCGACCTCGAGGCGGCCGAGGCTGCCGGTCTCGAAGCCGGTCCGCTCGACCGGCTGCGCCTCACCCATGCCCGCATCGCGGGCATGGCCGACGGCCTGCGCGCGGTCGCCGCGCTGCCCGATCCGATCGGCGAGGTGCTCGACGGGTGGCGCCGCCCCAACGGGCTGAAGATCGAGCGCCGCCGGGTCCCGCTCGGGGTCGTGGCGATCATCTACGAGAACCGGCCCAACGTCACCAGCGACGCCGCCGGCATCTGCCTCAAGTCGGGCAACGTCGCCATCCTGCGCGGCTCGGCCGGCGCGCTGCGCTCCAACCTCGCCATCGCCGACGTCCTGCGCGAC
>DASXXX010000420.1:0-10246 GCA_036502765.1 Acidimicrobiia bacterium | reverse complement strand
GTTGGCGACGGTCTGCGGGTCGGTCTGCACCTCGATGGTGTCCTGGACCGGCGCCCACTGGCCCTTCATCCCCTGGAGCTGCGCCTTCCACTCCTCGAGCGTCTTCTGCTTGATCGCCTCGGCGACCAGCTCCGCACCCACCGCCGCGTTCTCGATGAAGAGATCGTTGGTGGCGAAGCGCGGGTCGTCGATGTACTGCGGGATGCCGAAGCGCTCGCACGCCTCGGGCCAGTAGTAGTGGCCCTGCAGCATGCAGAGCGAGAGGAACTTGGCGTCCTTGGTCTCGTACACCTGCACGAGCGGGTTCGTGATCTGCCCGACGGTGTGCGCGGCGAGCTCGTGCCACGGCATGCCGGCGAGGAGCGACACTGCGATGCCCGCGCCCATCGCCCACATGCCGGTGTTCATGAGCGAGACGTCGACGACGTCGGCCTCACCGGTGCGCTCGCGGTGGAACAGCGCGGCCGAGATGCCACCGGCGATCGTCATCGCGCCGATGGTGTCGCCGTACGCGGGCGCGGGCATGCCCGGCACCGTCGTGGCGTCCGGCGCCTTCGCGCTCATGCCGCTGGTGCCGCGGTACCAGTACGAGATGGCGTCGTAGCCGCCGGCGTCGCGGTCGGGCCCGCGCGCGCCGTAGCCGTGACCCGACACGTAGATGATGTTCGGGTTGTGGGCGCGGATGTCGTCGATGTCGGTCTTCAGCTTCTCGCGCACGCTCGGCATCTTGTTGGTGAGGAAGACGTCGGAGATCGCCGCGAGCTGGTAGAGGATGTCGCGGCCCTCGTCCTGGTTGAGGTCGAGCGCGAGGCTGAGCTTGCCGCGGTTCGCGTGCTCGAGGATCGGCGAGACCTCGCCGCCGAACATCGCGAGGCCGCTCGACGCCAGGCCCCGGGCCGCATCACCGCGGGTGATGTGCTCGACCTTGATCACTTCGGCGCCCCAGTCGCTGAGGATGGCCGATGCGGCCGGCACGAAGGTGTGGTCGGCGAGGTCGAGGATGCGGATCCCCTCCATGGGGCGGTGCGTGCTCATGCGGTGGGTCCCTCCGAAGTTGGACGCAGTCGAATTCCTGTGCAGGATACGCCGACGACGTCATCCGGGGCATCGGCGTGGTCCGGACACCGGGCATGACCGACTTTCGGGAGGCTTCCCCGCGCGCCGACGTCGGCGTGTTCGGAGGATCCGGCTTCTACGCGTTTCTCGACGACGCCCGCGAGGTACGGGTTTCCACCGAATGGGGGACACCGTCGGGGCCGGTGATGCTGGGGACGCTGTCCCGTCTCCGGGTGGCCTTCATTCCACGGCACGGACGCTCGCACGAACACCCCGCGCATCGTGTGGACTACCGGGCCAACGTGGCTGCGATGCGGGCGCTCGGGGTGCGCTCTCTGATCGCCCCCTTCGCCGCCGGCTCGCTGCAGCCCGGCCTGCGTCCGGGCGACTTCGTGGTGGTCGATCAACTCGTCGACCGCACGCAGGGTCGCGTCGACACCTTCCACGATCACTTCGCCGACGGCCCCCAACACGTCTCGCTGGCGGATCCTTATGACTCCGCCCTCCGTGAGGTGCTGCTCGAGGCGACGCGCGCCGAGGGTGTACGCACGCACGACGGCGGGACCGTGGTCGTCATCAACGGGCCGCGCTTCTCCACCCGGGCCGAGTCGCGTTGGTTCAGCCGGACGGGTTGGGATCTCGTCAACATGACCCAGTATCCCGAAGCTGCGCTCGCCCGCGAAGCCGGCCTCGCCTACGCCGGGCTTGCGCTCGTCACCGACTACGACGCAGGGCTCGAGGGCGACGCCAGCGTCGAGGCGGTCAGTCAGGAGCGGGTGTTCGAGATGTTCGAGGCGAACCTCGATCGTCTCCGGGCGGTGCTGGCACGCTCGGTCGGGCTCCTTGCCGAGCGAGACGCCACGCGGCCCACACCAGCGTTGCGGCCCACAGCAGTGCCAGCAGGGTGAGCACCGCGCTGCGGTAGTCGAAGGGGTGGATGGTGCGGTTGTCGGGCCTGTTGCCGTAGCCGCGCAGTCCCGGCCAGCCGATCGCGACGACGAGCGCGCTGCCGAGCACTGCGGTGCGCAGCGGTGTGTGGACCGGCGCCGGCGTCCATCGTCCGATCACCCACACGACCGCGAGCACGATCGGCACCAGCACCAGATCGTGGAGCAGGATCCCGCCGCCGAACCAACGGGCGACGCCGAACGAGCGTGACCATCCGGTCTGTTGCACCAGTTCGACCGCGCCGTAGACCATCACGGGCGTGCCGAGCGCGAGGCCGATCCAGAAGCCGCGTCCGGGGATCTCGTCGTCGACCGTCTCGGTACTGACCCCCTCGTCGCCGATGGGCACGGCGCTCACGACACCACCAGCCGGGTGACCCACTTGGTCTGCATGACTCCGGGTCGGTTCGGCCCGATGAGCCGCAGCGGATATCCATGGTCGAGGTGGAGCTCTTCACCCTCGACCTCGAGCGCGAGCAGCGTGTCGTGGTCGTACGCCTGATCGGGATCGAGATCGGACGACGCGTACGAGAGACGTTGTTGCAGTGAGTGCACGCGCACCCGCGCGTCGTCGGATGCGCCGGCCATCTCCAACAGGTCACGCACCGGAACACCGCGCCACGTCCGCGATGCGCTCCATCCCTCGACGCATGCGATCGGCAAGGTCGCGGTGTGTTGGGGAAGCGCGCGAAGGTCGTCGAGCGAGAGCGCCATCGAGCGACGCACATCTCCCTCGATCACGAGTCGGTACGCCGGGTCCTGCGCCGACTGCACGACCCCGGCGGCGATCGCGGAGCGGTTCACGGGGAAGCCCTGCGGTCCTGTGTCGGGTCGGCGGGGCGCGAGCAGCGCGATCTTGCGCAGCGGCGACACGGTCTGGCCCAGGGTCACCAGGGTCAACGCCCCGGCCGCGCCGGCGACCAGCGCGAGGAACGTCCGCCGGTCCGGCGACCCGGTGCCGTCTGCGGTCGCGACGTCCGCGGTCGCGGAGCTCCGCGACCGCGCGCTCCGGGTGATGGTGACCTTAGCGCCGATGTGCACCACCAGCGCGCCGATGGTGATCCACGCGACCCAGTAGTGCGACGTGCGGAAGTTGAACGGCCACGGGTACCAGAGGTTGATGTTGGCGAGGCCGGTGAACAGCATGAAGATGCCGCCACCGACCAACGGGACGATGCTGACCTTCTCCAACACCGACGCCGCGCTCGTGACGACCGGTCGCTGGAACAACTTGGGGTAGACCACCCAGAGCTTGGCCAGCAGCAACGGGATCGACGCGATCCCGGTGGCCACGTGGAGCCCTTGGGTGACCCGATACAGGCCTGCGGGTCGCGCGATCGGGTCGAACCAGCTCGGCGGGTTCTGCTGGAGGTGCGACCACAACCCGGTCGCGAAGCACACGGTGAACGAGACGCCGAGTGCGATGCCGAGCCACGCCGCGGTGCGCGGTTCGTGGAGCGCGCTGCGGAAGCGAAGGCGACCCGGGTCGCTCATCGCCGGACGGCCAGGACCGCGAAGCGCCGGGAGTCGCTGTCCCACGCCTCGACGACCTCGAGTCCGACTGCGCTCGCGATGGACGTGAGTCGATCGAGGTCGACCGTGGTCCAGTGGAACCAAGGACCGACCTCCTCGTCGAGCTCGGCGCGGACGACCATCACCGCGTGCTCGGCGTCGTCGGGCTCGATCTCCACGATGATGCGGCCGTCGTCGCGCAGCAGCTCGATGACGCGCGACAGCAGCGCGACGGGGTCGCCTCCGATGCCGATGTTGCCGTCGAAGAGGAGGGCCGTGCGCCAACGCCGCGGTCCAGGGACTCGGGCGAAGACCGATCGCTCGAGCACGTTGACGCCGCGAGTGCGGGCGACGTCGAGGAACGGGGCGGAGATGTCGATGCCGAGCGCGAACACGTTGCGCTCCGCGAGCGCCACGAGGTGACGACCGGGCCCGCACCCGATGTCGAGTGCAGGACCGATGGCGTGATCGAGCGCGCGCTGCTCGGCAGCGCTGGCAGCTGCGAACCACCGGTGCGCGGGAAGGTCGAGGACCCGGCCGTCGGTGGTGCAGAGACGTGCAGGTGTGACGGCGATGGTCATGCGGCGACGCGGGTGCGCGCGAGCTGGTGCGCGAACCGCGAGGACGGGATGTGGGCTGCGACTGCCTGGGCGTCGGCGAAGGTGTCGACGTCGCGCAGGCGGTCGAGCTCGGCGACGCTCAGAACGAGCGCGCGCAAGCGTGCTCGCTGTTGCGCGCCGGTGCGCGTCGTCGACATCTCGACGTCGTCGAACAGCCCGGCCCGGGGTGCGCGCACGCCGATCGCCCAGTAGCCGCCGTCGTCGGCGGGTCCGAGCACCGCGTCGGTGTCGGGCGCGAGCAGCCGCGCCCACGCGGCGTCGAGGAGCTTCGGGGTGACCTGCGGGGTGTCCATGCCCACGACTAGGACGGGTCCGTCGATGGCGACGACCGCGGCGTCGAGTCGCGCCGCGAGCCCGCCGCCGGACTGGGGGACGACCGCCCACCCGGGCGGCAGCCACGGTCCCGGTGCCCCGTCGAGCGCCAGCACGCGCCGATCGCACGCCGTGGCCTGAACGGCACCAAGGGTGTCGACGAGCGCCGCCGCCGCCAGGGCCGCAGCCTGCTCGGGCGTGCACGGCGGGCACAGACGTGTCTTGACCCGCCCGGGCACGGGCGCCTTCGCCATCACCACGGTGGTCGTCACCGCAGCGCCACTCGCATGTCGTGCACGGTCCGCACCACGCCCCGCACGGTGCCGGTGACCTTCGACCGGCCGACTCGTGGTCGGTAGGCCACGGGGATCTCGTCGATGCGCCAGCCCGCTTCCGCCGCGCGCAGGACCATCTCGAGCGGCCACCCGAACCGTCGGTCGCGGATGCCGAGGGCGACCAAGGGCTCGCGGCGCGCGACTCGCATCGGTCCGAGGTCGTGGAGCGCCACGCCGGTCCGGCGGCGCACGGAACGCGCCAAGGTGCGGTTGGCGACCCGGAGGTGCCACGGCCAGGCACCGGATCCGGGATCGGGGTTCCGGGCGCCGAGGACGAGATCGGCGTCGCCCGCGCGCACACGCGCCGCCACCCGGTCGAGGTCGGTGCCGGAGAACGACCCGTCGCAGTCCATGAACGCGACGAGATCTTCCGTGGCGGCCGACAGGCCCGCATGACACGCCGCGCCGAAGCCGCGGCGCGCTTCTGTCACGACGAGCGCGCCGTGTTGACGGGCCACATCGGCCGAACCGTCGATCGACCCGTTGTCGACGACGATCGGTGCCCATCCGTCGGGGATGCCCGCGAGCACCTCGGGAATGGCGCGCGCCTCGTCGAGCGCAGGAAGGATCACGTTGCCCACGCGCGCTCTACGGCGCGCCGTCCGGTTCCGGATGAACCGGATCGGGGCGCGGCTCCGTAGTGCACTTGTGGGTAGCGCAGGCGTGGAGGTCACCGTGGCACCGCCGCGCGCTCACGTCGCGGCCGACCTGCGCCGTTCGTCCGCCGCCGCGGTGCGTGGGGGCGGCTGGTGGGCGCTCGCGCTGTGGGTGACGGTCATCGTCGCGGCGCGAATCGTCCTCGTCGACCTGGTGCACTCGGGCGCGCACCTGCGCATCCCGTTCCCCCCGCTCGACGCGTCGCTCGACTGGCGACCCGGATGGGCGCTCCTGCTCCCGGGGGTGCTGGCAGGCGTCCTCGTTGCCCGTGCGGGTGAGTTCGGAGCGCGGGCGAGTTGGCGGATGCTGCTCGTCGGGTCCACCCTGGTCGGAGGAGCCTGGGCGGTCGCGCTCGCGCTGCTCGACGGCACCGCAGGACTGGTCGGTTCGGTGACCTCGAAGAACGAGTACCTGCCTGACGTCGGGCGGGTCGGTTCGCCACTCACGTTCCTCGGGCACTTCACCAGCCGCATCGCGGAGTACCGCGTCCACGTGCAGGGTCATCCGCCGGGATACCTGCTGTTCCTGTCCTTGCTCGACCGCCTCGGCCTGGCGAACGTACCGGTGGTGGCGACCATCGAGATCCTCGGTGGCGCACTCGCGGTGCCGGCAGTGCTGCTCGCGGTCCGTGAGATCGCGGGTGAGGCGCGGGCGCGCGCGGGGTGGGCGTTCGTCGCGGCCGCTCCGCTCGCGATCTGGATGGCGACGAGCGCCGACGCGCTGTATGCGGGCATCGGCGCGTGGGCGGTCACGCTGGTCATCGTCGCCACGGGACGCGCCGACCGGCGCGGCGACTGGTGTGCCGTGGGCGGTGGAGTGCTGTTCGGAGTGACCGCCTTCCTCTCCTACGGACTCGTGCTCCTCGCCGTGATTCCGCTCGGGATCGCGCTCCGGCGTCGTCGCGCGCGTCCGATCGTGTTCGCGACGTTCGGCGCGTCGTTCGTGTTCCTGGCCTTCGCGCTGGCCGGATTCTGGTGGTTCGCCGGCCTGGCCGCGACTCGTGCCCGCTACCACGCCGGTGTCGCGTCGCGTCGGCCCTACGACGTGTTCCTGCTGGTGAACCTCGCGTGCCTCGCCATCGCAACCGGGCCGGCGATTGCTGTCGCCCTCACCCGCGTGCGCGATCGACGCCTGTGGTGGCTGCTCGGCGGCGCGCTCTTCGCAATCGGGATCGCGGCGGTGAGCGGGATGTCGAAGGGCGAGGTCGAACGGATCTGGCTGCCGTTCGCGATCTGGATCCTCCCGGCGGGTGCGGCGCTGGCGGCGAGCGGACGTTCGTCGCGCTGGTTGGCCCTGCAGCTGGCCTTCACGATCGGCGTGCAGACCCTGGTGCGCAGCCCGTGGTGATCCTCGTCACCGGTGGTGCCGGCTTCATCGGCTCGTTCATCGTCGAGCAGCTGTGCGACCTCGGCCACGAGGTGCGGGTGCTCGATCGATTGCATCCCGGTGCGCATGACGGGATCCCTGCGGGGCTGGATCCTCGGGCCGAGTGGCTGTGGGGCGACTGCTGCGACGACGCCGTCGTCGCGCGTGCGGTCGACGGCGTCCACGCGGTGTCTCACCAGGCGGCGATGGTCGGTCTGGGCATCGACTTCGGCGACACGAGTGCATACGTGCGCGACAACGACGTCGGCACCGCGGTGCTGCTCGAGGCGTTGCACGCGCGGGACTTCGCGGGGCGACTGGTCGTCGCCAGCAGCATGGTGGTGTACGGCGAGGGTCGGTATCTGTGTGCGACCGACGGAAGGGTGCAGCCGGCACCGCGCTCCCGCGACGATCTCGATGCTGGGCGATGGGAGCCGAACTGTCCCGAGTGTGCGCGTGCGCTGGTCCCGGTCGCGATCGACGAGACGTCAGCGCCCGATCCGCGCAATGTGTACGCCGCGACCAAGCTGCACCAGGAGCACCTCTTCGCCGCGTACGGGCGTGAGCACCCTTCGACCGTGGTCGCGCTCCGGTACCACAACGTGTACGGGCCGCGCATGCCCCGCGACACGCCCTACGCCGGTGTGGCGAGCATCTTTCGCAGTGCGCTCGAGGCGGGACGCGCGCCGACCGTGTTCGAGGACGGTGGGCAGCTCCGCGACTTCGTGCACGTCTCCGACGTGGCCCGAGCCAACGTGACCGCGCTGACGGCCACCGATGCCCCAGGCGGTGCCTACAACGTGGCGTCCGGGCAACCGCACACGGTGCTCGACATGGCGCGGGCGATCGCGACGGGCTTTCCGGGCGGGGGACCCATGCCAGTCATCGTGCCGCGGTACCGCCTCGGCGACGTGCGCCACGTGTTCGGCGCCACCGACGCCGCTCGTCGCGCTTTCGGGTTCGTCGCGGAGGTTCCCTTCGCCACCGGCATGCGGGAGTTCGCCTCTGCACCGTTGCGCCATCCGGCGGAGGTCCGCGCTCCGTACCCTTGAGGATGGTGGACGACGATCTGCACCCCGAGCTGCACGACGCGAGCGACGCCGCGCTCGTCGTCGCCATCGCCCGGTTCCGCGAGGCCGCGCTGGCCGAGGTCTACCGCCGCCACGGCGACGCCGCCTTCGGCCTCGCGGTGCGAGTCCTGCGCGACCGGGCGCTCGCGGAGGAGCTGGTGCAGGAGGTCTTCCTCAAGCTCTGGGAGGATCCCGAGCGCTTCGACCCTGGTCGCGGGTCGCTCCGGGCGTTCCTCATGGCGACGGTCCACAGCCGCGCCATCGACGTCGTGCGCGCCGAGTCGGCGCGCCGCGCGCGCGAAGGTCGCGCCGAGCGGCTGCGGCCGGAACCCGAGTACGACCTCGAGCGTGAGGTGGTCGAACTGGCCATGGCCGAACAGGTGCGCGAGGCGTTCGACGTCCTCTCCGACGACGAACGGCGGGCCATCGAGCTGGCGTACCTCGGAGGACACACGTACCGCGAGGTCGCGGTGCTGCTCGACCAGCCCGAGGGCACGGTGAAGAGTCGGATCCGAGTGGGGTTGCGTCGTCTGCGCGACACGCTCGTCGAGTCGGGGATCACGTCGTCGTGGACCGAGAGCTGACCCGCGCCGAGCTCGACGAGCTCGTGCCCCTGTACGCGCTCGATGCGCTTGACGGCGAGGAGCGCGCGCAGGTCGCGCGCTACGTCGAGCGCGACGACGACGCGCGTGCCGAGGTCGAGTCCTTGCGCGAAGCAGTGTCGTTCCTCCCTCCGCGTGAGACGCCGGCGCCCGCGTCGTTGTGGGAAGGCATCGAGCATTCGCTCGACGTGCCCTCGGTCGACATTGCTGCACCACCGCTGCGCCTCGTCGCTGCCGACAGTGCGACCTCGTCACCCGCCCGCGAGTCGCGCCTCAGTCGACGGGTCGTGGCGATGCTTGCCGCGGCCGCCGTGATCCTCGCCGCCGTGCTCGGGATCCAGGTCCTGCGCCAACAGGACCGCATCGACGACCTCGCGGCGGAGATGCACCGCGACCCGATGGAGCAGCAGGCCATGGCGGCGCGCGGCTCGTCGGACGCGCACGTGATCGCGCTCGACGCGATGGATGGCGACGCCGTCGACGGTGCGGCCGGCGCCGAGGTCGTGATGCTCCCCGACGGCACCGGCTACCTGATGGGGCACGTCCTCCCGACGCTCGACGCCGACGGCACCTACCAGCTGTGGGCGCGGGTCGGCGACGGCACGGGCACTCGCATGGTGTCGCTCGGCCTGCTGGGCCGCGCGCCCGGGACGTCGCCGTTCCGTCTCACGGCCACACCGTCGATGTTCGAAGTCACGAAGGAACCCGCGACCGGCAGCGAGGCACCCGGCACGCAGGTCGTGCTGCGCGGCGAGGTCGCGTAGACGCGTCGATCCTGCGTATCCTCCGCGCGTGATCGTCGTCAGCCAGGGACCCACGAAGTCCGGCACGACACTCGCGTTCGAGATGGCGTGCGCGACGCTCGAGCTGCACGGATGGCCCCAGCGCAAGCTGCCCGACGGTGTCGTCACCGAGGGGCACCACATCAATTTCCTCGACCGCTGGGACAACGCCGCGCTCCTCGCGCTCGTCGACGAGACCAGAGGTGAACGCATCGTCGTGAAGACCCACGGACCACCTACCCTGTCGCCCGCGCTCGTCGACCGGCTGATCGCGGACGGAGAGCTCCGCATCCACCTCGTGGTCCGTGACCCGCGCGATCAGGTGCTGTCGGTGCTCGATGCCGGTCGCGCCGCCCGCGCCGAGGGGAGCGCGTCGTTCAGCCAGATTGAGACGATCGACGACGCGCTCTTCCAGGTGCATCGTCAGCTGGCGAGGACCCGAGCATGGGGCAGTCGTGCGTCGCTCCGCCTCGTCTACGACCACTTCGCGTTCGACCGCCCGGCGGGGCCGTGCCTCATCGCGGCGGATCTCGAGGTCGCCCCCGATGTCGACGGTGTGTGGGCGCTCGTGGACGGCCGGTTCACCCAGAAGAACGTGGCGCGACCTCTGCGGTATCGCAGCGAGCTGGAGCCCGCAGAGGCGGCCCGGATCGCCGCCGAGTTCCCCGACCTGATCGGACGCGTGATCGAGGCAGGCGACTTCGGCTGGTTCGACGAAGCACCGTTCGTCGACGATCAGCCACCGCTCCCGTAGGGGCGGGCCCCGTCACACCTCGTTCGTCACATGGCGGTCGACGAGTCGTGGCCCATCGCTTCGGGGCCCTGCACGAAGTCGCGCACCATCGCGTGGATCGTGTACGACGCGACGAGCCGGCCGTCCTCGCGGAAGATGTGACCTTCGCCCTGGCACAGCCCGCTCCCCGCGTGGATGGCGGGGTTGGAGTAGAGGTGCCACTGCGTCACGTCGATGTCGTCGTGGAACGCGATG
>DASXXX010000419.1:0-2612 GCA_036502765.1 Acidimicrobiia bacterium | reverse complement strand
CGGCTCCGTGCCCGAACGGCGAGATGGCTCCGTGCCCGAATGGCGAGATGGCTCCGTGCCCGAACGGCGAGACGGCTCCGCGCCCGAACGGCGAGACGGCTTCGAGACGCGCGCGATCCACCAAGGACAACCACCCGACCCCACGACGGGGGCGGTGGTCACGCCGATCACGCTCTCGTCGACGTTCGTGCACGAGGAGGTGGGGAAGCACTCGGGCTACGAGTACGCGCGCAGCGGCAACCCCACGCGCCGCGCGTACGAGGAGTGCCTGGCCTCGCTCGAGGGTGCGCTCGACGGCTTCGCCTTCGCCAGCGGCATGGCCGCGGAAGACGCGGTGCTGCGCCTGCTCGCGCCCGGGGAGCGCGTGATCATCCCCGACGACGCCTACGGCGGCACCTTCCGCCTGGTGTCGAAGGTGCTCGCACCGGCGGGCATCGAGTGGACCGTCGCCGACCTCACCGACGTCGACGCGCTCGAGCGCACATGGCCCGACGGCACCGCGCTGGTGTGGGTCGAGACACCCACCAACCCCGCGCTCACCATCGTCGACATCACGCGAGTCAGCGCGCTCGCGCACGAGCGTGGCGCGCGCGTCGTCGTCGACAACACGTTCGCCACGCCGTTCCTCCAGCGTCCGCTCGAGCTCGGTGCCGACATCGTCGTGCACTCGGCGACCAAGTACCTCGGGGGCCACTCCGATGTCGTGGGTGGGTTCGTCGCCACCAGCGATCCCGAGATCGCCGAGCGCGTCGGGTTCCTACAGAACGCGGTGGGCGCGGTGCCGAGCCCGTTCGACTGCTACCTCATGCTGCGCGGACTCAAGACGCTCGCGGTGCGGATGGACCGCCACTGCGAGAACGCGAGCGCGATCGTCACCATGCTGGCCCGGCACCCCGCGGTCGCGCGCGTGCTCCATCCCTCGCTGACCGACCATCCCGGTCACGCCGTGGCACAGCGGCAGATGCGCGACTTCGGCGGCATGGTGAGCTTCCTCGCCGCCGGTGGCGAGGACGCCGCGCTCGCGATCGTCGCCCGCACGCGGTTGTTCACGCTGGCCGAGTCGCTCGGGGGTGTCGAGTCGCTGATCGAGCACCCGGCGCGCATGACGCACGCGTCGGCGGTCGACTCACCCCTCGCCGTCGACCCCGCGCTGGTCCGGCTCTCCGTCGGCATCGAGACCACCGACGACCTCGTCGCCGACCTCCGCCACGCCCTCGACGCCGTCACCCCCTCGCCCTCCAGGGCGAACATCTCGGACTTGACGGGGGGATGACCCCGTGAACTCCGAGATGTTCGGGGTCAGGAGTCGAGGGCGCGGCGGAGGAAGCGGCCGAGGGGCTCGGACTCGACCAGGAAGCCGTCGTGGCCGGAGATGGTCTGCACGATCTCGACCGCCGACGACGTGGGGATGAGCTCGCCGAGCTCCTGCTGGAGCCGCACCGGGTAGAGCCAGTCGGACGACATGCCCGCCACGCTCGCCTGCGCGGTCACGGTGGCGAGCGCAGCCGCGATGCCGCTGCGGTCGCGGCCGACGTCGTGATGGTTCATCGCCTGTGACAGCACGAGGTAGCTGTTGGCGTCGAAGCGACGCACGAGCTTGTCGGCGTGGTGGTCGAGATACGACTCCACGGCATAGCGCCCGCCGACGAACGGCTCCTCACCCGGCTGGTGGTCGCGTCCGAACCGTGCGGCCAGCTCGAGCTCGGTGCGGTAGCTGATGTGCCCGATGCCGCGCGCGATCGAGAGCCCTTCGTGCGGCCCGTCGCCCGGCTCCGCCTCGTAGTAGTCGCCGCCGCGCCACTTGGGATCGGCGCGGATGGCGCGCATCTGCACGTGGCACAGCGCGATCTCCTCCGCGGTGGCCTGCGCGCCCACCGAGATCATGACCGCACGCGCCACTCGATCGCGGTGGCCGACGGCCCACTCGAGCACGCGCATGCCGCCCATCGAGCCGCCCACCACTGCGTACCAGCGGTCGACGCCGAGCGCGTCGGCGAGCGCGACCTCGAGCCCGACCTGGTCGCGGATGGTGGTGACGGGGAAGCGCGATCCGTAGGGCCGGCCGTCGGCGGCGGCTGACGACGGCCCGGTGCTGCCCTGGCAGCCGCCGAGCACGTTGGGGCACACGACGAAGAAGCGGTCGGTGTCGATCGGGCACCCGGGCCCGACGGTGCCGTCCCACCACCCGACGTCGCCGTGCCCGGGTGCGGCCGGTCCGGCGGCGTGGCTGTCGCCGGTGAGTGCGTGCAGCACCAGCACCGCGTTCGACGCGTCGGGCGCGAGCGTTCCCCACGTCTCGTACGCGACCGTCGCCGACGCGAGTCGGCCGCCCGCTTCGAGCTTCAGCCCGTCGGGGAACGTCGCGAACTGCCGGCGGCCGGGGTCGTCCCCCGGCCGCCAGGCTCCGGTGACCGGGAACGGCGCTGTCATGTCGCCGACGTCCGTCGGTTCACTTCGCCGACGTCCGTCGCTTCAACTCTTCGCGGCGCGGAAGCCGGCCTCGAGGTCGGCGAGGATGTCGTCGAGCGACTCGATGCCCACCGACAGGCGCACGAGGTCGGGCGTGACGCCGGTGGTGGCCTGCTCGTCGGCGACCAGCTGCTGGTGCGTGG
>DASXXX010000418.1:0-11561 GCA_036502765.1 Acidimicrobiia bacterium | reverse complement strand
GTACGCGGCGCGCACGATGTCGCTGCTGATCATCTCGCTCGCGGTCCCCTCGAACAGCATGCGGCCGAAGTCGAGCACGTAGACCCGGTCGCACACCTGCTGCACGAGCGACATGTCGTGCTCGACGAGCAGGATCCCGAGACCGCGGACGGCGACGACTTCGCGCAGGATCGCTCCGAACTGCTCGGTCTCGGCCTGGTCGAGCCCCGACGACGGTTCGTCGAGCAGGATCATGTCGAACGGCCCGGTGAGCACGCGCGCCAGCTCGACCAGGCGGCGTTGTCCGGTGGACAGCGACTTCACGGGCGAGTCGACGAGGCCGCCGATGCCGGTGAGCTCGATGGCCTCGATCGTCGCATCGCGCACCAATCGGGCGTCGTGGCGTCGAGGAACGATCTGGCGCACGGGATTGGCGCCGGCGACGGCGCACTCGCGCGCCAACTCGATGTTGGTGCGCACACTGAGCGACTCGAAGAGCTGGACGCGCTGGAAGGTGCGACCGAGTCCGCGCCGGGCGCGCGCCGCGGGGCTCGAGCGAGTGACGTCGTGGTCGTGCAGGCGGATGCGCCCGCTCGTGGGTTTCAACAGCCCCGAGCACGCGTTGAACGTCGTCGTCTTCCCGGCTCCGTTCGGGCCGATGAGCCCGGTGATCGCGCCGCACGGCGCGCGCAGGCTGGCATCGTCGACCGCGACCGCGCCTCCGTAGCGCACGGTCAGGTGCTGCACTTCGAGGCCGCCGGTGCCCGACCGTGACGACGATGAGGACAGCGCCGTCCTCGGTGCCTCGGCGGCCGGGAGCGCCGGCAGCATGGTCGCAGGGGGAACGACCTCGGCCGCGGGCTGCCGGCCGCCGAGGCGATCGATGATCCGACGCACAGCCATCGGAGTGCCAGGGATCTTGTCGCGGAACGCGGGCATCAGGACCGCGCCGGCCCCGAACAGCGCCGTGATGTACAGGCCGATGTTGCCCCAGGTGACGTAGAGCGGCACGAGGACGATCACCGCCGACGCGATGAACGCGTACCACGGCTCGCCGAAGACGATCACCACCACGAGCGCGACGAGCGTCAGGGAGCTGAACGACGGGAAGTTGTTCCCGATGGCGTACGTGAAGAGGCTGGCGGTGAGCGCGCCGGAGATCGCAGCGATGAAGGCCGAGATGCAGAAGACGATGACGCGGGTGACGTTGACGTTGAGCCCCGCGGTCTCGAGTGCGAGGGGCGAGTCGCCCATGGCGCGGAGCAGTTTCCCGAGGCGGGTCTCCGACAACACCGCGACGCCCACTGCAATGACCACGACGACCACGAGGATGACGAAGTAGATCCCCGTGTCGGTGCCGGCATGGAAGGGACCGAGGTCAAACGACGGGCGCGCCGCCTTGATGCCCTCGGACGTCGGCCCGAACATGAAGTCCTGCGTGTAGATCATCTGTTCCAGCAGGATGCCGAACCCGAGGGTCGCGAGCGCGAGGAACACCCCCGACAGCCGGATGGCCGGGATCGCGATGATCGCGCCGACCGGCACCGCGACGAGCCCCGCCAGAAGGAGCGCGACCAGCCACGGGAACCCGTGGTCGGTGGTGAAATGCGCCATGGACGACGCGCCGATGGCGGCGAACGCGTACTGGCACAGCGACACCTGACGCGACAGCCGGGTGAGCAGTCCGAGCGACAGCACCAAGATCACCAGCACCAGGGCGCTCGAATACACGGTGAGGTTGTTGCCGACCCACGACGGGACCATGCACAACACCGCGAGGAACACGACACCGGCGAGCACGCGCATCCGGGTGGGTGCGTGCCAGCTCTGCGGAATCGTCCGCGGCGTGAGGAACCGATGGGGCGCAAGCTTCGATCGTGGGGTGACGAGCAACGCCACGAACAGCACGATGAACGGCAGGCCCGACGGCAGCCCGATCAGCCAGGGGACGTTCACCACGTACTTGGTGGCCAGCGCACCCGCGATCCCGATCAGGAGACCACCGAGGTACGTGAGCGGCAGGTTGGAGAAGTAGCCGATTGCCGCCGCGCCGAACGCTTGCACGACCAGCAACGTGAGGATCAACGCCTGCACCGGGAGGCTCGGTGCGATCAGCAGGCCCGACAGCGCGGCGAACGACGAGCCGATGATCCACGCCCAGCGGCGCACACGCACCGGGCTCTCGCCCATCACGGACAGGAGCTCCGGATCGTCGACCACACCGCGCATGGCGGTGCCGAGGCGCGTCGAGCGGAGGAAGAGGAAGAGCGCGCCCGTCGCAACGAGGGCGATGATCGCCACGATGATCTGTTGCCACTGCACGTTGACCCCGCCGATCTCGACGGTCGAGGTCGGGAGGAACGCCGGGAAGCTGTCGGTGACGTCACTGAGCCAGATGCTGCCGACGGCGACGACCCACAGCACGAGGCCGACGGTGGACGCGATCTGGAGCGTGTGGTCGACGTTCGCCAGCCGCCGTGCGAGCAGTTCCATCAGGACGCCCATCACCGGGCCGAGCACGAACACGCACACGAACGCGGTGAGCGGCCACGGCCAGCCGTTCTGCACGTGCAGCCAGTAGAAGACGAAGACCGACACCGTCGCCAAAGCTCCGTAGGCGAAGTTGAAGATGCCCGACGTCTTGTACTGCAGCACGAGACCGGTGCCCGCGAGTCCGTACACGGACCCGACCGAGATGCCGATGACGATGAACGGCCAGAGCTCGCTCACGAGAACACGGAGCTCAGCTCGTCGCTACACAGGCCGGGGTCGAACCCTCGGGCAGCGTGAACTTCTGCTTCTTGATCTCGATCGTGAAGTAGCAGCCCTGGTTCTTGTTCTCGGGGTTCGTGTAGGTCAAGCCGCCGGCGAGACCTCCGAGGGTCTCGCCGTCGAACTTCGCCAAACCGCTGAGGATGTCGGCCGAGCTCGGTACTCCGGTCACGCCGCTGAGCTCGACCGCCTTCTGGAGCATGAGGCCCGACACCCATGCGTCGTCGGCGGTCAACGGCTCCTCGGACTGATCGAGGTTGAGATCGGTGTACTTCTTCATCGCGGCCTTGAAGTCCTTCATGGCCGGATCCTTCGAGAACCACGGCAGCACGCCCGCCGCGTTGAAGGTGTTGTTGAACACGTCGGTCTTCAGGTACCCGGCGCCGATCGCCTCGCCGGGGAGGATCCACGCCGGCTTGTAGTTCTGGCGGGCGCAGTCGTCGGCGATCTTGCGGCCCGTGTCGGCCGTCGCGATCAGCAGCATGAGGATCTCGGCATCGGCGTCCTTCGCCGCCAGGCAATTCGCGGTGTAGTCGGGCGCGGTCGAGCTCACCAGGCCGCCGTACACGTAGTCGACGCCGCCCTGGCCCGCCAGCCCCTTCACCAGGGTGTTCGCCGCTGCGCACTGCGCCGCCTCGGCGCACGCCAGGCTCCCGAGCTTCTTGTACCCACCGTCCTTCGCGATGGCGACGAGTGCGGTGATGTTGGGGATCGCGGTGATGCCCTGCGGGTAGAACATCGGGTTCGAGACCCACGGGTCGAGCGTGAAGACACTGCCGCCGAGGACCGGGATGTTCTTCTCCTTGAGGTAATCGGCGTAACCGGAGTTGAGCGAACCATCCTGGTTGCTCACGAAGGCAACGACGTGGTCCTGCTCGACGAGCTCCTTCACCTGCGAGACGGCCAACGCCTGGTCGTTCTTGTTGTCCTTCTGGATGAGCTTGATCGGGTGGCCGTTGACGCCGCCGTGGGCGTTGACCCACTTCGCCCAGGCGGTGATGGAGTCCTTGCCGACCCCGATCGCGCCCGAGGCAGCCGGCGACGTGTAGGTCCCGACGTTCCCGAGGACGATCGGCTCCCCGGACGCCTTCTGCGCGGCTGCCGGTGCGGCCGTGAGCGCGGGAAGCGCGGCCAATGTCGTGAGCGCTATGGCTCCGGCGACGAACGCACGAGTCGCGCGCATGACGTGCTGAACACCGTGCATCGATCCCCCCAAGAACCTGAACGCTGTTGAGCGGCGAGTGTACGGACCGGTCTCCGGCGCGACAAGGCACCCGACGACCGCACACGCAACCGACATGCAGCCCGGTCAGGCGGGCGCCGGCTCCCCGGCGTAGAGGGCGAAGATCTGCTCCTCGTCGAGGTCGGCGGTGGGTCCGCCGAACGCGATCGACCCCTGGTTGAGGAGGTAGACCGTCTGCGCGAGCGCAAGGGCCCGGCTCACGTACTGCTCCACGACCAAGAGGGAGACCCCCGACGCAGCGATGCGGCCGAGGAACGCGAAGATGCTGTCGACGACGAGCGGCGCGAGCCCCAACGACGCTTCGTCGACCAGCACCACCCGTGGTTTCGACAGATAGGCGCGCATCAACGACAGCATCTGCTGTTCGCCGCCGCTCAGGGTCCCGGCAACTTGGCGGCGACGGTCGGCAAGCGCAGGGAACGCGTCCGCGACCTGTTCGAGCACCTCGGCGCGCGACACCCCTCTTGGCGTCTGGAGCAAGAGGTTCTCCTGCACCGTGAGCGACGGGAAGATGCTCCGGCCCTCGATGATGTGGCAGATGCCGAGTCGTGCACGGCGGTTGGGCCCGACGCGCGTGATGTCCTCGCCGTCGAACACCACGCGTCCAGCCGACGGTCGCAGCAGACCCGAGGCCATGCGCATCGTGGTGCTCTTGCCGGCGCCGTTCGGACCCAGCAGCGCGACCACGCCGCCCGCCGGGACCGACACCGAGACTCCGCGCAGCACCGTGGTCGACCCGTAACCACCGACGATGTCGTGGAGCTCCAGCATGTTCGCAACCCCCCTTCAACGCCGTTGACCGGGCGCGGTGCGGAGCGTAGCGTGCCGCCGGAACCGCCAGACGAGGGTCCGTACACTGCCGCCATGCCGACACCACCACCACTCGCTCGGGCACCACTCGCTCGGGCGGGCGCGCTGAGCGAAGCCGAGATCCTCGAGGTCGCGTTGGCGATCATCGAGGAACACGGCATCGACGGTTTGACCATGCGCCAGCTCTCGAGCCGGCTGGGTGTCGCGCTGGGCGCGACCTACCACCACGTGAAGAACAAGGACGCGCTGCTCGTCCTGGTCGCCCAGTCGCTGTTCGACCGGGTCGAGATCCCTGCCCTCGACGACCCGCGCGACTGGACGCTCCAGGTCCGTGAGGTGCTGCTCAGCCTGACCGACGTCTTCACCGGTCAGGGCGAGCTCGCGGCGTGGGTCCTCGCCCACTTCGCGGCGACCGCGCCGAGCGAGATCATGATCCGGATGCGGGGCATGCTCGCCAACGCCGGCTTCGGCCCCGAAGCAACCGAGGAGGCACTCAACCCCTTGTTCTTCTACGTGGCCGGCATGCTCGTCGGTGGGTTCACCAGCTTCGGCGACGCGCAGACGACGTGGCAGTTGCGTCAGAACTTCGAACGCGGGCTCGACATCATCCTCACCGGCATCCGCGTCGATCTTCAGCCATGACCGCATACGTGATCTACGAAGCGACGATCACCGATGCCGCACAGTACGAGCTCTACAAGGCGGCGGCCGCGCCGTCGGTCGCGGCCGCGGGCGGCCGCTACCTCGCACGGGGCGGTGACGTCGAGTCGTTCGAAGGCGTGTCGGCGGCGCGCGTCGTCGTGCTCGAGTTCCCCGACCTCGAGACCGCGACTGCGTGGTACCGCAGCGAGGCGTACAGCGAAGCGCGGGCGTTGCGTGAACGCGCGTGCGACGCGCGCGTCTTCGTGGTCGACGGCACGAGCTGAATTCCATCGTCGTCGACGCTCCTCGTCACCACGGCAGCTCGCCGCGCTCGTCGAAGAAGCACCCGGTCGGACCTCCGGGCGGGAGCGTTGCCAGCTCGATCACGATCGTTGCCGCCTCGGCCGGGGTGCGCGTGCCGCCTTTGGTCATGCCGTCTCGAGTCATGTCCGTGTTCGTGTACCCCGGATCGACCGAGTTGACCTTGAAGGCGGTCTCGCGCAGCTCGTTGGCGAACTGCACCGTCACCGAGTTCAGCGCGGCTTTGGACACGTTGTAGCTGAGGAGTGGCTTCGCCTGATACCGGCTGCCCTCGGTCGTGGCGAGGCCGAGTGAGCCGAGCCCGCTGGAGACGTTGACGATGCGGGGTGCCGGAGCGCGTCGCAAGAGCGGCAGCGTCGCGAGGATGACGCGGATCGCGCCGAACACGTTCGTCTCGAAGGTCTGGCGAACGGTGTCGAGCGCGCACTGGCTCGGTGGGGATGGTGCCCGCTCGAGCTTCAGCGCCGCATTGTTCACCACCACGTCGAGCCGTCCGAAGTCGCGCTCGATCGTCTCCACTGCTGCGGTCACAGACGCGTCGTCGTCGACGTCGAGCGCCACGAAGTGCGCGTCGAGTCCCTCCTCGAGCAGCCGTGCCTCCGCGACGCGTCCCCGCGTCGCGTCGCGCGCGCCGAGCGCGACCCGCAGCCCGCGCCGCGCCAGTCCACCGGCCACCGCTTCACCGATGCCCTTGTTGGCGCCGGTGACCAGCGCGACGGGGCGGTCGGTACGGCTCGTCACGCTCGAACTCAGCGGCCGGGTTCTTCGAGCCGTTCGCGGATGGCGCGCTTGTCGGGTTTGCCGGACCCCAACCACGGCACGTCGCTCTCGTCCCACACGTCGATGCGGGTCGGCACCTTGTAGGAAGAGATCTGCTCGCGGGCGCGCCGGGCGATGTCGTCGGGATCGAGGGTACGGCCGCGCGCGGGAACGAGCACCGCGGCGACCTGTTCGCCGAACTCGGGGTGAGCCATGCCGAACACGAACGCATACAGCACCTCGTCGAACTCCTCTTCGAGGAACAGCTCGACCTCACGCGGCGAGACGTTGGCCCCGCGCGACTTCACCATCTCGGTCGTGCGACCCACGAACCACGCGCGCCCGTCGTGCAGGAACACCCGATCGCCGGTGTGGAACCACCCGTCGGCGTCGAACACGTCGCCACGTTCCTGCTTGTAGTAGCCGTGCATCAGTCCGTAGCCGCGCACCCACAACTCGCCTTCGTCGCCGTCGGGCACGTCTTCGCCGGTGTCGGGATCCACGACGCGATACCCGACCGACCCGATGTTGCCGACGGTCTCGCTCATGCCCCGATGCGCGGGGATGCCGGGCACGGGACCGCCGACGAGCGCGACGTCCGCCGGCCCCACGGTGAGACCCGGGATCACCGGCAACGTGCGACCCGCGAACGACGGGTGATCGCGCATGGCCTGCAGCAACGTCGGCCAACCCAACACGTGGGTGGCCTGCGCCGCCTCGATCAGGTCGAGGGCGGCGTTCGGATCGAAGCGCTCGGTGACCAGCACCGTCGCACCGGACTGCAACGCGGCACCGAGGACCAGCGTGCCGCCGATCCAGAAGAACGGAAACGCACAGAACACACGCGCCGGGGTGGCGTCGGCGGTCTGCAACGCGCCCAGCGCGGTCGTCGCGCGCACGACGGTGCCGTGCGTGTGCACCACACCCTTCGGATCCGCGCTCGAACCGGACGTGTAGGTGACCTGCGCCAGGTCGGCCGGCACCACCTCGGCTTCGACCGCACGCAGGAGCTCGTCGGTCACCCCGAGATCAATGTCGGGATCGGTGTCAGCATCCAAGTCGAACGGTGTCGCCCACGCCGCGTCGCCTCCCGACGGAAGGGAAGTACCGGTGAGCCACACCGCGCGCAGCGACGGCGCGCCGACCAGGAAGAGACGTTGACCCGTGGCATCCGCGAGGCCCGGCACGGCCGCCTCGAGCATGTCCTGCATGTCGCGACCGAGCACCATGCGCGCGGTGAGCAACGTGTCGATGTCACCGATGCGCAGCACCTTGCGGATCTCGGCCGGGCGATACGTCGTCGCCAGCGGCATCACCAGCGCACCGATGCGGCTCGCCGCCAACCACGCCACCACCCAGTCCTGCCCGTACGGGAACAACAGGCCGACGCGCGTGCCCTTGCCCATGCCCGCCGCGAGCATGCGCCGCGCCAAGCGCCCCGACTCCTCCTCCGCCTGCGCGTACGTCATGCGCCGCTCGGGCGTCACCACGAAGTCATGATCGGGCCAGTGCGCGACCGCGTGTTGCAGCGCGTCGCCGACCGTCGGCCGGAACGACACCCCGGGCGCGGGCGGTTCGCCCATCACGCCGGCCCCGCGCCTTCATGGTGCGGGACCGGATCGACTCGAGCGGTGAGGTCGACCCAGCCTTCTCCCGCGGCACTCCGCCGAGCGGCGTCGACCACCAGCTGCACCAGCCAGCCGTCGCGCAGGGTCGGGACCCCCGGCGCCGGCTCGCCTTCGAAAGCCGGGAGCCAGTCCTCCAGCATCAGGGCCAACGACCGGATCGCACCGGCCGCGCGCCGCTTCGGGAGCTCGGCGCCGCTGCGGGGCATGCGGGTGCTGGCGCCGACCGCGAACTCCCCCTCGCGGTCGACGTGGACGGCCCGCACTCTCGTGTCCTGCTCGCCGCCCATGATGGAGCCGTCGATCGAGATCGCACCGTCGCCGCCGAGCAGCTCCAACTCGCGGCGGTTGCTCCCGAGCCCCACGACGCACGTCGCCAGCGTGGCCAGGAGTCCGTTCGCCATCCGCAGGACCAGGACCGACGTGTCGTCGGCGTCCACCTCGAGCACCGACCCATCGGGTCGGGTGCGCCGCGGCACAGTCGTCCGGACGTCGGCACAGAGGGCTGCCGGCGGGCCGAACAAGGAGTGCAGGAAGTCGATGTCGTGTGACGCCATGCCCATGAGATAGCCGCCACCCTCGTCGACCCGGTACATCCACTCGGACTGCAAGCCGCGTGACGGATGCCAGTAGTCGCCGGTGTTCGCGATGCGCGCGTAGTACGGATCACCGAGGAACCCGTCGCGCACGAGATCCCCGATGGCCAGACGCATCGGATCGAAGCGGTTCTCGAAGCACACCGCGTGCGCGCGCCCCGATGCTTCGGCGGCATCGCGCATGATGCGAGCATCGGCTTCGGTCACCGCCACCGGCTTCTCGCACAACACGTGCTTGCCCGCCTCCAGCGCGGCGACGGTCTGCTCGAGATGGAGGTCGACCGGCGTGCAGACGGAGATCAGATCGAGGTCGTCGCGGGCGACGAACGACCTCCAGTCGGTCGAGCGATCGGCGATCCCCAATTGCTCGCCCGCCTCGGCGACGCGCTCGGCACGACGCGAGCACAGCGCCACGACCTCGTACTCGGGGACGGCGCGGAATGCCGGTACCTGGACCACCGAGCCCCATCCCACGCCGATGATCCCGACCCGGATGCGATCGTTCACCGGGAACCAGTCACGACGTGGATCGATCGAATCACCATTTTGCGTCCCCCGATCAGCACGGCCGCGCGCGGATCCTACGCACCGGGCGATCGGTTCGGCGCGGGTTCCCGGCATCGCGGCGCGGAGACATGGAAGTGAAACCTGGAAGGTCCCTAGAGTCGGGCCCGATGACCACAGACGAGATCCGTCGCGACGATCACGAAGGTGTCGTCACGCTCACCCTCACGCGCGACGACAAGATGAACGCCATGACCCCGGGCATGTTCGACGTCATCGAGACCGCCGTGCGCGACCTCGGCGACCGCGACGACCTGCGGGTCTTGGTGATCACGGCCGAGGGTCGCTTCTTCACGGCTGGGCTCGACGTGTCGAGCCTGCGCCTCGACGTCGGGACCGGCACCGACGGCACCGTGCGCGGCTCCAACATCCGTCGTCAGTACCGCGCCGAGGCGCACCACGACCTCTTCGACGAGCTGGAGCAGGTCGAGAAGCCGGTGGTGCTCGCGGCCCAGTCGCACTGCATGGGCGTCGGCGTCGAACTCGGATCATCGTGCGATTTCCGCCTGGCATCCGACGCCGCGACCTTCGGTCTGCCCGAGGTCCCCAACCTTGCGGTGATCCCGGGGTCGGGTGGCATCAGCAGGCTGACCCGGCTGGTCGGACCGCACTGGGCGAAGTGGATGGTGATGGCAGGCGAGACCATGACTGCCCATGACGCCCGTGCCATCGGCCTCGTGCATGCCGTCTATGCGGCCGCCGAGTTCCAGGAGCGCGTCGACGCCTTCGCCCACCGGCTCGCCGCGATGCCCCGCGAGGCGCTCGGGTTGGCGAAGATGGCCATCGACACCGCGGCCACCGTCGACCGCCGCACCGCGCGCGAGTTCGACCGCATGGCCCAGACCCTGCTGTTCACGTCCGACGACTTCCAGGATCGGGTGAACGCGTTCATGGAACGCGGCAAGAAGGGCTGACGGGCGTGGCGACTGCGGAGGAGACCATCGTCGCAGAGTTCATGGACGCCTGGGGCGACGGCGCGACTCGCGATCCCGACGTCGAGAAGATCGTGTCGATGCTCAGCGACGACATCGTGTGGCAGCTCTGGGTGCCCGGGGGACCCACGCTCCACGGACCCGACGCGATCCGCGCCGACATCGAGCGACAGCTCGGCTTCGCCACGTTCATGCGGTGCGGTCCGGTGCACGTCGCGTCCAACGGTCGCGTCGTCTTCACCGAACGCACCGACGAGTTCCGTTCGCGCGACCGCGTCGTGCAGCACCACCTCGTCGCCGTGTTCGAGATCGACGACAACGGCAAGATCGCGGCCTGGCGCGAGTACTTCGACCCCGAGGACGTCAACCGGCAGCTGCGCGAGGCACGCGACGCAAGCCGCTGACTCAGTCGCGATCGCTACCGCATGCGGCGCAGGCGGGAGAACTGCGACTCCGAGGTGAGCCCTCCGTCGACGACGACGTTCTGCCCGGTGAGGTAGGACGCTTCGTCGCTGGCGAGCCAGACGGCGACCGCCGCGATCTCGTCCGGTTCGCCGAGGCGCCCGACCGGCTGCGACTCGAGCGCACGCTCGTACAGCGGCCCCGTGCCGCCGCCGAGCGCCGCCATCATCGGAGGGGTCGCCGTCACGCCGGGAGAAAGCGCGTTGACGCGCACACCGTCGTGCGCGTGATCGACCGCCAGCGCCTTCACCAGGCCGATGACCGCCGCCTTCGTCGCCGCGTAGCCGACGCTCGCGCCATCGGCGAAGGTCGCCGACACCGACGCGGTGGCGACGATCGCGCCACCGCCCCGCTCCACCATGAGCGGCACCGACACCTTGGCCGCGTGGAACAGCGACGAGACGTTGACCCGCCACATCTCGTCCCAGTCGTCCGTCGTCAACTCGATGGCGCTCCCGGGTCGCGACACTCCGGCGTTGTTGAACACGACGTCGAGGCCGCCGAACTCGCGCGTCGCCCCCGTCAGCATCGCGTCCACCTGGAGCGGATCGCCGACGTCGATCTCAGCGGCGACGGCGCGCCCGCCGGCGTCGACGATCAGATCCGCGACCTTCCGTGCCTTGTCCCCGCGCACGTCGGCGACCACGACCGCAGCACCCTCCGCGGCGAATCGTGTCGCACCGGAGCGTCCGATGCCCGAACCCGCGCCGGTGACGACCGCGACCTTGCCTTCGTGCAGCATCCGGCGCGCTCAGGTCACGACGATGCGCACGGACGCCAAGTTGGGCAGGCGCCGGAACTCACCGTTCACGTCCCCTTCGCGATTCGAGCACACCCGGGCGGTGGCGAAGTACGT
>DASXXX010000417.1:0-5867 GCA_036502765.1 Acidimicrobiia bacterium | reverse complement strand
GTTCTCCCGGGTGACGTCGAAGACGATCGGGTCGTCGTTGGCGTCGAGGAAGGCCTCGACCTGGTCGCGGAAGGCGATCTGGTCGGGCGAGAAATCGAAGTCCACCGGGCCCCCTCAGCAGGAATCTGACGACCCGTCAGGCTAGCGGCGCCGCTCTGGAGGTGCCCGTGCGGAGGTGCCTCAGTCGGTGACGACGCCGTCGGCGACGAGCTGGTCGACGGCGGCGTCGTCGAGACCGAGCTCGTCGTGCAGGACCGAGCGGGTGTGCTCACCCAACCAGGGGACGCGCGACTCGGGGCCCTCGGCCATCTTGGACAGCTTCACCGGGTTGCCGGGGATGACGATCGGCGCCGCGACGTCGTCGGAGCGCTCCATCTCCACGAGCATGTTGCGCTGGTCGAGGTGCGGGTCGACCAGCACCTCCTGCGCGGTCTGCACCGGCGCGGCCGCGATCCCCGCCGCCGACAGCTGTTGCACCGCTTCGAGCTTGGTCATGTGAGACGCCCACGCCTCGATCGCGGGCCGGAACATGTCCTCGAGGTGCGCAGCCCATCCCTCGCGCGTGGCAAGACGCGGATCGGTCGGCCATTCCGGGTGTCCGACGAGCTCGGAGATGCGCTCGAGCTGGTGCTCGCGCACGAGCTGCATCACGAACCACCCGTCGGACGCGCGGAACGGATCGAGGATGGCGTTCCTCGGCTCGTTGAGGCGGTACTTCCCCATCGACGCGAAGTTGCTGACGATGTCGGTCATGGCGACGGTGGCGTCGTACATGGCGATGTCGACGCGCTGCCCCTCACCGGTGCGGTCGCGCTGGCGCAGCGCGGCGAGGATGCCGATGGTGGCGAAGAGCCCCGACGAGATGTCGCCGAGTGCACCGACCGGGTTCGGGCGCGGCGTCTCGTCGCCCACGAGCACGTAGTCGTAGATGCCCGACATCGACTCCGCGATCGACGCGTACGCCGGCCAGTCGGTGTAGGGCGAGCCGCTGGCGCCGAAGCCGGAGAGCGACGCGTAGATCACCTTTGGGTGCGCCGCCACGACGTCGTCGTACCCGAGGCCCATGCGGTCGAGCGCGCCCGACTTGAAGTTCTCGGCGAACACGTCGAAGTGCGGCGCGAGGGAGAGCACGAGCTCGCGGCCGGCGTCCTTCTTGAGGTCGACGGTGATGCTCTTCTTCGACAGGTTGTTGCGCAGGAAGGTGGCGCCGACGAACCGACCCTCGGGGTCGACCATGCCGGGCTGCGACCCGCGGCCGGACTCGCCGGTCGGGGCCTCGATCTTCACCACGTCGGCGCCGAGACGCGCCAGCAGCTGCGTCGCGTACGGCAGCGCCTGCATCTGCTCGAGCGCGAGCACGCGCACGCCGTCGAGCGGCTTCCCGTACTGCACCGCTTCCTCGTTCGCCACGTCACCGAGCCGCACCCGCGCTCCCTTCCTGGAGTGTCGGGAGCAGGGTATCGGGGTGCGCGGCCGACCTCCCGACCGAATCTGACGCCCCGTCAGAACGTTCGGCGCGCCAGGTACGCTGAGCTCATGCGCGGCATCCAGTCCTGGTCGGCCTATCTGCCCTACCGGCGGCTCGATCGCACCCAGATCGCCCCCTTCGTGGGTCAGGGTGGTGGCAAGGGCACGCGCACCGTGGCGTCGTTCGACGAGGACTCCACCACGATGGGCGTCGAAGCGGCGCGCCTCGCGTTGCGCGGCCGCGACCTCGTGCCCGCGCAGTTGCTGTTCGCCACCACGTTTCCCGCCTACGCCGACCGCACCAACGCCACGGCCATCCACGCCGCGTTGCGCCTCCCGGACACCACCGCCGCGTTCGACCTCGGTGCGTCGGTCCGGTCGTCGGTCGGCGCGCTCCTGCTCGCGCTCACGGGCGGAGCCGATCCGGCGCTCGTGGTCGCCGGCGACGTGCGCACGGGGCTGCCCGGCAGCGGGGAAGAGGCCGCGAGTGGCGACGCCGCGACCGCGTTCGTGGTCGGCTCCGACGCCACTGCGCCGGTGGTCGCGGAGCTCGTCGGCTCGGCGAGCGTCACCGACGAGTTCGTCGAGCGGTGGCGCGCACCCGGTGAGCAGCGCACCAAGATCTGGGACGACAAGTTCAGCGAGATCAGCTACGTCCCCCTCGGCGTGCAGGCGTGGAACGCCGCCCTCGCCGCGGCTGGCCTCACCGCCAACGACGTCGCCGCGGCTGCGGTCGTGGCGCCGAGCCAACGGGTGGCGCGCTCGGTCGGCGGCAAGCTCGACGGCGTCCACGTGATCGACGATCTGTCGCAGACGGTCGGCAATGCGGCCGCCGCGCAACCGGGTCTGCTGCTGGCGGCGCTGCTCGAGCAGGCCGAGCCCGGCCAGGTGGTCGCGCTGGTCGTGCTCGCCGACGGTGCCGACGTGCTGCTGTTCCGTGCCACCGACGCGCTCGGGTCGTACCGACCGGTGCGTCCGCTCGCCGCGCAGCTCGCGGCGGGTGCCGCGTTGCCCTATGGCAAGTTCCTCGCGTGGCGCGGCATGCTCCCGGTCGAGCCGCCGCGCCGTCCCGAACCGCAGCGGGTGTCGGCCACCGCCGCGGCGCGCAGCCAAGACTGGAAGTTCGGCTTCGTCGGTTCGAAGGAGCGCGACACCGGCGTGGTGCACCTGCCCCCCGCGCGTGTGTCGCGCGGCGGCGAGCAGATCGACGAGATGGATCCCGTGCCGCTCGCCGACGTGCAGGGCACGATCGTCACGTTCACCGTCGACCGCATGGTGTACTCGCCGAGCCCGCCGGTCGTGTTCGCGGTCGTCGACTTCGACGGCGGCGGCCGCCTCCCCGTCGAGCTCACCGACGCCGATGCGGGCGAGATCGAGATCGGCCAGCGCGTCGAGATGACGTTCCGCCGCCTCTACGCCTCCGACGGCATCGTCAACTACTTCTGGAAGGGAAGGCTGGTGCGCGATGGGTAGTCACGGCATCAAGGACCGCGTCGCGATCGTCGGCATGGGCTGCACGAACTTCGTCGAGCACTGGGACAAAGGTCTCGACGATCTCGTGGTCGAAGCCGCGAACGACGCCTACGGGTCGGCGGGCATCGACAAGGACAAGGTCGACGCGTACTGGCTCGGTACCGCGCAGGGTGGCATGAGCGGCATCACGCTCGCGCGACCGCTGCAGCTCGAGAACAAGCCGGTCACGCGCGTCGAGAACTTCTGTGCTACCGGCTCCGAGGCGCTGCGGCAGGCCGCGTACGCGGTGGCGTCCGGGGCGTACGACGTCGCAATGGCGCTCGGCGTCGAGAAGACGAAGGACGGCGGCTTCCAGGGCCTCAACGCGGTGCCGCCGCCCAACGACGGCACCGGCCGCACCCTCACCGCGGCCGCGATGTTCTCGATGGTCGCGCCGGCCTACGCGGCGAAGTACGGCGTCGACGCCGACAAGATGCGCGAGGCGATGGCGCACGTCGCGTGGAAGAACCACTACAACGGCGCCCGCAACTCGCGTGCGCAGTTCCGGCGTGAGGTCTCGATGGAGACGATCTGCAACTCGCCGAAGCTGGCCGGCGACCTCGGCGTGTTCGACTGCGCGGGTGTGGCCGACGGCTCTGCCGCGGCGATCGTGGTGCGAGCCGAGGACGCGTACGACTACACCGACACGCCGATCTTCGTGAAGGCGTTGTCGTTCATCGCCGGCAACGGCAGCGGCGTGACCGACCCGTCGTACGACTACACGCACTTCCCCGAGATCGCGGCGACGGCGGCCGACGCGTACGCGCAGGCCGGGATCACCGACCCGCGTCGCGAGCTCGCACTCGCCGAGGTGCACGACTGCTTCACCATCACCGAGCTCATCCTCATGGAGGACCTCGGCTTCTCCGACCGCGGCGCCGCGTGGCGCGACGAGCTCGACGGTGTGTACGACCTCGACGGCGACCTGCCGGTCAACCCCGACGGCGGTCTGAAGTCGTTCGGCCATCCGGTCGGCGCGTCCGGGCTGCGCATGATGTTCGAGGCCTGGCTGCAGCTGCGAGGCGAAGCACCGGACGACCGGCAACTCGCGTTGGCGAAGCCCGGGGGCGACCGCAACCTTGCCCTCACCCACAACCTGGGTGGTTACCCGGGTGAGATGGTGAGCTTCATCTCGATCCTCGGGCGCTGACGAGCCACGCGGGGTACGTTCCCCGCATGTTCGATCTCAGTGGGAAGACGGCCGTCGTCACCGGTGCGGGCCAGAACGTGGGCGCCGGCATCGCGCGAGCACTGGCGGCGCAGGGTGCGACGGTGCAGGTGAACGACATCGTCGGCGCGCGCGCCCAGGGCACGGTCGACCAGATCGTGGATGCCGGTGGTACCGCGGCGGTCGCGTCGTTCGACGTGACCGACTACGACGCGGTCACCGACGCGATGGCCGCGATCGGCACCGTCGACATCCTCGTCAACAACGCCGGCAACGGCGGCGCTGAGGGCATGGGCCTCGTGCAGTTCCGCGACAGCGAACCCGCGGGCTGGATGGGCGCCATCAACGTCAACCTCTTCGGGGTCCTGCACTGCTCGCGCGCGGTCATCAATGGCATGTGCGAGCGCGGCTTCGGCCGCGTCATCACCATCTCGTCGGGTGCAGGCATCACCGGTCTGCGCATCGGCGTGTCGCCGTACGCGGCGGGCAAGGGCGGCGCGATCGCGTTCATGCGTCACCTCGCGATCGAGAACGCGCGTTCCGGCGTCACCGCCAACTCGCTCGCGCTCGGTCTCATGCAGCCCGAGAATTCGGGTCCGGTCGACGCGCTCGCCCAGCAGATCCCCGTCGGTCGCACCGGCACTCCCGAGGACGTCGGCTTCGGCTGCGTCTACCTCGCGTCCGACGAAGCGTCGTGGATCACCGGCCAGACCATCCACCTCGACGGCGGCGCCACCTTCGGCTGACCCCGCTATCGAACGTTTTGGCGTGGCTCGCCCGCGACTATCGCGGGGTAGCCACGCCAAATCGCCTGGTCAGGACGCCACGAGGTCGGGGCGGGAGGTCTTCACCAGGCGGGTGATGCCGTCGCGCCAGGTGACCGACGAGTGGAAGCCGAGGTCGTTGAGCTTGCCGACGTTGAGGATGAGCGGCGGCACGCTGGCGTCGGTGAACTCGAAGTTGACCGGCTTGTCGATGAGCTCGCCGATGAGGCCGCACCACTCTTCGACGCTGACGACTTCGTCGCCGCCCCAGTTGACGACGTTCGCGGGCGTCGACGCCGACGCGAGCAGGTAGGGGAGCGACGCGACGATGTCGTCGAGGTTGAGCGGGTTGTACTGCGACGGCGCGTCGGTGTGCACGGGAATCGCCATGCCGTGCTCGAGCATCATCACGTGGAAGAACGGCCAGCCGAACGTGTCGCCGTAGGGCACGCTCAGGCGCGCGATCACCGTGGGGATGCCGAGGCGCTTCGCGGTGTACTGCACCATCGTCTCGGCGGCGATCTTCGTGATGGAGTAGCTCTCCATGCCGGCGGCCCGGTGACTGTCGCCGAGCGGCGCGTCTTCCTTCAGGTGATCGTGCTCGTGCTCCTGGTACACGCCGCCCGAGCTGGTGTGGAAGAACGCCTCGACGCCCTGCACCTTCTCCATGAGGTTGGCGGCACCGTCGGCGTTGGCGGCGAGGTCGCGCCCGAAGTCGTTGGTCTTGGCCACGGCGAAGTGGAGCACGACGTCGAGACCGTCAGGCACTTCGTCGAGGTCGCCGTGCTCGAGGTCGACCCGGAGGGTGGAGATGCCGTTGGCCTCGTGCGGCTCGCGCTGCGCGGGGTCGGCGAAGCGCGCTGCGCCGTAGACGGTGTTGCCGGCGGCGACGAGGCGGGCGGCCATCGGCCCGGCGACCATGCCGGTGACGCCGGTGACGAGGATGCGCTTGCCGG
>DASXXX010000416.1:0-24338 GCA_036502765.1 Acidimicrobiia bacterium | reverse complement strand
CGCCGCCCGCCGGCGTGGGTGCGACGCGCTCGACGGCGGCCTGCACGTCGGAGGACTGCACGTCGGGGCGCCGCACCTCGATGCCGTGCCGGCGCGCGTCGGCCACGAGCGACTGCGGGGAGTAGAAGCCCATCGGCTGCGCGTTCAGCAACGCGCACGCGAACTCGGCCGGGTAGTGCAGCTTGATCCACGAGCTCGAGTACACGAGGTAGGCGAAGCTCACCGAGTGGCTCTCGGGGAAGCCGAAGTCGGCGAACCCCTCGATCTTGTGCACGATCTCCTCGGCCACCTCGCCGGTGATGCCGCGCGCGGCCATGCCCGTGAGCAGGCGGTCGCGCATCGCCGCCATGCGCGCCCGTGACCGCTTCGAACCCATCGCCTGGCGCAGCCGGTCGGACTCCCCCGGCGTGAAGCCGGCGACGTCGATCGCCATCTGCATGAGCTGCTCCTGGAACAGCGGCACCCCCAGCGTCTTCTCCAGGCACTGCTCGAGCAACGGGTGCGGGTACGTGATCGGCTCCTGCCCGTTGCGACGACGGAGGTAGGGGTGCACCGACCCGCCCTGGATGGGACCGGGGCGGATGAGCGCGACCTCCACCACCAGGTCGTAGAACTTCTCCGGCTTCAGGCGCGGCAACGTGGCCATCTGCGCGCGGCTCTCCACCTGGAACACGCCGATGGTGTCGGCCGCGGTCAGGAGCGCGTACACCTCGGGCTCCTGCGGGATGGTGGCGATGTCGACGTCGACCCCCTCGTGCTCGCGCACGAGGTCGACGGCGAGGTGCAGCATCGTGAGCATCCCGAGGCCGAGCAGGTCGAACTTCACGAGGCCGGCCGCCGCGCAGTCGTCCTTGTCCCACTGGAGCACCGAGCGGTTCTCCATGCGCGCCCACTCGATCGGGCAGCACTCGGTGAGCGGACGGTCGGCCATCACCATGCCGCCCGAGTGGATGCCGAGGTGGCGCGGGAAGTCGAGCACCTGCTCGGCCAGTTCGAGTGCGAGCTTCGGAACGGATGGCGCCCCGGTGTCGTCGCGCAACGTGTCGAAGCTGCCGGAGTCGTGGCCCCAGCGATCGATCCACTTGGTGAGCGCATCGGCGTGCCCGGGTGAGAGGCCGACGGCCTTGGCCATCTCCCGCAACGCCGAGCGCGGTCGGTACGTGATCACGTTGGCCACCTGCGCGGCGCGCTCACGCCCGTACTTGCCGTAGACGTGCTGGATCACCTCCTCACGCCGCTGGTGCTCGATGTCGAGGTCGATGTCGGGCGGACCGTCGCGCTCGAGCGAGAGGAAGCGCTCGAACAGCAGCCCGAGGTCGACGGCGTCAGCCTTGGTGACGCCGAGCGCGTAACACACCGCGCTGTTGGCGGCGCTCCCGCGTCCCTGGCAGTAGATGTCGTGGATGCGGCAGAACTCGACGATGTCGACGAGCACCAGGAAGTAGCCGGGGAAGTTGAGCTGCTCGATCACGTCGAGCTCGTGCGCGATCTGCGCCATCGCCGCTGCGTGCTTCGGGTGCGTCGACGGGTAGCGCACGCGCGCGCCACGCGCGGTGAGCTCGCGCAACCAGGTCATCTCGGTGTGGCCGTCGGGCACGTCGTGGTCGGGCAACTCGGGCGCGGCGAGACGCAGGTCGAACGCGCACGCGCGTGCGAGCTCCACCGTGCGCGCCACCGCGCCAGGCCAACGCGCGAACCGTCGCTCCTGTTCGCCCGCGCTGCGCAGGTGTGCGAACGGCGCGGCGGGGAGCCAGCCGTCGATCTCGTCGAGCGAACGACCGGCGCGCACCGCGGCGAGCGCGGTGGCGAGCGGACGTTGCGCGGGCGTGGCGTAGTGCACGTTGTTGGTGGCGACGACGTCGACGCCCGTCGCCATCGCGATGCGCGCCAGCGCGTCGTTGCGGTGGCGATCGAGGGGATCACCGTGGTCCCACAGCTCCGCCAGCACGCGGTCGCGCCCGAAGGCGGCCACCAGTCGGTCGAGCGCGGCGCGCGCCGCGCTCGGGCCGTCGCGCACCAGGGCTGCGGGCACCGTGCCCTTGCGACACCCCGTGAGCACGTACCAGCTGTCGTTGCACGTGCTCGGTTGTGGGTGAAGATGCACCGGTGCGCGCGCGGCGCGCGCCAGCGCGTCGACGGTGATGCGCGGCGCGCCCTTCTCCCCCGCCATCTGCGCTTCGCTGATCGCGCGCGCCAGGCGCGCGTACCCGACCGGCCCTTCGGCGAGCACGACGAGGTGCTCGCCCTCGGGATCGGGCTCGCCGTTGGCCGGCTTGGTGATCCCGAGCGTCAACTCCGCGCCGAAGACCGTCGGCAGGTCGTGCTCACGCGCCGCGAGCGCGAAGCGGACCGCGCCGTAGAAGCCGTCGTGGTCGGTGACCGCGAGCCCGGCGAGCCCCAGGCGCGCCGCTTCCTCCGCCAGCTCCTCGGGGTGGCTGGCGCCGTCGAGGAAGGAGAAGTTGGTGTGGCAGTGCAACTCGGCGTAGCCAGGTGCGGACCCCATGGGGATCGCGACCGTATCGAACGTATGTTCGGTCCGCAACCCGCCCGGGAGGAGGACGACCCCTCTACGATCGCGGGATGCTGTTGTCGGGGATCAACCACGTGGCCGTCCTCACCCAGGACACGGAGCGGTTCCACAGCTTCTACGGCGAGGTGTTCGGCGCCACCGTGTTCGCCGACCAGGTGATCAGCGACGGCGGCCAAGAAGGCCGGCTGTCGTTCGTGACCATCGGCGAGCACACGCAGTTCAACGTGTTCGAGCTCCCCGACGCCACCCCGAACCACGCGCCCATGTTCGGCCGCGGCCCCATCGACCACATCGGGTTGCAGGCCGAGTCGCAGGAGGCGTTCGACGAGATCCGCCGCCGGCTGATCGAGCGGGGCCGCACCGACGGGTTCGTCACCGACTTCGGCGTCGGCATCAGCCTGTTCTTCATCGACCCCGACGGACTCGAGGGCGAGGTGGTCCTCGACACGCCCGGCACCGGACCCGCCGACATCAAGCCGCCGGGCACGCCGGCCGCGGGCTACGAGCGCGTCCTCCCGGAAATGTGAGTGACGACTACTGCTACCTCACGACGCGCGGGCGCGTGACCGGCGCCGACCACGAGATCGAGATCTGGTACGTGCGTGAGGACGACACCGTGTACATGCTCGCCGGCGCGGGTGAGCGGTCCGACTGGGTGCGGAACCTGCAGGCCGAACCCGCGGTGCGCGTCCGCATCGACGACGTGACCCACGACGGGGGCGGCCGCGTCGTCACCGATCCCGACGAAGACCGTCACGCGCGCACGGTCGTGTTCGAGAAGTACCAACCGCGCAACGACGGCGAGCTCGTCACCTGGCGCGAGCGCGCCCTCCCCGTTGCCGTCGACCTGGACTGACCCGACCGATCAGACGTCAGGCACGCTGCCGGCGGGCGAGCAGCCGGTCGTAGTTCAGTCGCATCATCTCGATCACGTCGCGGACGTCGTCCTCGGTCTCGATTCGGCGTGACGCCGGGCCCACTTTGCCGGGGAACACCGGATGGCCCTCGATGCGACCTTCGGCGTGCAGCTCCTGCCACAGGGCCTTCGTGAAACCGAAGTGCGCGGCGTGCTCGCCGTGCAGGTGGCCGAGCTCGCGGTGGTCGACCTTGAACGCGAGCTCCCCCAGCTCGCCGTCGTCGACCACCACGTCCGGCCACGAGCCGACCTCGACCGTGATCTGTTCGCTGAACGAACGGTCGTCCATGGCGCGCTCCTCTCGTCGGCCCGTGGGATCCGGGCCCTGGGCACCGTACGACTTGAAGTTCCCTTGAAGTCAAGTTTTCTTCCGGATAGCCTCGACGGCGTGCCCACCGCCATCGAGCTCATGTCGATCGGCGCCGTCAGCGAACGGACCGGCGTCTCCACATCGGCGCTGCGGTACTACGAGGCCGAAGGGTTGGTGAACTCGGAGCGGTCCGACGGCGGGCAGCGCCGCTTCCACCGCGACGTGATCCGCCGGGTGTCGTTCATCCGCATTGCGCAGGAGGTCGGGCTCACCCTCGACGAGATCCGCCAGGCGCTCGCCTCACTCCCCGAGCACCGGACCCCCACGCAGCGCGACTGGCATCGGCTGGCGACGTCGTGGGGACCGCGACTCGACGCGCAGATCGCGATCCTCGAGCGACTGCGGGACCGGCTCGAGGGGTGCATCGGTTGCGGATGCCTCTCGCTCCAGGTGTGCCGCATCTTGAACCCGGGCGACGTGGTCGCGACGCGCGGCCCGGGACCGCGCTATGTGCTCGACCCCGACGACGAGGCGCGCTAGCGGACCCGTTCGGCGATCGTGGGGTAGTCGTCGACCAGGCCTGATCCATCGAACCGGATGACGGTCTCGAAGGAGAACTGCGGCGCCTGATACCGGTAGCGACTCCCGCCGTCGCGGTCGTCGAGGTGCTCGTAGACCTGCTCGAGTCGCCCGATGCGGAGCTCGGGCGCGCCCACGTAGACCGCCGTGGCCTCCGCTCGCCCGCCGACCGGCAGCCCCAACCGATGCAACGGAAACATGTTGGTACAGGCCGACGCCTCGAGATCGAGGTCGTCGCACCCGTCGAGCTCGGGCTCATGTTGGCCGTCCACGAACCACCGGGATTCGACGTGTTCGAGGTCGACGACGTCGGCCCCTTGGGCCGTCCGCACGGCGACGCGCGCGGCACGGGTGCGCCAGCAGTCGTCGAGGTGGATCGAGTACCCGACCGACCAGACGTCGTCGCCATCGACCGCGATGGTCTGGCCGTCCACGACCAGCAGGTCGTCCTCGACCCGGAAGAACGCGCACTCGAACCCGTCGGGTTCACCGACGTGACGCCACACCGCGTGCAGAGGAAGCCGACCGAACACACCCCCATGGTGCCCCAGACCGTCGACGAGCGGTCAGTCGTAGACGGCTTCGACCGCGGTGCGGCCGCGCTCGAGGACGACGAGACATCCCACCCCCGCACCGTCCGGGCCGCCCTCCACCACCACCTGCCACAGCGCGCGGCGCCGACGGGCATCCCACCACCGCAGGTCGTGGGCCCAGGGACCGCTCCACGCCACCAACGGTCCCCCACCGTCGGGCAACGCCGCGCAGCGCAGGCCCGCGGGCGGGGCCGACGGCTCCCCCCGCCCCGACACCGCGACCGGCGCGCCGGCGGCGTCGACCAGTTCGGCCGGGACCGGGGGGTCGAAGACGCGGGCCGGCGCGGGGCCGGGCACCGCGCCCGGCCACGGCGGCAACGCGACCACCTCGTCCCTCGGTTCGCCCCACGGCACCCAGCGGATCCGCTCGACCGGGGTGCGACCACCGCCGTCGCGCGCGGTGACGACCGCGTCGGGGCCCAGCATCCCCTGCACCCGAGCGAGTGCACGCCCGGCGCGGTCGGCGGCCGCGGGATCACCACCCCAGAACCCGAGCTGGCGACCGACCGCGGGGCCGAGGTCGTCGGGCGCGAGGACCAGCCGGGAGATCCCGGCGGTGACGCTGCCAGTGGTCGAGGCGGTGAGCAACCAGGCGTCGAGTTGCCAGCGCACGCGCGCGACCAACGCCGACGGCGTGAGCGCGCCCTCGTGACGCCACGTGCGCGAGAGATGCTCGCCGTGCTCGGTCTCCGCCTCCACGATCACACGCGCGCACGAGAGGCCGAGCGCGTCGAGCCGCGCCAGCAGCCGGTCGGCAAGCATCTTGGCCGCGAACGCGGCCTCGTCGACGCGCGTCGCGGGAGGATCGAGCTCGATGGCCTCGAGCAGTTCGTCGGGGGGGACGGTGGCGATCGGTTCGTGCTCCACCTCGCCGCATGCGAGGCGGTGGGCCAGCGCGCCGGGTGGGCCGAACCGGCCGAGCACCGCGGCGGGCGGGAGCTCGGCGAACGCACCCAGCGTGCGCAGACCCAGGCGGGCGAGGAGATCGACCAGATCGTGCCCGCCTCCGTGAGCCGCGTCGACCGATCCGGCGAGCACGGTCACCGGCCACGGCGCGAGGAACGCGGTGGTCTCCCCTGCCGGCACCACCACCGCGTCGCGTCCACGCTCACGCCAAGATTCGTGGGCGGTACGCGCCGCGAGCCCAGCCGCGAACGTGCCGTCGGCGATGCCGGCGCGCACGTCGACGACGTCGAGCTCGCGCACGCACGCGACGATGCGCGCCGCGAGCGCGTCGTCACCGCCGAAGTAGCGCGACGGACCGCGCGTCGGGAACGACAACTGGCCCGGTCGTTCGAGCACGAGTCGCGGCACCAGCTGCTCGACCGCGCGCACGACCAGTTCGAACGCGCGCGCGTCGGTGGCGTCGTCGGCCTCGAGCACCACCAGACCGGCGCAGCGCGCCTCGGCCTCGCGCACGCGCAGCCCAACCGCCACTCCTTCGGCACGCGCTTCCGCCGACGCCGAGACCACGACCTTGCCGCGCGCACCTTTGTCGACGACCACCACCGGGGTGTCGACCAACGCCGGATCGAGGCGGCGCGCCGCGACCACCGGCCAGTCGGGACACCACAGCGCGCAGGTGCGCTGGGCGGCCGTCACCGCGGCACTATCCCCCCGAGCACTATCCCCCCGAGCACTATCCCGCCCGGGCGAGCTCGCCGATGCGGGGACGAGCCGCCGCACCGCGGCCCTCCACCTCCACCCGGAGCCGACGAGCCCCGAGGATGCCGTCGAGCACACCCGCACCCTGGTCGTCCCACGCCGAGCTCGCCGCGTGCAGCGTGTACAACGCGCTCCCCGGCCACACCGCACCACGGGTCTCGGCGACCACCAGCACCGACTCGCGCTCACGAGCGCGCGCCTCGAGCCGGCGGGCGTCACCCAGGGCCACCCCGCGCGGCACCTCGGCCAGCACCAGGCTCACGCCGTCGAGCAGGGCCGCGACCACGGTGGCCCAGCGGGCGGGGGGCACCCGCCGGACCACCGCGAAGCGTTCGAGGGCCACCCCGACGTCGGCCGCGGCGAGGGGCCCGAGGGTGGCGTCGACGTCGACCGCCGCCGCCCACTCCCCCAGCGCGGTGACCGCGGCCGCGAGCTCGAAGCCGATCGTGGTCGCGCCCGCGCCCGGACGTCCGGTGACCCGCAGCACCGAGCCGCGGGCAACCGTGCCGTCGGGGACGAGCTCGCCCAGCTCACCCGCGAGCGGCACCGCCCGATCGCGCGCCAGCACCACCGGCGCCGCGCCCCGCGCCACCTCGTGCAGGTGCGCGCGGGCCTCGTCGTCCCGGCGAGGAAGTCGAGGGAGGTGTGCGATGGCCACCATCCGACCCTATCGAACGTATGTTCGATCCGTCAACGGGTACCTATCCCCTTACGGTCGGACTGTGTGAGGTGACCTCCGTCACGACCCCGTAACGGGTTGCCTCTCGCCGTCGATTCTCCGGTTGTCCCGGCCTCTGGGATCACCGAGACCTGCCCGCGGGAAGTTTCGGAGGCCGGGACTCTTCGCGCTCCGGGTGTCGTCGCGCGACGTCGAGAAGGCCACGAGATCGAGCTGCTGTCCTGACGCCCCCAGACGGCTCTCCACCGGACGGCTCCGGTGAGCGTTGATCCGTCGCGGGCTGAGTCCGTCGGTTTCGGTCCTAGAGTTTCGTCGTGGAGTCGATGGCAGACCGCCTCCGTTCAGCGTTCAACGGCCGTGACCTGAACGCGCTCGGAGCCTTGCTCGCCCCGGATGCGACCTGGGGCGACGATCCCGACTCACCCGGCTACTGCCACGATCGGAACCACATCGTGGCGACCTACCGGCGTCTGCTCGACGGCGGGGTCAGCGGCAGCATGCTCGACACGACCACTGGACCGAACGGGATCGCGGGCCTGGTGGAAGTCCAATGGTCCGAGGACGAGTCGGGCCGCGGCCCGCGCTTCTACCAGGTGTTCCTCGTCACCGATGGCCTGATCGTCCACATCGAAGGCCACGACGACAAGGACACCGCGCTCGCGGTCATCTCGGCCTGACGGCGTTTCCGCGCAGAAGAAGAGGGGTGACATTCCCCACTTCGAGGCGGAGAGTGAAAGCAACCCCGGTCCCCCACGTCACTGCACCTGCCCGCGGGAGGCGTGCCGGGACCGGGGCCACGGACAGCTCCGATCGAGGCGGCCGCTACGCGCTGGGGGCTTCGAAGAGGATCGGGAGGGGTTCGACGCCGATGGCGCGCAGCGATTCGGCTGACCAGCCGGCGTCGTCGCCGTAGTAACCGAAGAGGTGCTCGATCGTCTCGACGATCTGCGACTCCAGCGCGGGCCACAGGTCGGTCGGGGCCACCACGGCCACCGCGCTCGAGTACACCGTCACCGACGTGACGCCGAGGTCGAACAGACGCTTGGCGAGCACGGCGGGCGGGCGATGGTCGCCCCCCTTCACCGCGGCGGCCGACGCATACCGCTCGATGGCCATGCCGGTGAGCGAGCGGTTGAGGTCGAAGATGCGCACCGACGGGGACGAGCCCGCGCGCGCGGTCACGGTGATGAACTGACCCATGCCCCAGACACTACGGCGTCAGGCGTCCGGCCCCTGGACTCGACGCCCGAGCAACCCGAGCAGTTGGGCCTGCCGGCCGGCGTCGTCGGGCAGGTCGATCCGGTTCCCGAACATGCCGCTGGCCGCGAGCATGTCCATCTGCGGCTCGATCACCGCGAAGCACGCCTCGACCAGGTCGGGATCGAGGGTGGTGTCCTGACCGGTGGAGGCGGCGACGTCCCATCCGTGGATCAGCACGTCGAGGAAGCGGTGGCCGCAGTACACCGAACCCGGGACCGGTCCGTACGACACCGCGCACGGCTGCTCCATCGCACCCGGCGCGCGGAACACCGCCGCGGCGACGAGCGACGAGTCGTCGTAGACCCGGAGCGGGTCGATGCCGAGGATGTCACCGTCGAGCCGGTCGCCCACGGCCTCGATGGTGAGACCGGAGCCGAGCTCCGCGGCCCAGTAGTTGCCGGTGACCACGTGGTTCACGAGCTCGCGCACCGTCCACGGATCGCAGTCGGACAGCTCGTCCCACTGGTCGTCGCCGACGCCGGCCATCGCGCGCCGGGCGTGGTCGAGCGATCGGGCGTGCACCTCGGGAAGGTCGACGTCCATGTCGCGCACCTCCGTTTCGACCTCCCTTCTCGGGCGGCCCCTGCTGGAACGCTAGATGAACAGGCGCCCCGGTGCAGGCGGCACGCCCCGCCAGCACAGCGAGTCCATGAAGATCCACGACCGACGGTGGATCGCGCTCGGGCCGTAGCCCGCGAGCGCGAGCTTGTGGGCGGGGGCGGGATAGCCGACGTTCGACTCGAAGTCGTACATCGGGTAGTGCTCCGCCTCCTCCATCATCATGTGGTCGCGCGTCACCTTGGCCACGCACGACGCCGCGGCGACCGCGAGGCACTTCGTGTCGCCCTTGATCACGGTGGTGACCTTGGTCGGCATCTTCAGGTAGTCGTGGTTCCCGTCGAGCACGATGCGGTCGGGCACGAAGCCCTGGTCTTCGAGCTCGGCGAGCGCGCGCATGGCGGCGACGCGCTGCGCCTCGGTCATGCCCAGCTCGTCGCACTCCTCGTAGGAGGCGTGGCCGACGCCGACACCCAGCGCCCACCGCCGCACCGAGCGCGCCGCTTTCTCGCGCTCGGCCCGCGTGAGCTGCTTGGAGTCGTGCACGCCGCGCACGTGCTCGGGCGCGGAGACCACCGCGGCCACCGTCACTGGTCCGGCCCACGCGCCCCGACCGACCTCGTCGATGCCGACGACCACCTGGTCGCCCGCCTCCCAGAACTTCCGCTCCAGCCGCAAGGTCGGCCCCATCTTGCGGGTGGGAGCAGGAGACGTGGTGCGCTCGGCGGACGTGGCGGTCACGGCGCCGAACCTACCCGCGTGGATCTTCGAGCCGCGGCTCTCTGGACGACTGGGGCTGGATAGGTCACCTGGACAGAGAGGGCGATCCTGCACAGGTGGCTACGGCGCCGATTCGTCCTGATCTCGCCGCGACGCGAGACCTGGGTCCAAACGATCCCGCACAATCAGACTGCGGACCGCGAGCGGCGAGTCATGGCGCGCCCGCGGTGTCGACGAGGCCGCGTAGAACTTCGCCGGCGGTGGGTGCGAGAACGATCTCGTCGCTGACGACTCGCGCGTGCTGGCGGTACGTCGAGTCGGAGAGCACGGTGCGAACGGCGTCGGCGACGCGAGGGGAGTCGCTTCGCTCGAAGGGTGGGCGGCCGAACTGTCGTTGATGCAGATCGACGACGACCCCAGATCCCGACTGCACGACTTTGACGCCGTTGGCGTGCTGATCCGCGAAGAGCGGGACGACCACGACCGGGAGCCCAGCTCGCAGTGCGCCGAACGTTGTGCCTGAACCGCCGTGGCACACGACCACCGCAGCTTCTCGGAAGACGTCGTTCTGGTCGACCCATTGTTCGACGTGCACGTTGCCAGGTACGACGCCGAGGGACATTGGATCGAAGCGACGGCCGACCGTCAGCAGCACTCGCGCTTCGAGTTCGCTGACTGCGTCGAGCGCGGCGCGATACACCTCGTTTGCAATCGTCATGTGACCGAGCACGGTTCCGAACGTCACATAGATCAGTGGATGTCGTGAACCGTTCCACCAATCAGGCAGCAGCGACGGCGTTTGCGAGACGGCATCGTCGTAGCGTTGCGTGCTCGGAAAACGTGACGGGTCCAGCGAGGCTGGGAATCGTGTGGCGTAGGGCGACGCGCGGAGGATCGCAGGGAGTCCTCGGTATCGCTGTTCGAGTGCCGAAGCAGCAATCTCGATGGAGTTCCACTCGACTTCAGCGAGACCGATCGCGATCTGCGCCACTGGAGTAGCAGCTTCTTGTGCAACGATCGCTGACGCGTATTCGCTTGGGTCTCGAATGATCAGGTTGGGCCGCCACGATTCGACGAGAGCGCGCATTGACGGCAACATCGCATCCGTCGCCAGTGCGGCGAACAGGTCCCGGTTCGCCACAACGGCGGCCTCTCGCGGAGGCGCGATCGGGAGTCGCTCGCGGATCGGCGCGATCAACGACTCGGCGGGTTCTCCGCCCGGCGAGAAGTCATAGCCCGCCACTGCGACCATGTCGCTCAGCGCCGGTGGTGCGACAACCAGAGTCTCGCGCCCTTCACGCCGTGCCGCGTCGAGAAACGGAAGCATCGGCTGTAGATGACCCGAGCCACCCAGGGAACACGCGGCGAGAATGCGCATCCGATCACGCTACGGCGAGCGCGGTGTGCTCGTCGGTGCCGAACGCGACGTTCACGACGGGAAGAGCATGCCGTGCACGTCGTCGAGCGTGTCGAACGGCGTGAACTCCACTCCGAACGCCGTGCACCACGACGCCAGCGCGTCCTTGGCGAACACCACGTCGGCCAGCAACGCCGCTTTGCGGTCGCTGGCGCCGTCGCCGATCAGCATCGTGGCCTGTCCGCGGTACTGCGCGTCCTTGATCGGGGCCTGCTTGCACGTACCGCACGACGCGCACGCGCAACACCGGTCCTCGTTCGGGAAGAGCAGCTCACGCGTCGTGAAGTCGACTGTGTTCGTCAGTACGTCGAGCCCGAACGGTTTGACCGCGTCCTCCACGTAGAACCCGAAGCCGTCGGAGACGACGGTGAGCTCCGCACCCGCAGCGCGCAACGCGTCGACCAGCGGGCCCACGCCCGGATCGAGCGTCACCTCGGCGGCGATGGCGCGCAGCGTCGCCTCGTCGCCCTCGACGAGCTCCCACTCGTCGAGGATGCACTCGCGGCTGTCGATCACGCCGTGGCGGAACTGCTCGTCGATGGCACGCCACGCGTCGGGCGCGGCCTTCGAGAGCACGTGCACCCCGACGTCGGTGGTGCTGATGGTGCCGTCGAAGTCGATGAACACCGACGTGCGGGCGAAGTCGAGCCCAAAAGGATCGGAGCCTGCAGGATCGACGCCGGGCACCGGTCGACGTTAGCCGTGATCCATCGCACCGCTCGCTGCGAATCGCGTCGGAACATCACGCCACGAGAGGGGCCGTCACATGAGCGCCGACGACAACGTCAAGACCATCCAAGCCGTTTACGAAGCCTTCGGTCGAGGGGACCTGCCCGCGATCCTCGACACGCTGACCGACGACGTCGACTGGGCATCCGACGCGTCGTCGACCGAAGTGCCGTGGTGGGGCGTGCGCCACGGCAAGGAGGAGGTCACCGAGTTCTTCGTGCAGCTCGCCGGCGCGACCGAACTGCTGGAGTTCACGACGCTCGAGCTGATGGGCGACGGTGACACCGTGCTCACCGTCGTGCGGTACCGCGTGAAGTCGCGCACCACCGGACGCGAGGCCGAGATGCTGCTGCACCACTACTGGAAGTTCCGCGACGGCAAGATCGCCTACTACCGCGGCGCCGAGGACACGCTCCTCACGCTGCGCACCGTCGTCGACTGACGACTCGAGCTCGGGCACCTGCATGTCGGTGCCTCACCCGCTCACACGTGGTGGGGCACCGACACGACGGCCACACCGGGTTCGAACAACAGCCGAGCCTTCATCTGCAGGGCGCGGTGGTTGTGCAGCCCGTGCTGCCACCACTTCGGCACGAACTCGCCGATCACCACCGTGACCAGGTCGGCACCCTCGGCCTTGAGCGCCTCGACCTCGTGCAGCAGCGGCTCACCCAGCTCGCGGTAGGGCGCGGCGACGATGTCGAGCGGTACCGGGAGGTGCTGGGCGGCCCACTGCTCCTCGATGGTGTCCGCCTCGTCGGCGATCTCCGCGATGTGCACCGCCCGTACCTGTACGGGGCGCAACAGTTCGGCGACCCGCAGTGCTTCTCGAGCTCCCTCGTGGAGGGTGGCCACGGGGACAAGCGCGACGTGACGACGCGGCGGACGGGTGAGGAGCGTGTCGTCGGCGTCGGTGGTGGGGATGTTGACGACGACGATGCCCTTCTCGAACAGCATCCCGGCCTTCAGCCGCAGCGCGTCGTTGTGCCTGAGCACGTGGCGCAGCCGGGGTTCCTCGATGGTCTCGGGCACCACTACTGCGCAGAGGTGGTCGGGGTACTCGGCCCGTTCGCTCTGCACGACGGCACGCGCTGTCTTCACCAGGCCGCCGTGCGATTCCACGAACTCGAGCTTGCACCCGTAGCGGGCCCAGAACGCGGCCCCGAGGTTGCGATCCTCGGGTCCGACATGCACGGCTCGCACGCGATCGCCGTCGAGGTGGTCGACGTAGCGCATCGCCCGGTCGAGTCCGTCGTCGACGCGTGACACCAGGACCACGGCGCCGAGGCGATTGCTCGTGGCGATGGCCAGCTCGGGGTCGGGCTCGTCGAGCTTCGTCGCCACGTGGTCGTAGTGCTTGTTGACCCTCACCAGCACCGCGACCGTCACCGGCACGATGATCATGATGATCCAGGCGCCGTGGGTGAACTTGGTGACCGCGATCACGATGCCCACGACCAGCGTGGCCACCGCGCCGGTGCCATTGACCCAGAGACCCGTCTTCCAGCCCGGCTCCTTCAGCGTCAGGTGGCGCTTGGCCATACCACCCTGCGACAGTGTGAACGACGTGAACACGCCGATCGCGTAGAGGGGGATCAGGCGGGCGACGCTGGCCCCGAAGATCACCGTCACCACGGTGGCGAGGCCCGCGAGCACGAGGATCCCGTTGGCGAACACCAGGCGCCGTCCGCGCTTGGTGAGGGGCGACGGCAGGAAGTGGTCCTCGGCGTGGAAGCTCGCGAGCCGCGGGAAATCGGCGAACGACGTGTTCGCCGCGAGCACCAGGATGAGCACGGTCATCGCCTGAATGACGAAGAAGGCGATGTTCCCGACCGTGCCACTTCCCATCACCGATCGCGTGATCTGGCTGAGGACCGTCTCCTTGGTGCTCGGGAACGGGTGCACCTTCCACGCCAGGAACGAGATCCCGATGAACATCGCGCCGAGCAGCACGCCCAGCCAGCCGAGGACCTTGCGGGCGTTCTTCCACTCCACCGGCTTGAACGCGGGCACGCCGTTGGAGATGGCCTCCACACCCGTCATGGCGGTGGAGCCACCCGCGTAGGCCTTCATCAGCAGGAAGATGCCCAGCGATCCGCCGGCGCCCGCGGCCACGGCCGCGTGATGCACGTGCACCGGGTCGAGCCCGCCCACGATCGACTTGATCACGCCGACGATGATGAGCCCGAGGATGGAGATGACGAAGCCGTACGTGGGGACGGCGAAGATCCGCCCCGACTCCTTCACGCCCCGCAGGTTCATGAACGCGATGATCCAGATCAGCGCCACCGCGATGAGCACTCGGTACGTGTACAAACTCGGAAACGCGGAATAGAGCGCGGCGACACCGGCCGACGTGCTCACCGCGACGGTGAGGATGTAGTCGGTGAGCAGCGCGACGCCGGCGACCTGCGCGGGGAGCACGCCGAAGTTGTCGCGGGTGACGATGTACGCGCCGCCCGCGCTCGGGTAGGCCTTGATCGTCTGGCGGTACGAGAACACCAGGATCACGAGCAGGGCGACGATGCCGAGCGTGAGCGGGACCAGCGTCCCGAACGCGAGGAGGCCGGCCCCGCCGATCAGGAGGACGGTGAGCATCTCCTCGGTCGCGTACGCCACCGACGACAACGCGTCGCTGGCGAAGACCGCCAGTGCGGTGGGGTTGTCGAGCCGCTCGTGGATCTCCTGGTCGGTGCGGATCTTGCGACCGAGCATCATGGTGGTGATGTCGGGCCGTCGCGACCGCCGACGGCCCGCGGGTGAGTCGGTGTCCGTCGGCGGCTCACCGCGGTGGTTGGCTCCGCCCCCGGGAGCAGCGCCCGAGTCAGGGCGCGGCTCTAGGCTCGGATCGGTGACAGTCGTGGCCATGCGCCCATCGTCGTGGGGCCTTCGTCAACAGACCGTCAGCGCCAGGCCGTGACGCGTCAAGATGCCGTCAAGAACGGCATCCGCGTCCTGCTCGCACTGGCCATCGTGGGCGCGACCACGCTCGTGGCACGCGCCTTCGACGCCGACCTCACGACCGCGGCGCTCCTCCTGCTCCTCGCCGCGCTGGTCGCGACCCTCCTCGGGCGCGCCCCCGCGGTCGTCGGCACGGTCGCCGCGTTCCTCGCGTTGAACTACTACTTCACCGCGCCGACCAACAGCCTCGACGTCCAGAAGGAGGACGACCTCGCCGCCCTCGTCGTGTTCGCCGCCGCGTCGGCGGTCCTCGGATGGACGGTCTCACGGCTGGACGCGGCGCGCCGCACCGCCGAGCAACGCGAACGCGAGACGCACATCCGCCTCGACCTCACGACGCGGCTGATGGCCGGTGAGGATCCGGCGGCGGTGGTCGCGGGTGCCGCCGACGCACTCGTCGCCTTGTTCCGGCTGGTGCGCTGCACCGTGCGCACGTCGTCGGCCACGACCGTCGCCAACGGGCCGGGGGCGACGGGGGCGACGACCGTCGTGCGCATCGCGCCGCTCGAGGTCGAAGCGGTGGCGAGCCGCGAGCACCCGTTGGCGAGCTCGGATCGGGCGTTGCTCGAAGCGTTGGTCGCAGGGCTCGCGGCGGCCATCGACCGCCTCCGACTCGAAGACGAGGCGCGCGACGCGCGCATCGACGCGCAGGTCGGGCGCACGCGCTCGGGGTTCCTCTCCGCGGTCACGCACAACTTGCGCACGCCGTTGGCCTCCATCAAGGCCGCGTCGTCGACGCTGCGCGCGCCCGACCTCGACCTCTCCCCCGCCGACCGCACCGAGCTGCTCGACACCATCTACGACGAGACCGAGCGCTTGGAACGGCTGGTGACCAACATCCTCGAGCTGAGCCGCATCCGCGCCGGTGGCCTGGAGGTCCGCCGCCAGCGCGTCGAGCTGAGTGACCTGGCCCAGGCCGCGATCCGACGGCTGCGCCCGCTGGCCCGCGCCCACCGGGTGCGCCTCGACATCCCGGCCACGCTCGGCGACGTCGACGTCGACGTCCAGATGATGGAACAGGTCTTCGGCAACCTGCTCGAGAACGCGCTGCGCTTCGCGCCGCCGGGGTCGGAGATCCTGGTGTCGTGCTGCCCCGGACCGCGACACGACCAGGGGCCGGCCGAGGTGGAGGTGCGGGTCGCCGATCACGGGCCCGGGGTGCCCGAGGAGGAGCGCGAACGGATCTTCGAGGAGTTCGCCCGCGTCGACGCGCGTCCCGACGCCAGCGGCACCGGTCTCGGCCTCGCCATCGTGCACGCACTCGTGACCGCGCACGGCGGCCGCGTATGGTGCGAGGAGACGCACGGCGGGGGCGCGACGTTCGTGTTCGTGATGCCGGCCGGATCACGATGACGGCGGGGGCGCGATGACGACCGTGCTGGTGATCGAGGACGACACGTCGCTGCGCCGCGCGCTGCGCACGAGCCTGAAGGCGCGCGGGTTCGAGGTGCTCGAGTCCCCCAACGCCGAGGAGGGCCTGGTGCTCGTCGCCGACGACCGACCCGACGTCGTGCTGCTCGATCTGGGTCTCCCCGATCTCGACGGGATCGAGGCGCTCCGGCGCATGCGCTCGTTCAGCGACGTGCCCGTCGTCGTCCTCACCGCGCGCGATCGCCAACAGGACAAGATCGAGTCGCTCGACGCCGGCGCCGACGACTACGTGACCAAGCCGTTCGACGTCGAGGAGGTGCTCGCCCGCGTACGCGCGGTGCTGCGAAGGGTGCCGCAGGCGTCGTCGGCGCCCGCGGTCGTCGTCGTCGACAGCCTCGAGGTCGACCTGCTGCGCAAGCAGGTGCGCCTCGACGGCGCGGTCGTGCACCTCACCAAGACCGAGCTCGCCCTGCTCGAGCAGCTCGCGACCCAGCCCGGCAAGCTGCTCACGCACGAGTACCTGCTGCGCCAGGTGTGGGGGCGCGGGTACGGGTCGGAGAGCAACTACCTGCGCGTCTACGTGGGCCAGCTGCGACGCAAGCTCGGCGACGACGCCGCCAACCCGCGCCTGATCGTCACCGAACCCGGCATCGGGTACCGCTGGATCGGCAGCGACTGACCGCGCTCGTATCCTGAGCCGGTGAAATCCGTCGGCATCGTCCCCCACACCCACTGGGACCGGGAGTGGTACGCGCCCTTCCAGCGCTACCGCGTGCAGCTCGTGCACCTCGTCGACGACCTCCTCGACCTCCTCGAGGCCGACCCCTCGTTCACCCGGTTCCTGCTCGACGGCCAGACCGCGGTGATCGACGACTACCTCGCGGTGCGTCCCGAAGCCGAGCCGCGTCTGCGCGCCCTCGCCGCCACCGGACGCCTGCAGGTCGGACCGTGGATGATCCTGATGGACGAGTTCATGGTGTCGGGCGAGACCATGATCCGGAACCTGCAGCACGGCATGGCGCGCGCCTCGGCGCTGGGCGGGGACGCTTCGATGCGCGTCGGCTACCTGCCCGACATGTTCGGCCACATCGCGCAGATGCCCCAGCTCCTGCACCTTGCCGGCCTCGAACACGCGGTGGTGTGGCGCGGTGTGCCGTCGGCGATCGACCAGACCGCGTTCTGGTGGCGCGCGCCCGATGGCTCGACCGTGCGCGCCGAGTACCTCTTCGGCTCCTACTCGAACGGGCGCGACATCCCGAAGGACCCCGCGCAGCTGGTGGCACGCGCCCGCGGCTACGACGCCGAGCTCGGCGCCGCCGCGCTGCCGGGCGGCGACATGCTCCTCATGAACGGGTCCGACCACCTGCTCCCCCAGCCCTGGCTGGGTGAGGTGGTGATGGCGGCCAACGAGCTCCAGGACGACTACCGGTTCGCGGTCACGTCACTCGGCGAGTACGTGCGCGAGCAACCCACCGACGGCCTCGCCACCTGGGACGGTGAGCTTCGCTCCGGCGCGCGCGCCAACGTGCTCATGGGCGTGGCGTCGAACCGGGTCGACGTCCACCAGCTCGCGGCGCGCGCCGAGCGCAGCCTCGAGCGGTACGCCGAACCGCTGTCGGCGTTGTTGCTCGCGCCCGCCGACTATCCCGCCGCGCTGCTCGATGTCGGCTGGCGCCAGTTGGTCCTCAACAGCGCGCACGACTCCTCGTGCGCGTGCAGCGCCGACGACGTGGTGGAAGCCGTGCGCGTGCGCTACCAGGAAGCGCGCCACGTCGGCGAGGCCCTCACGCGCGAGGCGGTGCGTACGCTCGCCACGACCGTCGACGTCCCGGCATCGTCGACCATCGTCGTCAACAGCGCCGCGCGCGCACGACCCGGGGTGGTGAGCGTCCCGCTCCCGGGCCGCGGCCCGGTGCACCTGGTCGCGCTCGACGACGGCGCCGCGTGCCCCACCCAGGTGGTGCACACGACCACCACCGACGAGGGCATCTCGACCGTCGTGGTGGGGCAGAAGATCCGCTGGGTGTTGGAGATGATGCGCGGACCCGAGCTCGCCGGCGCCCGCATCACGCGCGTGGAGCACGAGGAGTTGGCCGACGGCAGTCACGAGTTCACCTTCCACGACGCCGCGCCGGGCGAGGCCGAGGTCGACCTCGAGACCACCAAGGAAGCGCTCCTCGCGCTGGGTGAGGCGGGCGCCACCATCTCGATCCGCCAGCGGCGCGCGCCGGTGCGCGACGTGCTGGTGGCGATCGACGCGGTGCCGGGCTTCGGGTGGCGGTCGTACCGCGCGGTCGAGGGCGACGGGCCGCAGACGGCGGTGCGCGCCGAGGGGCTCGAACTCGAGAACGAGCATGTGCGCGCGGTGGTCGACCCCACCGACGGCACGCTCACAGTGACCGGCGGAGGCGTGACCGTGGCCGGGTGCAACCGGTACGTCGACGGCGGTGACGGCGGCGACACCTACAACTACTCACCGCCGGCGGTCGACACGGTCGTCGACCGACCCGAATCGGTCGCGGTGACGGTCACCGAGTCGGGACCGGTCCGAGCCCGGATCGTGGTCACCGCCCGTTACGCGCTGCCCGCCCGCGCCATCGGCGACGAGCGTGCGTGCTCGATCCGCAGCGACGAGCGCGTCACCACCGACATCGTCACCACCTACGAGCTGCGCACCGGCGAGCGGTTCGTGCGGGTGCACGTGGAGCTGGATCACCGCGTGCGCGACCACCGCCTGCGTGCGCACTTCCCGCTGCCCGCGCCGGTCGACGGGTCCGACGCCGAGTGCGCGTTCGCGGTCGTGCACCGGGGTCTCACCGCCGAGGGCGGCCCGCACGAGTTCGGGCTCCCCACGTTCGTGTCCCGGCGGTTCGTCGACTGCTCGGCCGACGATGGAGCGGGCGACGATGTGGGCCTCTCCCTCGTCCACGACGGACTCCTCGAGTACGAAGTCGTGGAAGGCGGTACCGAGCTCGCACTGACGCTGGTGCGGGCCACCGGCTACCTGTCGCGCTCCGAGCCACTGCTGCGCCCCAACCCTGCCGGTCCGCTCGATCGGCTCCAGGGTCCGCAGCTGCAGACAGCACTCGCGCTCGACTACGCGGTCGTGGTGCACCGCGGCGATGTGTCCACCGCCGACCTGCCCGCAATCGCCGACGACGTGCTCGTGTCGTTGGAGCGGGTGCGCGGCGGTGGGTGGCCGGGGGCAAGCGGCCCGGCGCGCGGGAGCGCACTCGACGTCGAGGGCGCGGAAGTCTCGGCCCTCCTGCGCGACGACTCCGGCGCACTGATCCTGCGGGTGGTGAACCGCACCGCGGTCGACACCGAGGTCACGGTCGCACGCGACGGCTCGCCACTCACCGGGTTCGCCGTCGACCTCACCGGCGCCGAGCTCGCGCCCTTCGACGGTCGGACCGCGCTACGAGCTTGGGAGCTCCTCACGCTCCGGTTCCCCGGCCTCTGATCTCGACGCGGATCCCGCGCCATCGAACCGTCGCTTGGTGGTCCTCGAACCGGAACCACGCCCTGACCGATCCCACGAGGCTCCGCGCGAACCAGTGCCGGAGCAACGAGCGCACGCCGACCGATGCGCGCCCGGATCTCGGCCACCCGTCATGCCCCACGGTTCCGACCTTGTCGGGATCGTCGTCAGCCGCGTGGCCAGATCAGGTCGTGAAGGGCTCCAGCAGCGCCTCGCCGCGCGGTTCACTCGACGACCACGTGGAGTCGAGTCCGGGCGCGGTGAAGGTCGTACCCTCGGGTCCCTCCCACAGGAGCGCGGGGCGTTCACCGTGCCAGCGCACCGAGCACGACACCGGACCGAGCCGCGTCGGTGCGTCGCGCACGTCGATCGGTTGACCGAGCCACTCGCGCGGCCAGTCGGTGAACAGCGCGACACCGGCGTCGTGCTCCTGCACGAGCAGCGATCGCAGCGTCGCGAGCAGCTGGGCGTCGGGAACCGCCGTGCGCGCGAGCGCCTCCGACCACGTCGCCCGACCCGGATCGCGGCGGCGGAGCTTGCGACGGGCCCGACCGGTGAGCCGTCCCCACGCCACCGCGGCCTCGGCGTCGAGGCCCCAGTCCTCGAGCACCGCCGCCACCTCGGGTTCGACCCGCCACGCCTGGCCGGCCAACACGGTGGCGACGCGTGCGGTCTCGACCGCGCGTTGCAGCTGCTCGTCGGGCAGCTCGACGCGCAGGCCGCGGTCGAGCTGGGCCTGCCATCCGCGCGCGACGGCAGCGGCGTCGGGCAGCGGACCCGGTTCGGTGGCTCCGATCCCCTGGGTGCCCAGACTCAGGACGGCGCGGAGCACGGTGCGGTGCGCCACGGGGAACAGGAACGCGCCCACGAGCCGCGCGCCGCGGTCCTGGCGGTGCGCGAACGGCCCGTCGACGGCGTCGCCGCTCGTGACCGTCTCCTCGGTGGAGCCGTCGACACTTGCCGCCCAGCGCGAGGGCGGACGCGACGTCCGGATCGCGCTCCGGCCGTCGGCGTACACGGTCGCGCCGTCGAGATCCAGGGCCGCCGCACCACGCACCACGAGCGCAGCCACGAACGGCGCCGGCGACTCGTTGCTGATCTCGACCACCGCGACTTCACCCACGTCGCCCATCGGCGCGGCGTACACGCGGTGCACCGCGTCGCCGCCCGGCACGCGCATCGCGGTCTGCACCACCGGCATCCCGTCGACGAGGTGCTGGCGCACCGCGGCCTCCCGCTTCGGCACGTGCCACCGGTCGTCGGCGCCGATCCACCAGTCGAGCTCCCACGTCGTGGCGCGCGGTGTCACCAGGCCGCGACGGTCGACGGTGGCGTCGCGGTTGCCGCCGAGCACGCCGATGGTGCTCGACGCCTCGAAGCGATCGGATCCGGCCCCCGTCACGAGAAGGCGCTCACGAGGCGCCGCTCACGAGAACCCGTGCAGTTCTGCCTTCGCCTCGCGCAGCATGAGCTCGGGCACCAGGTCGGCAGGTCGCCGGCCCTCGTACAACACCGCTCCCACCATCGACGCGATCGGCATCTCGATGCCGACGCGCGCGGCGAGCTCGAGCAACGCCGCGGTGCTGCGCACGCCCTCGGCCACCGTGTTCGTCTGCGCCACGATCTCGTCGAGCGACCGGCCGAGACCCAGCTCGAAGCCGACGCTCCGATTGCGGCTCTTCGCGCTCGTGCACGTGGCGACGAGGTCACCCAGCCCGGCGAGTCCGGCGAACGTCATCGGTTCGCCACCCAGCGCGACGCCGAGGCGAGCCACTTCGGCCAGCCCGCGCGTGATCAACGCGGCCTGGGTGTTGTCGCCGTAGCCGAGGCCGGCCGCAGTGCCGGATGCGATCGCGATCACGTTCTTCATCGCGCCCGCGACCTCGCAGCCCACGACATCGGGGTTGGTGTACACCCGGAAGCTCCGGCTCATGCAGAGCTGTTGCAGCTCGCGCGCGGTGTCCTGGTCGGCGCAGGCGATCACCGACGCGGCCGGCTGGCCCTCGGCGACCTCCTGGGCCAGGTTGGGGCCGGTGAGCACGGCGACGCGATCGGCGGCGTGGTCGACGAGCACCTCGCGCGTCACCTCGGTCATACGCAGCAGCGTGCCCTGCTCGATGCCCTTGGCCAGGCTGACCACCGGCACGTCGGGCCGGATGGCCGGTGCGGCCCGCTCGAGCACCGCGCGGTACCCGTGCGACGGCACCGCCATCACCACCACCGTCGCGGCCGCGCAGGCGGCTTCGAGGTCGACGGTGGCGCGGAGCGCGTCGGGCAGGGTGATGCCACCGAGGTAGCGCGAGTTGCTGTGTCGCTCGTCGATCTCGGCCACGAGAGCGCCGTCGCGTCCCCACAGCGTCGTGGGTGCGTGCTCGCTCATGATCGCGGCAACGGTGGTGCCCCAGGAACCGGCGCCGATCACGGCCACGGACGTCTCGGACCCCACGCTCGGTAGCATACGTGGACCGATGTTCCCCGACGCCTCCCGCGCCCAGACCTCCGGCGCGGTGATCCCGATTCGCGCGTTCGCGCTGGGCAAGGCTCGCCTCGCCGCTTCGCTCGACAGCGCCGAACGCGCCGCGCTGGGTCGCCGCTGGGCGGAGCAGGTCGTCCACGCGGCCGGCGAGTTGCCGGTCGTCGTGGTGTCGTCGGATCCCGACGTGCGGGTGTGGGCCACCGACCTCGGGCTCGAGGTGCTCGACGACCCCGGTTCGCTCGACGCCGCCGCGACCCTCGGACGCGATCACCTCCGTGCGCTCGGAATCGGTCGAGTCGTCGTCGCCCATGCCGATCTCCCGCGAGCGCACGATCTCGCGCGGCTCACCCGCGACGCCTCCCAGCCGGTCGTCGCACTCGTGCCCTGCCACCGCGACGACGGCACTCCGGTGCTGTCGGTCCCGTCGAGCGCCGAGTTCCGCTTCGCCTACGGACCCGACTCGTTCCGCCGCCACGCCGCCGAGGCGCGCCGGCTGGGCCTCGGGCTACGTGTGGTGCGCGACCGCGACCTCGCGTTCGACGTCGACGTCCCCGACGACCTGGTGGCGTTGGGCACGTCGCTCGAATCCGCGACGTCGTGACCACGACCGACGCCGAGGCCCGCGCCCGAGTCCTCGCGGTCGGCGCCCACCCCGACGACATCGAGTTCGGCTGCGGCGCGACGCTGGCGAAGTGGGCGCGCGGTGGTTCGCACGTCGAGTTGTTGATCCTCACCGACGGCTCCAAGGGGACGTGGGAGCCCGATCAGGACCTCGCCGCGCTCGTGGCCACCCGCCGCGAGGAACAGCGCGCCGCGGCGCAGGCGCTCGGCGCGCGCGAGGTGCACTTCCTCGACGCGGTCGACGGCGAGCTCGAAGCCGACGCGCGGCGTCGAGAGCAGGTGTGCCGGGTGATCCGCGCCGTCCGGCCCGACGTCGTGTTCGGTCACGATCCCTGGAAGCAGTACCGCCTGCACCCGGACCACCGCCGCGCCGGCGAACTCGTGATCGACGGCATCGTCGCCGCCCGCGACCCCCACTTCTTCCCCTCCGCCGGCACCCCCCACCGCCCGAAGCAACTCCTCCTCTTCGAACCCCAAGTCATCGACCACATCGAACCCGTGAGCGACCTCGACGTCACAGCAAAGATCCAAGCCCTCTTGTGCCACCACAGCCAATGGCTCAGCACCATGGGAATCCAAGTGGGCACCCGCGAAGAGCACGCGCAAAGGGCGGCTTTCGAAGAACTCATCCGCCAGGAGATCACCGAAGCTGGCGGCGAGAAGTTCAAGCGGTTGACCGACCTGTAGGTCGGCGGAGAGCGGCGGTCAACTCAGGGTGTCCAGACGCGACGAAGGGGCCCCGAGGGGCCCCTTCGCAACAACGCTGGTGGTGCTGACTAGCGGCGCTTGGTGACGCGACGCTTCGCGGGTGCCCGCTTGGTCGTCTTCTTCGCCGCCGCCTTCTTCACCGTGCGACGCTTGGCGGGCGCCTTCTTGGCTGCCTTCTTCACGGTCCGACGCTTCGCGGGTGCCCGCTTGGTCGTCTTCTTCGCCGCAGCCTTCTTGGCGGTCCGACGCTTGGCGGGCGCCTTCTTCGCTGCCTTCTTGGCAGCTGTCTTCTTCGCGACGCGACGCTTCGCGGGTGCCCGCTTGGTCGTCTTCTTCGCCGCAGCCTTCTTGGCGGTCCGACGCTTGGCGGGCGCCTTCTTCGCTGCCTTCTTGACGGTACGACGCTTGGCCGGCTTACGGGCCGTCGTCTTCTTCGCCGCAGCCTTCTTCACAGTGCGACGCTTGGCCGGCTTCCGTGCCGTCGTCTTCTTCGCAGCTGCCTTCTTGACGGTACGACGCTTGGCCGGCTTACGGGCCGTCGTCTTCTTCGCCGCTGTCTTCCGTGCTGTGCGTCTCTTTGCGGGAGGCACGGTCACCACCTTTCGCTAGGGATTGTCAGAGTTGCAGGAACAGGCGGATGCCTGGACCTACTTGTTCACGGCTGACTTGAAGGCGGCTCCTGCAGAGAACTTCACGCCCTTCGATGCCGCGATCTGGACCGGCTCACCCGTGCGCGGGTTGCGACCCGTGCGTGCAGCGCGGGA
>DASXXX010000415.1:0-2890 GCA_036502765.1 Acidimicrobiia bacterium | reverse complement strand
CGCGCCGTCGCCGGTGATGAGCACCTTGGCGCCGGCGTCCTGGATGCGGTCACGCAACGAGTCGGACGAGAAGCCGCCGAACACCACCGAGTGCGCGGCGCCGATGCGCGCGCACGCGAGCAGCGCCATCGGCAGCTCGGGGACCATGCCCAGGTAGATGTTGACCCGGTCGCCTTTCTGCACGCCGAGGGCCTTGAGCGCGTTGGCGAGCTGCGACACGTCGTGCAGGAGGTCGGCGTAGGTGATGGTGCGGGTGTCGCCGGGCTCGCCTTCCCAGTGGTAGGCGACCTTGTCGCCGCGGCCGGCGTCGACGTGACGGTCGAGGCAGTTGTACGACGCGTTGAGCTTCCCGCCGAGGAACCACTTCGCGAACGGCAGGTCCCACTCGAGCACCGTGTGCCACGGCTCGAACCAGTCGAGCAACTCCGCCTGCTTCGCCCAGAACGCCTCGGGATCGGCGTCGGCCTCGGCGTAGATGTCGGCGCTGGCGATGCGGGCGTGCGCGCTGAAGTCGGCCGGCGGCGGGAACGTGCGCCCTTCGGCCAGCAGCGACGCGATCGTGTCCGCCTTCTCCGCCATCACAGACTCCCGTGTCCTACCGGTCGATCAAGCGGAGGTCACGTTACGCGCCGTTCACGGTCAGCGTCCGAAGACGAGGACGCGGTGGGCGCCGAGGCCGGACGGATCGGCCAGGGCGGCCCCCTCGCCGACCCGGCTGCGGTGGCGGACGGCCTCGAGGTCGCCGACGTGGGCGCGGGCGTCCCACTCGCGCCGCGCCTCGGCAACCAGATCGTCGAGACCCAGCCCGCGCAGCCACTCGGCCTGGGTCACGTCGAGCTCGAGGTGGAACCCGGCTCGCTCGGCTGCGTGCACCAGGTACTCCCGGGGCACGTCGATGGTGACGTCCTGCTCGCCCGGCGCGGCAAGCGGCGCGCCGCCGCGGTCGTGCTCCCGGTAGGTCCGCAGCCACCCCGCGTCGCCGCGCTCCACCAACTCGGCACCAGTCGCGGTGTAGTCGACGATCACGAGGCGACCGCGTCGCAACGCCGCCGCGCAGGAGCGCAACCAACCGACGAGTGCGACCGGCACCGGCACGCGCGCGCCGTCGGGGGCGTCGGCCACCACGAGGTCGGCCTCGACTGCGAGCTCGCTCGTCGCGGGCACGACGCTCTCGACGAGGTCGTCGCCGTCGGCTGCGATCCGCACCTCCCACCACCCGCCCTCGCGCCGTTCGACCACTCGGAACGGCAGGTTGTCGAGCAGCTCGTTGGCGAACACGATGCCGTCGAGCGCTACCGCGGGGAGATCGTCGAGAGCAGTGACGATCGGTCCCATGCCGGTGACCGGAACGGGCGCGTCTTCGTCGTCGCGCACCATCGGACCCAGCGCGTCCTCGAACGGTTCGACGGTGAGCAGGTCGCGCTGCGCGGCACGCAGGTCCGGCGAGCGCTCGACCAGCACGTAGCGCAACGCGCTCGCGCAGTCGGGACCTGCGGCGAGGACGTCGGTGGCGAGGCGGCCGCGTCCGGCGCCGGCCTCGATCACGAGGTACGGATCGGGCTCGGCGGCGTCGCGCCACCAGTCGTCGAGCGCGCGCGCCACGAGCGCGCCGAACAGCGGGCCCACCTCGGGGCTGGTCACGAAGTCGCGCCCGGCCCGCCCCGCGCCGCGCGCCCGGGTGAAGAACCCACCGTCGCCGTAGAGCGCGAGCTCCACGAACGCGTCGAACCCGATCGGCCCCTCCCGCCCGATCCGCTCGACGATCTCGTCCCGCGCGCTGTTCATCACGTCACCCATCGAACTGGCGTCAGTTCGGCGGAATTATCCCGCCCAACTGACGCCGGTTGCCAGAAAGTAAGGGGGTCAGATGGGGAAGGCGAGCTCGCCGATGCGGGCGACGATCTGCGGGTAGACGCCGACCACGACGGTGAAGGTGACGCACAGGCCGATGGCGACGGTGAGCGCGGCCGGGATCGCCTTCGGCGACACCGCGGCCTCGGGAGCCGGGTCGTGGAACCACATCTTGCGGGCCACGCCGGCGTAGTAGAAGAACGCGACCACCGAGCCGAGCGCGGCGATGACACCGAGGGTGATCGCCGACGGCGAATTGGCGTCGAGCACGGCGCGGAACATCACGAATTTGGCGAACCAGCCCGCGAACGGCGGGATGCCGGCGAGCGAGAACAGGAAGATGGTGAGCGTGATCGCGAGTCCTGGTCCGCTCGTGCCCAGTCCCGCGTAGCTCTCGATCTCCGCGCTGCCCGTGCGGCGTGCCACCGCGATCACCACCGCGAACGCGCCGAGGTTCATCGCCGCGTAGATGAACAGGTAGATGAGGACAGCTTCGAACGACACGCGCGCGGCACCGCCGTCGCCCGCGACCGCGAGCGGGACGAGGATGAACCCGCCCTGCGCGATCGACGAGTACGCGAGCATGCGGACGATGTTGGTCTGGCGCAGCGCGACGAGGTTCCCGAAGATGATCGACGCCGCCGCCAGCACCCAGAGCACGGGTTCCCACGAGTCCTGCGACGGGAAGAACCCGTAGCGGATGATCGTGAGCAGCGCCACGAACCCACCGGCCTTCGACGCGGTCGACAGGAACGCGGTGACGGGCGTGGGCGCGCCTTCGTAGGTGTCGGGCGTCCAGAAGTGGAACGGCACCGCGCTCACCTTGAACGCGAAGCCGGCGATGGTGAGGAAGATGGCCACGCCGAGCAACGTGGACGTGCCGTGCACGATGATGTGCCGGCGGATGTCGACCAGCAGCGTGGAGCCGCCGGTCTCGCCGAACACGATCGACATGCCGTAGAGCATGATCGCCGACGACAGCACGCCGATGATGAAGTACTTGATCATCGCTTCGTTCGACTTCGAGTCGTGCTTGCGC
>DASXXX010000414.1:0-7943 GCA_036502765.1 Acidimicrobiia bacterium | reverse complement strand
CTACCACGGTGGCCTGTCGCGTGGCGTGCGCGACGCGATGGTGAAGCGCTTCCAAGAGGGTGAGGGGCCCGCCGCCCTGGTGCTGTCACTGAAGGCCGGCGGGACCGGACTCAACCTCACCGCCGCCAACCACGTCGTGCTGTACGACCGGTGGTGGAACCCGGCGGTGGAAGACCAGGCGCGCGACCGCGCGTGGCGCATCGGCCAGACCAAGACCGTCATCAGCCACCGGTTGGTGTGCCCCGGCACCGTCGACGAACGGGTCGAAGAGGTCGTCGAGGGCAAGCGCCGCATCGCCGATCTCGTGCTGCCCAAGTCGAGCTCGCTGGCCGACCTCGACCACGGCCAGCTCAGCGCCGCGCTCGGCATCCGCACCGAGACCGTGCTCACCGACGACGGGGACGACTCGTGAGCCCGTCCCGTCGACGTCGTGGGCGCAGCGGCAAGCCGAGCGCGCAGCAGCTGCGCGACTTCTGGGGCGAAGACGTCGACGATCCGGTCGACGACGAGCCCGTGCGCGTGATCACGCCCGGCGTCGACCCCACCGCGTTGGTCGAGTCGCTCGGTCCGCTGCCCTTCCCGGGCGCGGGGCTCGCGCCGCACTACTTCCAGGCGGTGTACGAACGCGCCGCGGGTCTCGCGGTCGCGCTCGCGGCTGCAGCAGGACTGCTCGACGTCTCGGGCGGCGCGGTCGTCGAAGAGGACGATACGGTGCCCAGCGCATGAGCAGACAGGCATGACGGAAGTCCTCGTTCCGAGCTTCGTGGGTGGGCTCGGCATCAACCTCTGGACCGAAGGCGACCTCGCGCTGGCGCGCGCCGAGATCCAGCCCGAGTACTTCAAGCCCGGTACCGACCGCGTGCGTCTTGGCGTGCTCGCCACGCTGGTCGACATGGTCGCGGGGTCGCCCGCGCACGCGATCATCAACCCGACCGTCGACCTGCGGGTCACGTTGCTCGCACCCGCACCGACGCAGGGCGCGATCGAGCTCGTGTGCCACCCCGTGAAGTCGGGCCGGCTGCTGTTCATCGGCGAGACCTTGCTCCACACCGGTGATCCGTCGCGACCGTTCGCCCGGTCGGTGTGCACGTTCATGAACAAGCCGCTCGTCACCGAGCGCACCGGCATCTTCCCCGTCGGTCAGCTCGGGCACGACAGCTACGACGACTCGCTGCAGATCCGCGAGACGGAGCCGGGCGTCTACGAGATGGACAACCACGACATCGTCCGCAACGGTGCCAACGGCACCGTGCAGGGCGGCGCGCAGGCTCTGCTCGCCGAGCTCGCCGGCGAGCGTGCGCTGGACAAGATGGATTTGGACCACGAGCACCACGCGGTCGACCTCGAGATCCGTTTCCTCAACCGCGTGCGCACCGGTCCGGTGCAAGCCACGGCCGAGGTGCTGGCCGGCGGGTACGAAGGACAGTGGGTGCGGTCGGCGATCCACGAGCCGTCGGCCGATGGTCGGATCGTGTCGCTCACCACGCTGCAGTTCCGCGGCCTGTAGTGAGCCCCGAGCGGATCGAACCCCGCTGGATCGACGACGACCGCGCCCTCGCCGAGCTGATCTCGATCCTGGTCGACGAGCCCGCGTACGGCCTCGACACCGAGTTCATGTCGGAGCGCTCGTACTGGCCGCAGCTGTGCCTGGTGCAGGTGTCGTGGGCGACGGGCCTCGCGCTGGTCGACCCGCTCGCCTGCGACGTGCGCGCGCTCGAGACGGTGCTGCACTCGCCGGCCACGATGATCACGCACGCGGGGGCGAGTGACCTGCCGATCCTCGACCGCGCCATCGGGTCGCGCCCGTCGGCGTTGTTCGACGTGCAGCTCGCCGCCGGGTTCGTGGGCCTCGGGTTGCCGTCGCTCGGCACGTTGGTGTCGGCGCTGCTCGACATTCGGCTCGACAAGTCGGAGCAGCTGGCCGACTGGTCGAAGCGTCCGCTCTCCGAAGCCACCCGTCATTACGCCGCCGCCGACGTCGAGCATCTGTTCCCGATGACGGCGGAGCTCCACCGGCGGCTGGAGAAGCTCGGCCGCGAGGAATGGGCCGCCAGCGAGTGCGAGGTGCTGCGCACCGCGCCCGACCGGCGTATCGATCCCGACGTCGCGTGGTGGAAGATCAAGGGCGCGTCGTCGATGCGCGGCGAGAAGGCACGGGTCGCGCAGGCGGTGGCGGGATGGCGCGAGCGACGCGCGCAGCAGCTCGACGTGCTCCCGCGCTTCGTGCTGCCCGACCTCGCGCTCGCCGCGGTGGTGGGCCGTCCACCGAAGACGCGCGACCAGCTGTTCGCGTTGCGCGGCGTCAACCGGTTGCCCAACGACGTCGTGCACGAGCTGCTCGACGTCGTCGAAGCGGCCCGGGAGATGTCCAAGGAGCAGCTGCGCCTCCCCGAGAAGTACGACGACGGTCCCGAGCTCGACGCCGCCGTCGCGTTGCTCGTCGCTTACGTGGCCGAGCTGGCGCGCGGCGAGCGACTGGAGAAGCAGCTGCTGGCGACGCGCGACGACGTGAAGGCGCTGGTCTACGGACGCCCGAGCCGCCTCGATGCCGGCTGGCGGGCCGAGATCGCCGGCGACGCGCTCCACCGCCTCCTCGAGGGCAAGGCCGTGATCCGCCTCACCGACAACGGCCGCCACCTCCACCTCGAGGATTGACGTCTTCCTGACGGCCTCCCTCCACGAACCGGCGTCAGTTGGGCGGCACTATTGCGCCGAGTTGACGCCGGAACGCTTCTTTGCCGCGCGACGCGGGGCGGTGAGGAGGCCGAGGTGGCTCCGGTGCGAGAGCACGGAGAGCGACGACAGGCTCGACAGCACCGAGCCGAAGCTCGCCCACGAGCCGGCCGAGAACGCGGAGTACGCGGAGCCGACCGACGCGATCGAGAAGAACGAACCGACCGACCCGATCGAGAACGACGAACCGACCGACCCGATCGACAGGAATGAGTTCTTCGACCACAGCGACCAACCCGTGCGCGCGGGGTCCGCGGGCAGGGTGTCGACGAGCCCGGTGTTCACGAGCCCGGTGTGTTCACGAGCAGGTGGTCGGCGCGGGCTTGCCCGCCACTCGGTCCTTCAGCCATTGCACCACGTCGTCCTGCGCCGCGTTGATCACGGTCGTGTGCGTCGACCCAGCGTACGCGCGGTAGTCGACGGTGTCGCCCGCTGCGCACGCCTTCGTCGCGAACGCGTCGGTGAGCACCTTCGGGATGGTCGTGTCGGCAGTGCCCTGCACGATGAGCACCGGCGCGCCCGCGGGACGGTTGCCGGCGGAGTTCGCGTGCAGCAGCGACTGGATCGTCGGGATCGACAACGGATCGTGCGCGAGCACCTCGGGCCCGCTCACCCCCTGGAACGCGGCCATCACGTCGTCCGAGCACTGGTTCGTCGCGGCCTCCGACTTCGTCTCCGCGTCGGCTGAGAGCACCGCGGCGGGATCGGCGTCGGGGTACGCGGCGTGGAAGCCCTGGATGCCCATGGCCAGGTAGCCCGCGCCGCCGTTGATGGCCGCGGCGAGCGGGAGGATGTGCTCGACGTCGGCCGCAGGTGCGGCCGCGACGACGCCGAGCACATCGAGCTCGGGTGAGTACGACGACGCCAGCTCGCCCGCGAACAGTGCCGACTGCCCACCTTGCGAGTGCCCGGCCACGAGCACGCGGTCGCCCGCGCCGGGGCCGCTCAACGCGCGCGCCGCGCGCGCGGCGTCGAGCACGCTGCGGCCTTCGCTCTCACCGACGAGGTACGGATGCACCCCGGGAGTGCCGAGCCCCTCGTAGTCGGTCGCGGTGACGACGTACCCCGCGTCGACCAGTTGCTTGACGTAGGGGATCGCGCTCGCCGCGTCGGCCTGCTTCGACGGCGCGCACTGGTCACCCATCCCCGTGGTGCCGTGGGCCCACGTCACCACCGGACGTCCACCCTTCGGGGCCGCGCTGGTCGGGACGACGACGACACCCGACACCGCGATGTCGCGGCCGTCGACCGCGCGTGAGTGGTACAGCACCTTCCACGCCTTCGCCCCCAAGGGCGCGGTGATCGGCGTCGACCGGATGATCGTGCCCGGCGCCTTCTTCGGCATGTTCGCCGGCGGCGTGTAGAAGTCGCCGCCGTCCTTCACCGCCGCGGTGGCCGCAGACGTGAAGCCGGCGACGAGGAGTCCGACCGTCAGCGCAAGGGCGATGACACGAAGCTGACGCACGAGGAAGCACGCTAGGGCAGGCGGTCATCGAGTGGTGTCCGCCCCCGGCCACGCAGGAGACTGCCGGGGATGTTCACCATCGGGCGCAACTTCCACGTCATCCACATGACCGACGACATGGCTGCGCTCGACGCCTGGTACGACGAAGTGTTCAGCGTCAACCGCTGGATCGCCGACAACTACAGCGAAGATCTCCACCGCTTCGCGTCGCTGGTCGGCATCGGCGATCTCTGCATCGAGCCGATGCAGCCGGCGTTCGACGACGACGGTTGGAACCGCGGCCCGATCGGTCGCTACTACGAGCGGTCGGGCGTCAGTTGGCACTCCGTCGCGTGGTACGTCGACGACGTCGAGGGGCTCACCGAGCTGCGCGACACGCTCGAATCGGCCGATGTGGAGCTCCTCGCGCTGCTCGGCGGCAAGCTCGAGCACGATCCCGACGCGCCCGAGGACCGACCGATCTTCACCCACCCGAACAGCACGGTCACGCAGCTCGAGTTCATGGTGCCGACGGAGTTCCTCTACGACCCGCGCCTGCACGAGTCGTACCGCGCGACGTGGTGGCACGACACGCACCCGCTGCACATCCGCAAGACGTCGCACCTCACGCTCGCCACCCGCGAGCTCGAACGGGCGCGCGACCTCTACGTGAACGTCATCGGCGGCACCCTGCTGCACGAGAGCGAGAACGACCTCCTGCGCACGCGGAGCGCGTACGTGGCGATCGGACGCGACGACGTGGTGGAGATCGCGGCGCCACTCGATAGCGGCACCCCGATCGCCGACTACGTCGATGCCAACCACCACGGCCTGTTCGCGGTGTGGCTCCAGGTCGAAGACCTCGCCGGCGCCACCGGCTACCTGCAGTCGAAGCAGATCAGGCCGTCATTGGAAGACGGCACCAGCTTCCTCTCCGATCCCGCCACCACCCAGGGTGTGCACTGGGGCGTCACCACCGCGTCGATCGCGAACGACACCCGCGCCGACTGGTAGCGACGCAGTGTGTGTCAGTCGCCCAGTGCGTCGGCGGCGAGCTCGGCCCGGAAGCGCTGGTCGTCGCGCGCCCGGAAGTGCGGTGACACGTAGCGGGCGAACAGCTCGAGCGACCGGTTCCATCGGTCGATGGTGACCCATTCGCGCGAGTTGAACAACAGCGAGCCGAACCCGCCGACTGCTTCGTCGAGCTCACGCACCTGACCGATTACGTCCTCCGGCGAGCCGATGATCCACGGCACGTTCTCGACCATCCAGTCGAACGTCACCCCGGCGTCGGGCATCGCCGCGTCGCGCTTCATCAACGGCGCGAGCCCGATCTTGAACAGGTAGTCGTACGACTGCTTCAGGGTCTCGCGGATCTCGGCCATCGCCGCGTTCTTGGAGTCCGACACGTAGACCTCGCGGCAGATCCGCCAGTCGTCGCGGGCACGCGCCGGATCGCGCCCCGCGGCCTCCGCCGCCTTCGCGATCGCGCTGCCCTGCGCGATGAGGTCGGGCATGCCCGGGTTGTCGTCGATCTGCACCGGCGTGAAGTAGATGCTGAGCGCGGCGTACCCGCGCTCGCCGCACAGCGCGAAGTTGTGCGTCCCCGACATGCCCGCGATGGAGAACTGCGGGTGTTCCTGGTAGGGCCGCACCTGGATGCGCTTGTGGTCGAGCTGCCAGAACTTCCCGTCGAAGTCGACGTACTCGGTGGTCGAGAACAGCAGCTCGATGATGTCGATCGCCTCGCGCATGCGCGGCGACGCCTCGTCACCCACCTGGAAGAACAGCTTGTCGCTCACCAACCCGCCGCCCCCGAAGCCGTAGATGAGGCGGCCGTGGGTGAGGTGGTCGAGGAACGCGAGACGCTCGGCGACCATGAAGGGGTCGTGGTACGGCAGGTTGATGGTGCCGGTGCCGAGGGCGATGCGACTGGTCAGCGCCGACGCCTTGGCGATGAAGATGTCGGGCGCGGGGATGTTCTCGTAGGCGCCGGTGTGGTGCTCGCCCACCCACACCTCGTCGTAGCCGAAGCGCTCGGCGTACGCGATCTCCTCGAGCTTGAGGTCGTAGGACAGCGTCCAGTTCGACCACGGGAACGGTTCCGGCATCAGGAACAGACCGAACTTCACGTGCACCCCCCGTTGAGATGCGGCAATCTACCTCCCTGTTGCCGACCTGCCGTCGGGCACGAGGCGGGGCAGATGTCAGCCGCTGGTCGACCGTGGCGCGGCGATGTCGCACCGCGACGTCGAGCTGTAGGTGCTCGAGCAGCTCGCGCGCTGGAGCTCGCCTGACGACTCCTACGGGAGCAGGCCCGCCTTCTGCATCACGTCGCTGACGTCGACCACACCCCAGCGTTCGGCGATCTTCCCGTCGGCGACGCGCCAGATCTCGATGCCCCGGATCGTGATCGCCTGCCCGCTCGGCGGGATGCCCATCGCGTCGCCGGTGTGCGTGCCGGTGAACACCCAGTTCTCGACGACGCGCCCGTCGGGCGCCTCGAGGTGCTCCGCATCGATCTTGCGGTCGTCGAAGGTGCCGACCACCATCTGCGCGAGCATCTTGATGCCCTCGCCGTCCGGAGGCAGGCCCGGCATCGGATCGTTGTCGACGAGGTCGGCGGCGATGATCTCGTCCCAGGTGTCGAAGTTCCCGGCGATGAACGCCTCGTTGGTCAGGCGGCGGACGACGTCGGCATTCGATCCCATGGGAGTCCCCTTCGATGGCCGTGCACGGTGTGGCGCGTGTGCGCGAACCCTACGCCGGACTCCACTCCTCGGCGAGCGGGGTGGCGTCGAGAGCCTCGATGCCGTCGCCGTCCGGAGCACCGAAAGGACCCGTCTCGTCGATCGAGTGAACCGGGTCCTTCCCCCGACTCCACGACGCCACCGCCGCGATCATGCACATCACCAGTGCGGCCGCGAACACGATCGCCATCGCGTCGATGAACGGGCCGGAGATGAGGTTGGGGAAGAACGAGCGCCCGGTGAGCGTGTGCGCCTGCGCGTGCGTCAGGTGGTGCAACGTCGCCGGTCCGAGCAGCTTCTGGATCGGGTTGTAGCCGAGGAAGGCGGCGAACAGCAGGCCGACCGGCGGCAGGTGCCCGAGGTGCGAGGCGGTCGCGTGCGACACGCCGTGCGCGGTGAGGCCTGCCGTCATCGTCGCCGGCAAGGTCGACGCGAGTCCCACGACCATCAGCGAGAAGAACAACCCGATCGAAAGCACCTGCGCGCTGTTCTGGAACGTGGCGCGCATGCCCGAGGCCGCGCCGCGCTCGTGCGGCTGCACGCTGTTCATGATCGCGGTGGTGTTCGGCGCGGTGAACAGGCCGACGCCGATCCCGTTCAGCAGCAGCAGCACCGCGAACACCGGGAACGCGAAGTCGGCCGGCAGCAACATCAACAGCCCGAAGCTGAGCCCGCTGATCACCGCGCCGAGCGTGCCGAACAGGCGCGCGCCGTAGCGGTCGGACAGGTAGCCGGAGACCGGACCGGCGACGAGGAAGCCGAGGGTCAAGGGCAGCATGTAGATGCCGGCCCACAGCGGCGTGTCGACGAAGTTGTAGCCGTGCAGGGGGAGCCAGATGCCCTGCAGCCAGATGATGAGCATGAACTGCAGGCCGCCGCGCCCGATCGAGATCATGAAGTTGGCGACGTTGCCGGCGAGGAAGGCGCGGATCTTGAACAGCTGCAGGTTGAACATCGGCTCGACGACGCGACGTTCGATCATCACGAAGAGCGCGAGCAACGCGAGACCACCGAGG
>DASXXX010000413.1:0-1760 GCA_036502765.1 Acidimicrobiia bacterium | reverse complement strand
AGCACGTCGACTTCGAGGTTGACGGGATCGCCGGGCGCCTTGGTGCCCAGCGTGGTGACAGAGAGCGTGTGCGGGATGACGGCGACGTCGAAGGCGTCGGAAGCGCCGTCGTCGAGGGAGGCGACGGTGAGGCTGATGCCGTCGACGGTGATCGAGCCCTTCTCGACGACGTAGCGCAGCAGATCGGGCGGCGCGGTGAAGGTCATGCGGGTGGAGCCGTCGGGCAGCGCCACGCGCTCGCGCAACGTGCCGACGCCGTCGACGTGACCCTGCACGATGTGACCGCCGAGGCGGTCGGCGAGGCGGACCGGACGTTCGAGGTTGACCGGGTCGCCGGCGGTGAGGGCACCGAGCGACGTGCGATCGAGGGTCTCGGTGACCGCGTCGGCGGCCCAGCCGTCGTCGAGCAGCTCGACCACGGTGAGGCAGCAGCCGTTCACCGCGATCGACGCGCCGAGCTCGGCGTCGTCGAGCACGACCTTGGCCACGATCTCGATGCGCGCGCCGCCCGCGTTGGGGGTGATCGCACGCACGGTGCCGAGCTCCTCGACGATGCCGGTGAACATCAGCGTGCTCCGCCGTTCGGCCACGGAGGCGGTTCGTCCGGGACAGGGGGTTCGTAGTCGAGGCGCACGTCGGTGCCGACTCGCTTGACGTCGACGAGGCGCCACCGGGGGGCATCGGCGATGCGGGCGGGGCCGGCGAGATCGAGCGCGGGTCGGCCGTCGCGCCCCAACACGGTCGGCGCGACGTAGGTGACGAGGCGATCGGCGAGGCCGTCGTCGAGCAGCGATCCACTCAGTGCGGCGCCGCCCTCGACCAGCGCCTGGAGCACACCGAGACCGGCGAGGACCTCGAGCGTGGCGGCGAGGTCGACCCCCTCGCCGGTGGCCGCGGCGGGAACGGTGAGCACCTTGGCGCCGGCGCCGAGCCAGGCCCGCTGCGCGTCGTCGGGTGCGCGCTCGGTGGTGACGACGAGGGTGGGAGCGAGCTCGGGATCGAACAACGGGCCGTCGGCGGGGACGCGGCCGGTGGCGTCGAGGAGGACCCGCAGGGGCTGCGCGTGCACCGGACCGTCGGCGTCGCGCACGGTGAGGCGGGGACGGTCGGCGAGCGCGGTGCCCGCCCCGATGACGATGGCCTGCGACTCGGCCCGGAGGCGGTGCGCGTCAGCGCGGGACGCGGCCCCGGTGATCCATTGCGACGAGCCGTCGCGGGCGGCGATGCGACCGTCGAGGCTCATCGCCGTCTTCACCACCGTGAACGCGCGTCCGAGCCGGCGGTGCACCAGGTACGGAGCGAGCGAGCGGGCGGCCGCGTCGGCGCCCACGCCCACGTCGACGGTGACGCCGAGGTCGCGCAGCTGGGCGATGCCGCGCCCGGCGACCTGCGGATCGGGATCCTCGAGCGCGACGACGACCCGGGTGACGCCGGCCTCGGCCAGCGCGGCCACGCAGGGCCCGGTGCGGCCGTGGTGGGAGCAGGGCTCGAGGGTGGTGTAGACGGTGGCGCCGCGGGCGCGGTCACCGGCCTCGCGCAGGGCCTCGATCTCGGCGTGGGCGCCGCCGGGTGGCTGCGTGGCGCCCCGGCCGACGATCTCGCCGTCACGCACGACGACTGCGCCGACCCACGGGTTGGGCGCGGTCCGCCGACGGGCGGTCTCGCCCCGGGTCAGGGCCCGGTCCATGAGCTCGGTGTCGGCGGCCACCTGTCGTGCTGCTCCGTCTCCCCTGGTCGCCTCGGGATCGAGCGTGCAGGAG
>DASXXX010000412.1:0-9247 GCA_036502765.1 Acidimicrobiia bacterium | reverse complement strand
GGGGATGCCGGTGTCGGGCAGGAACTCGATGGCGAGGCGCAGGTCTTGGGCCGCGGCGCGCTCGCACGCGACCGCGAACGCGTCTGCCAGAGCGGTGATCGGCGTGGGCACCCCGGTGGCGTGCACCACGTTGATCGCGCCCGCGCCGGTCGCGTGGGCCATGGCGATGCAGTCGTCGAGGGTCGGTTCACCCGGCGGCAGGTTCGTGCCGGGGAGCGCAGTGCAGAGGCCGTCGATGAACGTCACGCGGATGCCGTGGTCTTCCACCCGCGCACGCAGGCCCTCGAACTCGGCCGCAGTGCGCGTGTTCAGCGCGGGCGTGGTGGTCACGCACGCGAAGCCGGCCGCAGCACCTGCCGCGGCCAGCTCCACGAGGTTCGATCGTCGGAAGGTGTAGCTCCACAGTTCGAGCTCGGGCACCGACCGACCCTACGTGCGTCTACTTGATGAGGTCGGCCTTCACCGTCACGTGGTTCGACTTGGTGCAGTCGAAGGTGCCCTTCTTCGTCGGGTACACCCGGGTGAACTTGCCGCCCTTCACCTCCTCGAGCACGAAGCAGTCGGTGGTGACCTTGCCGCCGACGTTGGACTTCCCGACGAAGCCGTCGGCGTCGAAGCTGGTCATGCCCTTGAGTGCGGTCAGCAGGTTGGCCCGGGTGATGCCGTTGTTGCCGTTCGCCTTCACCACCGACTGCAGCGCCTGCTGCAGCTCCATCCCCGAGGCCCAGGCGTACACGCCGAGGCCCGCGACCTTGCTCTTGCCGGTGTACTTCACGTAGTTGGCGAGGCCCTGGTTGTACTTGACCTCGTCGAAGGGCAGGAACGCCATCGAGATGTAGGTGTTCTCCACCGCGTCGCCGCCGGTCGCGATGTACTTCTGGTCGTAACAGGCGGTGGTGCACTCCCAGATGATGTCGGGGCTGGTGAGGCCCTGCAGCTGCGCTTCGTTGCGGAACTGCACCACGTTGCCGAAGGCGAGACCGTTCCACCCGAGGTTCGAGTTGTCGCTCTTCATCTTCTGGACGACCGGCGTGTACACGCTCTGAGGGTCGCGGCCCGAGGCGGTCACCGATTGCTGGACCTTCGCGCCGTTCTGGGCCCAGATCGCCTGCTGCACCGCGTCGCCACGGTTGGCGTCCTGCGTGTCGTTGGGCAGGATGAATGCACCCGCGAGGTTCTTCTGGACGTTCTTCTTGAACCAGGTGGAGTCGCCCTGGTTGCCCTGGTACGTCTGTGGGTGCTGGCTCTTGGTGTCACAGAGGAGCTGCGGTCCCGTCGGTGTGTACGTGACCGGCGCGCACGTCTCGGGGATGCCGGTGGCGATGGCCGCGAGGTCGGGCAGACCAGTCGCCTGACCGTTGATGTCCTTGCAGCTGATGGCGTCGTCCATGTTCGACAGGAACAGCGCCTCGGTGCCGACGAGCGCGAAGTCCTGCTGGCACGCGGTGATGATCGCGTTGCGCGAGTCGTTCGGGTTGAGGTGGGAGTCGATGAAGTCGACCTTGACCTTGCGGCCGGCGATGCCACCCTTGGCGTTGATGTACTTGGCCGCCCCGTTCACCGAGTCGACCGCGGACTGGAACAGTCCCGGTGCGAACGGGTTGTCGACGTCGGCCACCACCGCGATGCGGATCTCGGTGGCGGTCACGCCCACCTCGGTCGCTTTGTTCGTGGCGCTCTGGGCGCTCGCGCCGACGGTGCCGACGGTCGCTACCGCCGCCGAGATCGCGAGTGCGCATGCGCACATCGTCATACTGAATCGCTTCACAGGTCCCCCCTGCTGCGTGAACGGGTGTCGTTTGGTTGTGAGCAGGGAGACTTATCACACGCTGACCCGATCCCGACAGCACCCCTGGCGGGCTAGCGTGCGCGGCCATGACGAAGGCGGCGAAGCCGGCGCCGGACGACGCGGGGCTCGCGCCGAAGATCCTGAGCAAAGGCGAGTACGAGAAGGAGCTGGCGCGGCTCCAGACCGAGCTCGTCCGCATGCAGGAGTGGATCGTCCACGAGGGCCTGCAGGTCATGGTGATCTTCGAGGGTCGTGACACTGCCGGAAAGGGCGGCACGATCAAGCGCATCATCGAGCGCCTGAACGCCCGCAACTGTCGGGTGGTCGCACTCGGGACGCCGACCGAGCGCGAACGGTCGCAGTGGTACTTCCAGCGCTACGTCCCGCACCTCCCGGCGGGCGGCGAGATCGTGCTGTTCGACCGGAGTTGGTACAACCGGGCCGGGGTCGAGACCGTGATGGGGTTCTGCACCGAAGACGAGCGCACCGAGTTCTTCCGCACGTGCCCGCAGCTCGAGCGCGCCCTGGTGCGATCCGGGATCGTCCTGGTGAAGTACTGGCTCTCGTTGAGTGACGAGGAGCAGGAGCGTCGCTTCACCGAGCGGATCAACAACCCGGGGAAGCGGTGGAAGCTGAGCCCGATGGACCTCGAGGCGCGGGCGCGGTGGGTCGACTACGCCGAGGCCAAGGACGAGATGTTCGCGTACACCGACATCCGTGAGGCGCCGTGGCACGTGGTCGACGCCGACGACAAGAAGGCGGCGCGCCTCAACATCATCAGCCATCTCCTGGCGACGGTGCCGCATGACGACGTTCCCCACGACGCGGTGAAGCTCCCGCCCCGCCAGGAGCGCGAGTACGCGCGCCCGCCGATCGACAGCAAGACCTGGGTTCCGCAGCGCTACGTCGTTCGCTGACTGCTGCTAGAGGCGGGCGAGCTCGCGGTCGAGCTGCGCGAGGCCCATGGGGCCGAGGTCGAGCGCAGCGCGGTGGAACTCCTTGAGGTCGAACGACGCACCGGCGCGCTCGCGCGCCGCGTCGCGCGCGCTGAGCCACACCCGCTCGCCGACCTTGTACGAGATCGCCTGTCCGGGCAGCCCGAGGTAGCGGTCGACCTCACTGGCCATGAAGTCGGCGGGGAACTTCGAGCGTTCGATCACGAACGGCAGCGCGAGCTCCGGCGTCCACGTCTCGCCGGGGTGGTACCGCTCGCGCGCGGGGATCGTCAGCTCGAGGTGCATGCCGATGTCGACGACGACGCGCACCGCGCGCATGGCCTGCGCCCGCAGCATGCCGAGCTCGTACGCAGGATCATCGAGGTAGCCGAGCTCGCCCATCAGCCGTTCGGCGTAGAGCGCCCAACCCTCGGCGTGGCCCGAAGTGCCCGCGAGGGTGCGCTGGAACCGGCTCAGCGTGTCGGCGAGGTAGCGCACCTGCCCGATCTGGAGGTGATGACCGGGGACACCCTCGTGGTAACAGATCGACACCTCGCCCCACAGCGGGAAGCGGGTCTTGCCGAGCGTCGGGTACCACGTGCGGCCGGGACGGCTGAAGTCCTCGGCCGGCCCGGTGTAGTACATCGCCGCCGCGCCGCCGGGTGGGGCGATCATCGCCTCGACGCGCTGCACCGGACGGGGGATGTCGAAGTGGGTGCCGTTCAGTTCGGCGGTGGTGGTGTCGAGCAGATCCTGGTTCCAACGTTGGAACGCGTCGACGCCCTCGATCGCGCGTGCGGGATCCGACTCGAGGTGGTCGATCACGGTGTCGACGTCGGCGCCGGGGATGATGCGCTCGGCGACCTGGCCCATCGCCCGTTCGATGCGGTGCAGCTCGTCCCAGCCCCACGCGTACGTCTCGTCGAGGTCGAGCTCGATGCCGTTGAAGTCCTGGGCGTAGAGCGCGTAGCGGTCTCTGCCCACTGGATCGCGCTCGTCGGCGCGGGGCGCGTACTCCTCCACGAGGAAGCGACCGAGCGACGCGTATGCCTCCGTCGCGCGCGTCGCCAGCGTCTCGAGCCGGGCGCGCAGCGCGCCGTCGGCGAGGCCCGACGCGTCGTACTCGTCGACGAGCGCGTGGAAGAACGGCTGCGTGTTCGGGTCGAGGCCGCCCCAGGTGTCGGCCTGCTTCGTGCACGCGACCGCTTGACGGCGCGCGGCCACGACGCCCTCGGCCGCACCCTCGGCCAGCCCGGCCTCGATGCTCGACAGGCCCTGGGGCACCAGCGACATGCGCTCGGCGATCACCTGCCAGTCGTCGGCCGTGTCGCGGGCCATGAGGTCGAAGGCCATGCGCACCGTCTGCACCGGGCTGCCGAGCACACGCAGGTCGCGCAGGCGCTCGCCGGCGTCGTACTCGGTGAGCGCGAGCTCGAGTCGTTCGCGCATCACCTCGGCTGCGATGCGGTCGGCGTCGGACTGCACGTCCGCCGCATCGAGGGCGCGGAGCGTGGACCGGTCGAGCTCGGCGCGTTCGGCGGCACCGTCGGGGGAGAAGTCGGTCATCTCGTGATCGTGGCCGCTGATGCCCTCACCAGTCGCCGACAACGGATCGAGCGCGGCGAACCGCTCGACGTAGTGCTCGGCGAGGTCGTACACGGGGGAGCTCATGCCTCTTCGCTCATGATGGTGCGTTCCTGTTCTGGAGAGGCTCGTAGGTCCGGCACGGTTGCCCCCGCAGCGTGCCGCACGCGGGCAGCGGCGTCGAGACGTCGATGCCCGACACCACCGGGAGGACCACCTTCGACGGCCGCGCCAGCGACCGCGAGATGGTCACGGTGCGCGTGCCGGGCAACGCGGCGAAGGCCCACGAGGGACGGTTGCCGCCCGGCGGCTGCACGACGATCCGGATCCGCGACCCGGCGCGGAACGCATGGGCGAACGGATACAGCGGCACGCGCACGAGCGCCGCGTCACCGGTCGGGAGCGGTTCGACGTCGGCGCGGGTGTGGGTCTGCACCGGGAGCAGGTCGGTGGAGGTCGCGGTGTCGAGGGCGCGCTGGCTCGCGCGCAGCCACCCGCTCTGCACGTAGGTCTCCTCGCCGTCGGGCCGCACCTCACTGATGGTGACCTCGAGGTCGACGTCGGGCTTCGACGACCGCACCCACAGGTCGACGCTGCCGGTCCCCGCGAGCACGGTGTCGGTCGAGAGCGGCGCAGTCACGTAGCCGAGCGCCTTCCCGGCCGGCACCGGCTTCCACCCGTAGGTGGGCGTGATGTCGTTGTCGACGGTCGTCATGGTGCGTGGGAACGCGCGGGGGTCGTACTGGAACCGGTCGGCACCGCCGCGCGGGGGCGCGGCGTCGGTGAGGGTGCCGTCGGCGCCCAGGTACCACGTGGTCGCGGTGGCGTCCGGCAGCGGGAACGCAGCTGCGGTGGTGGAGAACGCGGGGACGGGCGACTTGTTCGCACCCACGTCGAACAGCACGCGCACCCGCGGGTCCGACTCGTACGCGCGCAACGCCGACGCATAGTCGGGCTGGTCGGTGAAGCGATCGGGTGCGAGCGTCGCGTCGCCTCCGAAGATGCGACCGAGCAGGACCGACGCGAGCGCGCGCGTCGCCGCGGGGATCGACGGGATCTTCTTCGCCACGTAGAAGTCGAGGAACTCGATCCACTGCGAGAGCACCGCCGGGCCGAGCGAGTCCTGGTGCAGGCCGTTCATCAGGGTGACCTTCATGGGGATGTCGGGCGAGAAGTTGTCGAGCATGTTGGCGAAGTGGCTGCCGGTCTCCTGGTCCTGCCACGCCCCCGCGAGGAACACCGGAACGTCGATGCCGTGCACGAAGCTCTCGGGCGCGAGCGCGTCACTCGCGGTGCCCCGGTGGTACGCGTTCGCGGCGACCGCCTTGGTGACGTTCGCCGACTGCAGCCGCAGAGCCTGGTTGTCGCGACACGTCTCGTCGCCGGCAGCGATGCGCTTGCGGGCCCACTCCTGCCCCTGGCCGGCCCGCGTCGCGGGACGGGCATCGGCTTCGCGGTCCCTCGCCCAGCCCAGCGCGAAGCCGTTGTTGAAGATGCCGCCCGGGTACAGCGTGTCGTAGGTGTCGTCGAGCACCGACAGCGGCGTGATCGCCGAGAGGTGCGGCGGTCGGGTCTTGGCCACGAACAACTGGGTGATGCCCGGGAACGAGATGCCGACCATGCCGACGGTGCCACCCTGCACCCACGGCTGCGCGGCGACGGCTTCGATCACGTCGTAGCCGTCGAGCGACTCGAGCTCCTCGAAGTAGTTGTACGCGCCACCCGAACACCCGGTGCCGCGCAGGTTCACGCCGACGGTGGCGAAGCCGAGCAACTGCGCGAGGCGCGAGGCGGGCTGCGTGCCGTCCGGGTTCGACGGGTCGTAGCCCGAGTACTCGACCACGGTCGGGTACGGACCCTGGTCGGCGGGACCGGGCAGCGTGACGTCGATCGACAGCAGCGTGCCGTCGCGCGTCTTCAGGTAGCCGTAGCCGTCGCGCAGGTCTTGACCGGCGTAGAGCGACTGGCGAGGGACGTCGGCGGGGTCGAGCACCGTGACCGGTGCGGCGTCGGTGCTTCCGACCTTCACCACATACCCCGCGCCTGCCGGGACGGCACGGAACAGCGTGCTGCCGAGCGCGTCGACGGTGCGGGTCGCCACCCGCTTCCCGTCGGCGTCGCGCAACACGACCTTCGCGCCGGTGGTCGCGCCCGTCACCGCGACCTGGTGGACGCTCGGGTGGACCGTGAATTCGGGTGCGCTTCCCGCCTCTGTGGCAGCCTCCGCCGACACCGGCGCGAGAGTGGACGCAGCCAGCGCGACCACGGCGAGCAGGGCGCACGGGGCCGTCAGCAGGAGGCGTCGGCGCACGCCTGGACGCTACCCGTCGCCCTCCCCGTGACAGGATCGCGGCTATGACGGGTTTGGCATGACGGGTTTGGCATGACGGGTTTGGCATGACGGCTCTGGGTGGCGCGCACGTGGTGATCACCGGCGGTTCCAGCGGGATCGGGCTCGCGACCGCGCGAGCGGCGGTGGCGCGGGGCGCGCGGGTCTCGTTGCTCGCGCGCGATGGTGCACGTCTCGCTGACGCGGCCGCGTCGGTGGCTGCGGTGGCGACGGCGTCGGTCGATGTCGCGCAGCCCGACGCGCTGCGCGCCGCGCTCGATGACGTCGTCGCGCAGGGCGGCCCGTGTGACGTCTTGATCACCGCTGCGGGGTCGTCCCATCCGGGCTACTTCGAGCAGCTCGAGGACGCGGTGTTCCGCGATCAGATGGACGTCGACTACTTCGGCACGCTGCACGCGATCCGCGCCGTCGTGCCGGCGATGATCGAACGCGGCCGTGGTCACCTGGTCACGATCTCGTCGACCGCGGGCCTGATCGGCGTCTTCGGCTACACCGCCTACGCGCCGGCGAAGTACGCGGTGCGGGGGTTGACCGAGACCCTCCGGTCGGAGCTCGCGCCCCACGGCATCGTCGTGGCGTGCGCGTACCCGCCCGACACGCGCACGCCCGGTTTCGACGCCGAGAACGAGCTCAAGCCGCCCGAGACCGAGCGCATCTCCGCCGCGATCAAGCCGCGGGAAGCCGACCACGTGGCGAAGGCGATCGTGCGCGGCATCGAGAAGGACCGCCTCGTGATCACCGCCGACGCCCAGACCGCCGCGCTCGCCCGCGGCGCCGGCCTGCTCGGGCCCTACGTGCGCTGGAGCATGGACCGGCAGGTCCGCCAGGTTCGCAAGACGCGCGAACAGAGCTGAACGCGGGCGTCGCGGTACTTTCGCCCCATGAGCGAAGCCGCCGGGAACACCAGGACCGAGACCGACAGCATGGGGCCCATCGAGGTCCCGTCCGACCGCTACTGGGGCGCCCAGACCCAGCGGTCGCTGCACCACTTCTCCATCGGTGAGGACCGCATGCCCACCCCGGTCATCCGCGGCATGGCGATCCTGAAGAAGGCGGCCGCGCAGGTCAACGAGGAACTGGGCAAGCTCTCCTCTGACAAGGCCGCGCTGCTCGTGCAGGCCGCCGACGAGGTGATCGCGGGGGACCACGCCCAGGAGTTCCCGCTCTTCGTGTGGCAGACCGGCAGTGGCACGCAGACCAACATGAACGTGAACGAGGTGATCTCGAACCGTGCCATCGAGCTGGCCGGCGGCGAGCGCGGCAGCAAGAAGCCCGTCCACCCGAACGACGACGTGAACATGTCGCAGAGCTCGAACGACACGTTCCCCACCGGCATGCACATCGCGGCCGCCGAAGAAGTCGTGCACGAGCTCGTGCCGGCGGTCACCCGCCTGCGCGACGCGCTCGCGGCCAAGTCCGAGGAGTTCGCCGACATCGTCAAGATCGGCCGCACGCACCTGCAGGACGCGGTGCCGCTCACCCTCGGCCAGGAGTTCGGCGGCTACGTGGCGCAGCTCGACGCCGACCTCGAACGCATCCAGCTCGTGCTCCCCGGGATCTACGAGCTCGCGATCGGCGGCACCGCGGTGGGGACCGGTCTCAACGCCCACGTCGAGTTCGCCGACCGTGCGGCCGAGAAGATCGCCGCCATCACCGGTCTGCCGTTCGTGTCAGCGCCCAACAAGTTCGCGGCGCTCGCCGCGCACGACGCGCTGGTCTTCGCCAGCGGCGCGATCAAGACGCTCGCGGTGTCGCTCATGAAGATCGCCAACGACATCCGGTGGCTGGCGTCGGGTCCGCGTGCGGGCCTCGGCGAGCTGATCCTCCCCGAGAACGAGCCCGGTTCGTCGATCATGCCGGGCAAGGTGAACCCGACGCAGAGCGAAGCGATGACGATGGTGTGCGTGCAGGTCATCGGCAACGACACGACCATCGGCATCGCCGGCTCGCAGGGCAACTTCGAGCTCAACGTGTTCAAGCCGGTGATGATCTTCAACTTCTTGCACTCGGTCGACATCCTCACCGACGCGTGCGACTCGTTCCGTGAGTTCGCCATCGAGGGCGTGCAGGCCAACGAGGAGCAGATCGCCGAGCACGTCGGCAACTCGCTCATGCTCGTCACCGCGCTCAACCAGCACATCGGCTACGACAACTCCGCTGCCATCGCCAAGCACGCGCACAAGAACAAGGGCACGCTGCGCGACTCGGCGGTCGCGCTCGGCCACCTCACCGGCGAGGAGTTCGACCGGCTCGTGGTGCCCGAGCAGATGACCCGCCCCGGTTGAGCGGCCGAGGGTGAGCTCCGAGCTCTGGGGGTAGGGTGCCGACATGAGCATCTACGACCAGAAGATCAACACCCTCGAAGGCGACCCGGCCGACCTGTCGCAGTACAAGGGCAAGGCGCTCCTCGTGGTCAACGTGGCGTCGAAGTGTGGTCTCACCCCGCAATACGAGGGCCTCGAGAAGCTGCACGAGACCTACGCGGCCCGGGGCTTCGAAGTGCTCGGCTTCCCGTGCAACCAGTTCATGGGCCAGGAGCCGGGCACCTCGGAGGAGATCCGGGAGTTCTGCAGCACCACCTACGGCGTC
>DASXXX010000411.1:0-3309 GCA_036502765.1 Acidimicrobiia bacterium | reverse complement strand
TCGTGCAGTTCCTCGAGCAGCTCAAAGTCGTCTGACCCGGACCCAGGACACGTAGGAGAGAGCAATGGCAGTTTCCAAGATCTGGGTCTTCGCCGAGACCGACGCCGAGGGCAAGCTCACCGGCGCGACGCTCGAGATCCTCACCAAGGCCCGCGAGCTGGCCGACACCGTCGAGGCGATCTACGTCGGCACCGACGCCGACGCCCAGGCCGGCGGTCTCGGTGAGCACGGTGCCACCAAGGTGTTCGCGGTCGACCCCGGTGACGCGCTGCCGGGCGTCGTCGGCGCCGCCGCCCTCGCCGAGCTCGTCGGCGAGCACTCGCCCGACGCGGTGCTCTTCGCGCAGAGCTACGACGGCCGCGACGCGGTCGCGCGCCTGTCGGTCAAGCTCGACCGTCCGGTGCTCACCAACGGCACCGACCTCAGGGTCGACGGCGACAAGCTCATCGTGGGTACCGCCATCTTCGGTGGCGTCACCCTGGTCGACACCGAGTTCGAGGGTGACGGTCCGTTCCTCGGCGTCATCCGTCCCAAGTCGTTCGCAGCCGAGCCGAGCGGTGGCAGCGCGGCCGAAGTCGTGGCCGTGGCCACGCCCGACGCCGGTCGTGCCGGTGAGGCGAAGGTGCTCGAGCGCCACGTCGAGGAGCGCGAGGGGCCGAAGCTCGAGGAGGCGACGGTCGTCGTGTCCGGCGGGCGCGGCATCGGCAGCGCGGAAGCGTACGAGCCGCTCGTGGACGACCTCGCCAAGCTGCTGCACGGTGCTTCCGGTGCGTCGCGTGCGATCGTCGACGCCGGCTGGGTGCCCTACGCCAAGCAGGTCGGCCAGACCGGCAAGGTCGTGAAGCCGAAGCTCTACATCGCGCTCGGCATCTCCGGCGCCACCCAGCACATGGTGGGCATGAAGGGCTCCGACAACATCATCTGCGTGAACAAGGACGGCGAGGCGCCGATCTTCGGCATCGCCGACCTCGGCATCGTGGGTGACGTGCACAAGGTCGTGCCCAAGCTCATCGAGGCGCTCAAGGCCAAGTAGTCCCCGTCTCCTGAGCATCTCGCAGTTGACGTACGCCCGTGGGGGCAAAGTCCGAGATGTTCGTGGAGGGTTAGAGGCCGGCGGGGAACTTGTACGACTTCGGCACCGTGGGCTTCGTACCCGTCGGGCCGTACCAGACCGCGATCTCCAGGTGCTTCTTCAGCCGGATGGTCGCGGGGTCACCGGTGAACCTTCGACCGTTCACGTACACCTGCACCTCGTGGGTGGCGTCGGCCTGCAGTCCGCCCACCTGCGTGGCGCTGAGCGCGACGCCCCACTCGGTGAACACCTGTCCGAGGGAGTAGGGCTTCGGCTTGGCCGACTCGATGTGGATCACACCGCTCGTGTCGTGGGTGTGCAGGACCGTGATCCCCGTGGCCTTGTTGTTCTGGATGACGAAGCCGATGCCGCCGGGGACGGTCACCTTCTGGCCCTGGCCCCCGTTGCCGGCGTCGATGACGTCGAGGTGTGCGTGGTAGTGCACCTCGAGCTGCTCCTCGCCGAGCACCTCCAACCCCGCAGCCTGGATGTAAGGGCGCGCGTCGGCGGGCAGGGCCCACGGCGGGGGCGTGTCGGCGAGGCTCACGCTCGTGGGCATGGTGTACGGCGTGGTGGCGATGGCCGGCTTCGCCGCAACAGCTGCCGCCGGCATCACGGTCGCGATCGAGAGGGCGACGCCGCAGACGATCGCGGCGATGTGGCGGGCTCGGCGGATGTGGCGGGTTCGGTGGTTGCGCACGACCGAGCAGTCTCGCAGACGGTCAGGTCACAACCACGTCGCGCATGCCCTCGAGGTACTGCTGCGTCGCGCGCGCCTGGACGTGGCGGGGGATCGGTCCACCGAGCTTGGTGAGCAGGTCGTGGTGACGGGAGAACGCGACCACGTCGAACCGCACCGACAGATCGGGTGATCGCCTGACGAGGAAGTGCTCCTCGCCCTCCTCCGGGTGGGAGGGGAGGGTGCCGTACGCGAACCCGAAGCGATTCGGCTCGTCGACGACGCGGACGACGCGACACGCCGAAAGCACATGGAGCGGCCCCAGCGACGTGAGCACCGCGACCGTCGTGCCCTCGACGATGGGTGCGTCGGCCGGGACGACCGTCATGCCCGCGCCGCGATGCGCAGCCCACGTGCGGATCCCTGCGCACGCGCGTTGCCAGACGTCGTCACCCGCGCCGAGGTCGATGCCGGCGCGGACGTGGTGGTAACCGGCGGGGAGCTCGGCGTCGAAGCTGGCGCCGACCTCGGAGTACGTCAGCGGCGAGGTCCGCTCACGTGCGAGGAAATGCGAGAGCTGCTGGTCGGTCGGTCGGCGGAGGCGGAACACCACATGATCGTGACACACGCATTCGGCGGTGAGCACGGCAGGAGCGGGGCCAAGTCCGGCGCGGCGCGCCGGCGGGAACACGTAGCGTCACCCTCATGGCCGCACAGGTGCCGGATCTCCCGGTCCAGGAGTTCGCGTCGGCGAAGGCCTGGGAGCGCTGGCTGCGCGCCAACCACGCCCAAGCGCCAGGCCTCTGGCTGAAGATCGCCAAGAAGGGCACCGGCGTCGTCACCGTCGACTTCGTCCAGGCCATCGAGGTCGCGCTCTGCTACGGCTGGATCGACGGTCTGCGCCACGCGCACGACGAGACGTACTTCCGGCAACGGTTCACGCCGCGGAAGCCGCGCAGCAAGTGGTCGCAGATCAACCGCGACCGGGTCGAGGCCTTGATCGCGGCGGGGCGGATGCGACCCGCCGGACAGGCGCAGGTCGACGTGGCCAAGGCCGACGGCCGTTGGGACGCCGCGTACGCCGGCGCGCGGACGATGGAGGTCCCCGACGATCTCACCAAGGCATTGCAGCGCAACACCAAGGCGCGACGTGCGTTCGCCGCGCTTGACGGCACCAACCGCTACTCGATCCTCTTCCGCATCCATGACGCCAAGCGTCCCGAAACCCGGGCGCGTCGCATCGAGCAGTTCGTGACGATGCTCGAAGAGGGTCGCACCATCCATTGACCGGGGGAACCCCATGACGGAAGAGCGATCGTGACCGAGAACAGCACCGAGAACCTGCACTGGCAGATCGGCGACGTCACCATCACACGCGTCGTGGAGAGCGTGGCCACCATCGCCGCCGGTGGTTTGTTGCCGAGCTCGTCGAACGAAGTGATCGCGTCGCACGCGTCGTGGCTGCGGCCGCACTTCGTCGACGACGACGGCAACCTCGTGCTGTCGATCCACGCGTTCGGCATCACCGCGGGCGACCGCAAGATCATCGTCGACACCT
>DASXXX010000410.1:0-9617 GCA_036502765.1 Acidimicrobiia bacterium | reverse complement strand
CGCGGTTCGCCGACACCAGCGATCCCGACGCCCTGGTGGCCGCATTGCGCGCCGACGGCGCGGTGCTGATCGACGAGTTCATCGCCGCCGCGACCGTCGCCGCCATCCGTGCCGAGGTCGACGAGCTCGTCGCGACGGCCGGAAGCGGGCATGCGCACGGTCAATCCCGCGGTGCAGGCGTTCTACGGCCCGTACACCAAGCACGTGTCGGCGTTGGCGGCGGTGTCACCCACGTTCGCGAACGAGGTGATCGCGCACGACACGTACGCGGCGGTCTGCGACGCGATCCTGTTGCCGTCGTGCTCGCGCTACCAGCTCAACCTCGGGCACCTGATCGCGCGTGGTCCGGGCGCGGAAGCCCAGTTCGCCCACCGCGACGAGGACGTGTGGCCGCACTTCCCCCGTCCGCACGACGAGCTGCAGGTGGCATCGCTCGTGGCGCTCACCGACTTCCGGGTCGACACCGGCGCGACGCGTGTCGTCCCCGGCAGCAACCACTGGGAGCGCGGTCGGCATCCGCAACCCGACGACGTCGCCGACGCGGTCGTCCCGCCCGGCGGCGCGGTGATCTACCTCGGCTCCACCATCCACTACGCCGGCACCAATTCGACCGTCGACGAGTGGCGCCTCGGCGCGCACGTGAGCTTCACCCTCGGGTGGCTGCGCACCGAGGAGAACAACTCACTGGCGGTGCCGCCCGACGTCGCCCGGAAGCTGTCGCCACGCGCCCAGGAGCTCCTCGGCTACGCGGTGCACGACGCCATCGCCGACGGCGGCGGCTACCTCGGCATGGTCCGCATGCGCGACCCAATGGAGCTCCTCGCCGAACACGAGCTCTGACCCTCCTGTTACGAACCGGCGTCAGTTGGGCCGGGCATTTCCGCCGAACTGACGCCAAAACGGGGTTGAGGGTGGGGTGGGGTGGGGTGCGGTGGGGTCGGGGTCAGATGATGCCGAGGTCGCGGGCCCAGTCGAGGTTCTTCCTCGCCGAGCCGACGTGGGCGATGTGGACGACGTGGGCCTCGCCCTGGCGCGGGTCACCGTGGCGGATCGGGCCGCTGTTCACGCGCTCGGCTTCGGCGGCCAGTTCGTCGAGTTCGCGCCAGTACGCGATCTCGTCCGCGGTGGGCGTGAACACCTCGTGCACCAGCGGCACGTGCTCCGCGCTGCCGAGCATCATCCCGTAGTACCCGAGGTTCCGCAGCGACGTCGCGAACGCGCGCAGGCCGTCGAGGTCGTCAAGCGCGCCGCCCCACATGCCACTGATCGGGTAGCGGATCCCCGCGGCCTTGGCGTCGACCAGCACCTTGGAGCGCAGGAACAGCGTCTCCTCCCCCTCCGCGGTCCAGCGGTACCCCAACGCCTGGTGGATGTCGCCGAAGCGCGACAGCGCACCACCCATGTGCGACACACGCGGCGACGCCACCGCGATCTCGTACGCGAGCCGGATCGCCTGCGCGGTCTCGAGGATCGGATAGATCGCGATCTGGCCCGGCGCGAGGTCGTAATCGACCTCGGTGCACGCGAGCAGCGCGTCGAGCATGTGCACATCGGCGGGCGACATGATCTTGGGCAGCAGCACGCCCGCGAGGCCGGGTCCCGCGACCGCCCGGAGGTCCTTCAGCGTCTGTCCCGTCGACGGCGGCTGCACTCGCGCGAACACGAGCGGCAACTCGCCCGGCACCAGCGAGTCGAAGAACTCGCGGGCCACCTTGCGGCCGCGCTCGCGCTCCGACTCCGGGTACGGGGTCTGCGGTTCCTCGAGGTCGACGACCATCGAGTCGGCGCCCGACGCGCGAGTCGCCGCCAGCGCGTCGGCATCGTCGCCGGGTGCGAACACCACCGAACGAAGCGGACGGGCGTCGTCGCGGTTCACAACCACACCTCCCCCGCCTCGGCGAGCGCGTGCGTCGCGGCGGCCTCGCACACGGTGCCGTCGAAGAACCGAGGGTTCGGCCCCGCGTGGAGCAACACCGGGTTCACGAACGTGAGGTCGCGGAAGTCGCGCTCGGTGATCACGCCGTGCTCGACCAGTTCGTACGCCTCGGCAATGGGCTCGGTCATGTCGCGCACGTCCCAGTGCGAGATGTCGGAGCCCAGTACCGGCCGCAGCCGTGCGCCCAACGGGTTGACGTCGTCGCGGAAGGCCCACGCCACCAGCGGGTCGTCGGCCTCGCACCCGAAGTAGAAGTTCGGTTCGAAGCGCGTGCGGAGGTCCTCGGCGGAGTCGATGCCGACGGCGGCGAACTCGTCGACCTGCGCGGGACGGGCCGCAGGCCGGCCGAAGTACTCGCGCAGCTCGTCCATGCGCCCGGTCACCTCGGCGTCGCCGTACTCGGCGAAGTACGTGAGCAACTCGTCGACGTCGAGCCGGTCGGGGTCGAGCTCGACGATGGCGTCACGGTTGCGCTTCTCCCAGTGGCCGACCAGCGACGAGAACAGCGCGCAGGCCCACGCCACGCCACCTTCGAGGAACCCGATGCGCAGCTCCGGGAAGCGGTTCGTCACGCCCGACAGGAACAGCGACTTGCACAGCGACTCGTGTGCGGCCGCCAGCCCGTTCACGTGGTTGTACACGTAGTTCGAGATCGATCGCGTCACGCGGTGTTGCTGCAGCGCGCTGTGGACCACGGGCGCGACCCCCACCTCCACACACGTCGCCCACAGCGGGTCGTAGTCGAACTCGCTGTCGAGCCCGAACATGTCGAGCCGATAGCCGCCCGCCTCGATCGGGCGACGCGCGTACCCCGCCATCAGCACCGACTTCGCGCCCAGCTCCTCGACCGCGTACCGAACTTCGGCGACGGCCTGCGCGGGCGTGTTCATCGGGATCAGGGCGCCCACCGTGCAGCGGTCGCGGTACGGCTCGAACAGGCGTTGGTGGTAGCGGTTCACCGCCCGGCACGCGACCGACGACAGCTCCTCGTCGGCGATCTCGAAGTAGCCGAGCGCCATCGACGGGTACAGGATCGTGAAGTCGATGCCGAGCTCGTCGAGTCGTTCGTAGAGCAGCGCGGGCAGGTGCGACGTGGCGCGGTCACGCACGCCTGCCGTCTGCCAGCCCCACCACGACGGCATGGCCTTCCACTGTTCGCGCACCGCAGGGTCGTTGCGGTCGGCGAGGCTCGACGACGTGTCGAACGACTTGGCGGTGGCGAGGAAGCGCTCGCGGAGCGCGGCGCCACCGGTGTCCTCGACGTAGCTGATCACCTCGTCCTGGAGCAGCGGCCCGAGCTCGACGAAGTGGCCGTCGGCGTCGATGATCGGGTGGTCGACCTGGCTCCGGACCCGGGCCGCCTGCGTGGGCGTCGTCGTCATGCGCACTCCTCTCGCTCCTCGGCACACTACGACGACGGCGTAGTAGAAGGATCCGGGTGCAGCCCGATCCCGCCGTCGCCGCCGAGTACCGCGCCGCCGGCTGGTGGGGCGACACCACCGTGGGTGACGCCGTGGCCGGGTGGGCCGCGGCCCGCCCCGAGGCTGCGGCCCTGATCGCCGACGGCCGCCGTGCCACGTGGGCCGAGTACGACGAGCGCGCCACCGCGCTGGCGGCCGTGCTCGCCGGCGCCGGGTTGCCCCGGGAATCGCGGGTTGCGATCCTGCTCCCCGACGGCGTGGCGGTGCACGTTGCCTTCGTCGCCGCCGAGCGCGCCGGCCTGACCATCGTCGGGCTCGGCCATCGGGCCGGCGACGACGAGCTCCGCCACCTCCTCACCCTCACCCGGGCCGACGCGCTCGTCACGCTCGCCGAGCACCGCGGTCGCCCGACCGCCGAACTGGTCACGATGCTGCGGGACGCGGGATGCCCGCTCCGCCATCACGTCGTCGTCGACCACGACGGCATCGCCGTCGACCCGAGCGCGACTCCCGCCGAACTCACCGGCCGCGCCTACGGACCCGACGACGTGTTCCTGATCAACTCCACGTCGGGCACCACCGGCATGCCCAAGTGCGTCGTGCACACCCAGAACCGGTGGATGTACTTCCACCAGGTGGCGGCCGATGCCGGCGACATGACCGATGACGACGTGTTCCTCAGCGCCATCCCCGCGCCGTTCGGCTTCGGCATCTGGACCGCTCACGTGACCCCCGCGGTCCTGGGCGCTCCCACCGTCGTGCACGAGCGCTTCGACGCCGACGACGTGATCCGTGCCATCGAACGCGAGCACGTCACCGTGCTCGCCTGCGTGAGCACGCAGTTCCTGATGATGCTGAAGTCGCCGCTGGTCGAGCAGCACGACCTGTCGTCGTTGCGCTGCATGTTCACCGGCGGCGAGGCCGTGCCCGAAGCGCGGGCGGCGCGCTTCGAGGACGTCACCGGTGCGCGCGTCCTGCAGTTCTACGGTTCCAACGAGACCGGCGCGCTGAGTCGCACCACGATGCGCGACGACCGTGACCACCGCCTGCAGACCGCAGGCCGGCTCATCGTCGACATGCACGTGCGGCTGCTCGACGACGACGGCGACGACATCGCCGCACCGGACACGCCCGGCCATCCGGTCTGCAAGGGGCCGGCCACCTGCCTCGGCTACCTCGACGACGCGCGCGCCGACGAGGAGCTGTTCACGCCCGACGGCTGGATGCGCATCGGCGACCTGTGCACGATCGACGCCGACGGGTACCTCCGGGTCGTCGGGCGCACGTCCGACATCATCATCCGCGGCGGCAAGAACCTCAGCGCCCCCGCCATCGAAGCCGAGGTCGCCGAACACCCGGCGATCGCGGTCGCCGCCGCGGTGGCCATGCCCGACGAGGTGTTCGGAGAACGAGTGTGCCTGTACGCGCAACTCGAGGGGGGCGCCGACCTCGACCTCGACGCGCTCGTCGCCTTTCTGCGCGAGCGCGGCGTGTCGCCCGAGTGGTTCCCCGAGCGGCTCGTCGTCGTCGACGCTCTCCCCCGCGCGTCCGGCGGCAAGGTCGCCAAAGGCGAGCTGCGTGCTGACATCCGCAGCCGGATGGACGCAGGCCGGTGACCCGCGCCGGGGATCCCGAGCAGGGTCGCGTGACTCACAGGTAGTCGCGACGCACGAGGTCCCGCGTCGCGAACCAGCCCGGCACCGCGGGCAGGTAGTAGAAGACCAGCTGGTTCGCGAGGACGGCGGCCACCGCGACCTCCTTCGGCAGTCCGAACGAGACCAGCACCGCCGAGAGGCCCACGGTGCCGACCGCAGTGCCGCCACCGGGCACCGGCACGATCGACGCGATCGTCACCACGCCGACGTTCGCCGCGAGCAACGCCCAGAACGACACGTGGCCGCCGAAGGCGATCACGCAGAGCTGGAGGCACCACGTCGACATGATCGTCGCGACGACGTTGCCGCCCACGAGGAGCGCGACCAGTCCCGGCGAGCGCAGTGCGTCGGCCATCGTGTGCGAGGCGCGCGACAACGGCGGGAGGACACGAGCCCGCAGGCCCGGGAGCATTGCGAGCAACGCACTCGCGAGCACCAGGAGCCCGGCCGCGATGAGCAGGAGCAGCAGCAGACCGTCCGTCGGTATGAGCGAGAGATCGACCCGGGCCGGCTCCACCGCCAGCGCCACCGCGAAGCAGCCGAGCGCGGCGACGAGACCGCCGAAGCCGCTCAGGACTCCGCCGGCGGCGACCGCGGACGGCAGGTCCACCCCGAGCTTCTGGAGGAATCGCACCTGCATGCCCTGACCACCGATCGCCGGTATCGCGAGATTGGAGAAAGACATCGCGACCTGGAGCTCGGTGGTGGGAACGAGCGGCAGCCGCGTCCGGACGGTTCCCTGGAGCGCGATCGCGTACGCCACGTTGGCCGCGAATGCCACCACGATCGCCAGCAACAGCCAGGTCCAGTCGGCACCGCGCATCGCGTCCACGACGTCCACGGGATCGCCCACATCAACCAGCAGTGCGCCCACGGCCACGAAAGCGCCGAGCGCCATGGCCGCTCCCGTGGGTGTGATCCGCCTGACCTGCACCGGTTCGGGAACGTCGATGCCGATGACCTCAGCGGCGGCCGCGCGCAGGTGCGCGAGGTGTTCGGCGAAGTGCCGCCGCCGCTCGCCGCTCAGCTGGCGAGTCCTCGGCGACAACGCCGCCGGCTGAAGTCGCGGGAGCGCCCGTGCGACTGCGGCCGCACCCAAGCCGTCGACGGCGGCACGGACGGCACGGGCGTCGCCGACGAGGGCCGCGGTCGACGCCAGCAACTCGGCCACGTCGGCCGCGCGATCGTCGAGATCGGAGGAGATCGACGCTTCGTCGAACGCGACGATCCAAGGCTGCTCACCGTGGACGATGACGTGGTCGGCGTCGAGGCCCCCGTGCATCACCCGACTGCGGCCCAACGCGTTGACGTCGGTCCACAGGCGCCGGAGGAGCGTGTCCGAGATCGCGTCGCCCTCGAGGTCCGCAAGACGCGCGCCGGACACCGGCCGTTGCACGAGCAGCGCGGCGCGGGGTCCCGCCCGACTGGCCACCACCACTGTCGGCACGTGCACGCCGCCCTGCGCGGCGATGAGCATCAGGTACGCCTCGTGCTCCACCTGTTGCTCCCGTGTGAGCACGAAACGAGTGGTCGTGCCCTTGTTGACGATCGACGTCCACACCTTCGCCAGCAGCTGATGGTGGGCGTCGTCACGTCCCACGACGCGGATGCGCAACGGGCCGTGCTCGTCGGTGGCGAGCACGAGCGTCGACGACGTCGGCTGCTCGGATGCGAACCGCACTTCGTAGGCGACCACGCCGAGACGCGCGAGGGCCTCGGTGATCTGCGGGATCGTCGGACGGGTTCCCGGTGATCCGAACACCAGGTGCACGAGCGACGCCACCGTGACGCCGAGCAGCACTCCGGCAACCAGGTCGTTGGGGAACGCAACCCCGAGGTACAGCGCCGACACCGCGAGCAGCGCGACCACCACCCACCCGAACGCGCGCGCCGGCCGCGTGACGTAAGGGGCGGCGGCACCGATCACCGCCACGATGACCGCGATCCGCGCCGAGGGATAGGCCGCAGGCGAGCCACCGAAACCGGCGGCGATGCGCAGGGAGTGGGCGATGCCCTCGTGTGCGTCGACGATCTCGCCGAGGGCGCGTGCCGAAGCCCACGCCAGGACACCCGCCACGACGAGATCGCGCGCCAGCCGACGTCGACCCGCGACGAGGGCCGCCACCACCACCAGACCGACCGCCCAGAGAGCGCCCAGTCGGTAGAGCGCCCGGAAGATCGGTGCCAGCGCGCCTGGGAGCGTGTTGAACAGGTCGAACACCGCCCGCTCGCTGCGGGTGACGTCGCCGTGGTGGACCGACGTGACCACGAGCAGCAGGATCCCGGCGAGCAGGCCGAACCAGTCGCGGGTCCGCCGCCGCAGTGCGCCCTCCGCGGCCGGACGGAACATGCTGTGTCGCCACGACGACGGTGTGTGCTCCACCCGGCGGTCCGTGGTCACCACGGCTTTCATAGTGCCCAATGCGGGGGAGCGAGACGCACGCGGTCGGCTGCCTATGCTGACGCACCCCACAGGCACCGAAGGACGGCCGTGCCGATGGATCACACCCCGGACATAATTGTGGTCGGTGGCGGTCTGGTCGGCGTCGCCTGCGCCTACGAACTCGCCCGCGACGGACATCGCGTGACCGTCGTCGACCGTCACGATGCGGGTCGCGCGACTGACGCGGGCGCCGGGATCCTCTCGCCCGAGACGATGGGTGGAATGCCCGCGCCGTTCCTCGACCTGGCCGATCTCGCCGGCGACCACTACCGCGCGTTGATCCCCGCACTCGTCGACGCGGGCGCGCCCGATCCTCGGTACGCGGTGTGCGGCGCGCTGCGGATCGCATTCCGCGAGTACGACGACGAAGCGTTCGCGGTCAATCGGAAGGAGTCGATGGCGCGTCACCCCGACGCGCTGTCGACCGTGTCGCCCGCAGAGGCGAACAAGATGTTCCCTCCCCTCGGCGAGATCCGCGACGCGTTCTTCAACGAGCGTGGTGCACGCGTCGACGGACGTGAGATCGCCGCCGCGCTCGAGTTCGCGGCGCGCGCACTCGGCGTCGACTGGCGGACCGGCTCGGTCGAGCGCATCGTCGTCGAGGATGATCGAGCGGTCGCCGTCGAGTCAGCGGACCGCACGATCGCGTGCGGTGCGGTCGTGATCGCCGGCGGCGCGTGGACCCCTGCACTCGCCGGCGCGTTCGGGCTGCGGTGCGGTGTGCGACCGGTGCGCGGGCAGATCGTGCACCTCGACGTTGATGCGGACACGTCGTCGTGGCCGGTGCTCCAACCGATCTTCAGCCACTACGTGGTTCCGTGGCACGACAGCCGGGTCGCGCTCGGCGCGACCGTCGAGGACGTCGGCTTCGACGCCCGCCCCACCGCGGCCGGGTTCCGCCAGCTGTTCTCGGAGGGACTGCGAGTCAGTCCCGGTCTCGCCGACGCCACCTTCCGCGAAGTGCGGGTGGGGTTGCGCCCGGTGAGCGACGACGACCTGCCGATCCTCGGTCCGCTCCCTGACGCGCCCAACGTCCACGTCGCCACCGGGCACGGCGCCAACGGCCTCCTGTTCGGACCCGTCACTGGCCGCCTCGTCGCCGACCTGATCGCCGGACGCACGCCCGCGCTCGATCTCGCGCCCTTCTCACCGGGGCGGCTCGCTGCTCGCTAGGGCCCGCCGAGCAATCCGTACACCTGGTAGTTCGACCCGTGCTTCATGAAGTAGCCCATCGGGCACTGCTCGCCCTGGTCGTTCGTGAACAACTTGTCGGGTTCGAGGTACACGTCATGGTGCGCAGCGAGCGCTGGCGCGAAGCGGAAGTCGAACCGCAACGGCTTCGGCGCGTCCTTCGCGGCGATGTCGTCACCGGGCGCGTAGGAGCGATGGCAGTGGTCGAGCCGATCGGGCAACGCCTGCCACGGCCATTGGTGGTAGTTGCCGCGCTGCCAGAGCACGAAGCCCCCGAGTGCGACGACGATGAGCAATCCCGCGAAGAGGGTGACCTGCAGCCACCGCGGCCGCGTCACACGCGCTGGTCGAACTGGACGTAGCCGCCCTCGGGGTCCTGCACGATGATCGAGCGGATCGTGTCCCCCGGAGGCTCGCCCCACCACACGGAGTCGGCGCCGACCGACCCGTTCAGCAGTATCGGTACACCGGCCGCCTCGACTCGGGCGAGGATCGGATCGACGTCGTCGACCCAGAAGCCGTGGTGATGCAGGCCCATCTGGAAGATGCGCGCCGGCTCACCCGGCGTGTCGAAGTCGAGTTGCTGATCGAGCACGACGAAGCTCGAACGCGGATCGTCGTCCCACCGCATGTAGACGGCGCGGCGCCGCGCCGGCGGTTGGTCGTTGCCGCGCGGCATCGACTCGACGGTGTCGAGCGACACGTGGAGACCGACGACGTCGCGCCAGAACGGCAGCGCCACCTCCATGTCACGGACCCCGATGGCGACATGCGAGAACGTGCTGATGCTCATGCGCGGACACTACCGAGGTCCCGAACCGGCCGCGTCGGGCGTCAGCGCGGCGGTGGGCGCTGACCCGGACACGCCTTGCCCGCACCGACGCGCACTCGCTCCGCGTGACCTGCAGTGCGGATCACGAGGGTGACGCAGTGCGGCACGGTCACCGAATAGCCGCCGGGGAACCAGATCC
>DASXXX010000409.1:0-2362 GCA_036502765.1 Acidimicrobiia bacterium | reverse complement strand
TGGTTGTCCTGGGTCTGGTTCACCGACTCCTTGACCAAGAGCGCGGCCATGGTCGGGATCTTGGCGATGCGCCGAGCGAAGTCGAGGGTGCGGTCGCCCAGCTCGTCGGCCGGGAAGATCTTGCTCACCATGCCGAGCTGGTAGCACTCCTCGACCGTGATCGAGTCACTCGTGAGCATGAGCTCCTTGGTCTTGCGGGCGCCGAACTCCCACGGGTGCGCGAAGTACTCCATGCCGCACATGCCGAGGCGGGTGCCGACGACGTCGGCGAAGATCGTGCCCTCCGACGCGACGATGAGGTCGCACGCCCACATGAGCATGAGGCCGGCCGAGTACACCGAGCCGTGCACCTGGGCGATCGTGATCTTGCGCAGGTTGCGCCACCGCAGCGTGTTCTGGAAGAAGTAGTGCCACTCCTGGAGCATCAGGTTCTCGGTGCCCCCACGGGTGCCGCCGTTGACCGTGCGCGACGGGTGCTGGCCGGGTCCCGGCATGAACTCCTCGCGGCTGACCGCGGTCCCGAGGTCGTGCCCCGACGAGAACATCGGACCGTTGCCCCCGAGGATGACGACGCGCACGGTGTCGTCGGCCTCGGCTCGCAGGAACGCGTCGTTCAGCTCGACGAGCATCCCGCGGTTCTGCGCGTTCCGGGCGTCGACGCGGTCGAGCATGATGCGCGCGATCGTGCCGTCGTCGATCGTCTCGTAGGTGACGAACTTGTACTCCGCTGCGTCGGCCACGCTGATCCCCCTGCTGGTCGCGCCGCCACGTGCGGCACCTGGAACACCGACGCTAGCGTCGGGCCACCGACCGCGAGGAGCCCAGGATGGAACGGATCCCCTACGACGAGTTCTCGATGTTCCACGAGAACGCCGAGGAATTCGGGTTGCCGTACGACGGCCCGCCCACGGTCCGCCGCGAGTCGGTGGAGGTCGGGCCCGACCGACGCCTGAGCGCGCTGGTGTGGGGCGACGCCGATCCCGAGCTCGTCTTCCTGCACGGCGGTGCCCAGAACGCACACACCTGGGACACGGTGGCGATGGCGCTCGGGCGCCCGTTGGTCGCCCTCGACCTGCCCGGGCACGGGCACTCCGACGGCGGACGCGAGGGCATCATCGGGCTGGAGGCCAACGCCGAGGACGTCGCCGTGGCGGTCCGCGCGCTGGCGCCCGACGCGCAGGCCGTCATCGGCATGTCGCTCGGCGGCATGACCACGATCGCGCTGGCCGACCACGCGCCCGACCTCGTGCGCAAGGTCGTGCTCGTCGACGTGACGCCCGGGGTGAACGAGCAGAAGTCGTCGACCATCGCCGAGTTCATCAACGGGCCCGAGAGCTTCGACAGCTTCGACGACCTGCTGGCCCGCACGATCGAGTACAACCCCACCCGTACCGAAGCGTCGCTGCGGCGCGGCATCCTGCACAACGCGGAGCAGCGCGAGGACGGCAGCTGGGTGTGGCGCTACCAGCGCTTCCGTGCGTTCGAGCCTGCGCCAGCAGAGGGCGAGAGCGGCCACCCCAACTTCCAGTACCTCTGGGACGCGGTGTCCCGCATCAAGGTGCCGTTGCTGCTCGCGCGCGGCATGCGCGAGCAGTGGGTGGTCGACGACGACGACGAGGTCGAGCTGCTCCGTCGTCTCCCCTACGCGCAGGTCGAGCACTTCGAGGACGCCGGTCACAGCCTTCAGGGCGACACTCCGGTCGAGCTCGCCCAGAGCATCGAGAAGTTCGTCTTCAACTCCTAGCTGTGATGACCGGGGACGTTGTCCCTGGCGGGATGGGGTGGGGTGATCCACCTGTGAGGTGAGCCCTCCGAGCGAGGCTGTGGGTGTTCAACGACTCACAACTCGCCAGGAGGGCTCGTGTCTCACGTTAGAAGCCAGCATCCGAACGCGCCGTTGACGCCGGAAGGTCGTCGGCGGATGGTCGCGTGTGTGCTCGACGATGGTTGGACGATCGAAGCGACCGCGGAACGGTTCCAGGTCGACGCGAAGACGGTGCGGAAGTGGCGTGACCGGTTCCTCGCGGAGGGAGATGCCGGCCTGTTCGACCGGTCGTCGCGTCCGCACTGTTCACCGAATCGGACTCGGCGGGCGCTGCGGCGCCGGGTGCTGCATCTGCGGCGGAAGCGTCGGTGGGGTGCAGATCACATTGCCCATGAGCTCGGCTTGTCATCGTCGACGGTGGGTGCGATCTTGCGCGCCGAGGGTTGTGGCCGTTTGGATCGAGGTGACCGGGCCACCGACCGGGCACCGGTGCGTCGTTACCAGCGCGAACGTCCGGGCGAGTTGATCCATGTGGATGTGAAGAAACTCGCGGGGATCCCCCAGGGTGGTGGATGGCGCGCGCATGGTCGAGGCACC
>DASXXX010000408.1:0-3472 GCA_036502765.1 Acidimicrobiia bacterium | reverse complement strand
CGCGTACGCGTACCTCTTCCACCCGGCCGACCGGGTGCTGAGCGAGGAGGCGTACGAGCGACTGAAGACCATCGGCGAGTTCACCGACCTCGGCTCCGGGTTCAAGATCGCCATGCGCGACCTCGAGATCCGCGGCGCCGGGAACCTGCTGGGTCAGTCGCAGTCCGGGCACATCGCCGCGGTCGGCTTCGACCTCTACTGCCAGATGGTCACCGAGGCGGTCGGCGAGCTCAAGGGCGAGCCGGTGGTCGAGCCGGTCGACATCACCATCGACGTGCCCGTCGACGCCAACCTGCCCCGCGACTACGTGCAGCGCGACGACGTGCGCATGGAGGCGTACCGGCGTCTCGCCGCAGTCACCGAGATGGACGACGTCGACGACATCCGCGACGAGTGGGAGGATCGCTACGGCCCGCCGCCGCCGTCGGCGGTCGCGCTGCTCGACGTCGCCCGACTCCGCGTCGAATGCGTGCGCCTCGGCATCCGCAGCATCACCGTGCAGCGCAACACCGCGCGCATCGTCGGCGTGGCGCTGAAGGAGTCGCAGAAGGTGCGGCTCCGGCGGCTCGTGCCCAAGGCGGTGGCCAAGGACGACGAGCTCGTCGTGCCGGTCAGCGCGGCCCCGGCCGAGGTCGCCACCGCCCTGGTCGACCTGCTCCGCGACCTCCTCCCGCCACCCGCCGAGGCTCCTCCCGAAGGTCCGACCGCCGGCAGCGCCGCGCTAGCCTCCGCAACGCCATGAGCCGCTCTCAGATGAACCGCGCTCTCAGATGAACCGACGGCGCCTCGCGCTGGCCAGCGTCGCCGTCGTCATCGTGCTCTGCCTCGTGGGCGTGTCGATCCTGGCTGTCGCCGCGGGCGGGAGCGCCCTCGCCTACGAGGTGAACGGCACGCGGGTGTCGCAGGACAAGATCGACAGCCAGCTCGACGACATCGCCAACACCAAGGGTCTCGCGGCCCAGGTCTCACACACTGAGGGGTCGATCGACTCGAAGATCTCGGCGCAGATCCTCACCGCCAACATCGTGGTGCAGATCGTGCGCGACGCCGCCGAACGGAAAGGCGTCGAGGTCACCGCCGCCGACCGGGCCCAGGCCGAGAAGGTGATCGGTACGCAGCTCGACCAGTACCCGGCGAGCTACCGCGACCTCCAGGGCGAGCTGCAGGCGCACTTGGTGGCGCTCGGGCTCGACACCAGCGACAAGGTCAACGCTTTCGTCAACCCGTTGATCAAGCGGGCCGACGTGCGGGTCAACCCGCGCTACGGGTTCTGGAACCCGAAGTACGGCGTGTGCCCGCCGACGGGCTGTCAGAGCCTCGCCGCCGGCACCGGATAGGCGCGGCAACGTGCCTCCCCGGGTCGTCGCGGTGGGCCTCGGACCGGCTGGTGCCGACCACCTCCTGCCGGTGGCGCGCGCCGCGCTCGAGGCGTCGTCGCATCGGTACGCGCGCACCCTGCGCCATCCCGCGGTCGACGACCTGGTCGCGGCAGGGGTGACGTTCACGTCGTTCGACGACGTCTACGACGCCGCGCCAGACCTCGAATCTGCGTACGCGGAGATCGCGGCGCTGCTTGTTGCCGCCGCGCACGAGCACGGCGAGGTCGTGTACGCGGTACCGGGCAGTCCTGCAGTTGCCGAGCGAGCGGTCGTGCTGCTGCGCGCCGACGAGACCGTCGAGGTGGAGCTGGTCGCGGGCGTGTCGTTCGCCGATCTCGCGTGGGTGCGCCTCGGCGTCGACCCGATGGACGGCGACGCGCGTGTCGTCGACGGTCGCGCCATCGAGCGGGCGGAGCTGGCCGGTCGGCTCCTGGTCGCGCAGTGCGACAACCAGTTCGTGCTGTCCGACGTGAAGCTCGCGCTGCTGGAGCACCTCGGGCCCGACACGCCGGTCACGGTGCTGCAACGCCTCGGTCTTCCCGACGAACAGGTCACGGTGGTCGCGCTCGAGGAGCTCGATCGCGGTGCCGTGGTGCCCGATCACCTCACGTCGGTGTTCGTCGACGCCGGTGCGGTGGGGTCGGCGCGCGAGCTCGTGCGCCTGGTCCAGCTCACCAAGCGGCTGCGCGATCCGGGCGGTTGTCCGTGGGACGCCGAACAGACGCACGCGTCGCTCACCCGCTACCTGCTCGAGGAGGCGTACGAAGCGGTCGAGGCGATCGAACACCTCGCCGACACCGGCCCCGCCCCGCTCGAGGACGAGCTCGGCGACGTGCTCTACCAGGTCGTGCTCCACGCCGCGATCGCGCAGGAATCCGGCGAGTTCACGTTGGCCGACGTCGCGCGCGGTGTCCACGACAAGCTCGTGCGCCGGCACCCGCACGTGTTCGGCGATGTCATCGCCGCCGAGACGTCCGACGTCATGCGCAACTGGGAGCAGATCAAGAAGGAGGAGAAGGGCACCACGTCGGTGATGGACGGCATGACGCCCGGTCTGCCGTCGCTCCTCTACACGCACAAGCTGTTCCGCAAGGCCGCGGCCGCCGGTCTCGACCCTGGTTCGCTCGACGACGCGCTCGACCGCATCGACGCCGCGCTCACCGGCCTGCGCGCGGGCGCGGGCGAGGACGTCGACGCCCAACTCGCGCAGGTGCTGGCCGCGTCGGTCATCGTGGCCCGCGCCGGCGGGGTCGACGCCGAATCCTCACTGCGCGGCTGGGCCGCCGACTACCGCCGTCGCTTCGAGACCGTCGAGCGCGAGGCCGAGACGCAGGGCGTCGAGCCGTCGACCCTCTGGCCCGACCACCCCCGCCCCTGAGCGAACATCTCGGAGTCGACGGTGGTATGACCCCTCGAACTCCGAGATGCTCGTGGATCCGGGGGGTCAGGCGAGGTCGACGGCGGGGATGGTGCCCATGCGGCCGCTGTTGAAGTCGTCGACGGCCTGGACGATCTCTTCGCGGGTGTTCATCACGAACGGGCCGTAGTGCTCGATGGGCTCACGGATCGGGAGCCCGCCGAGCAGGAGCACCTCGAGCGCGTCGCTCGGGCCCTCCTGGTGGTCGGCGGCGCGCACGGTGAGCGTGTCGCCGGGGCCGAACATCACGAGTTGGTGCTCGGAGACCGGGCGGCCCTCCGCACCCGCGTATCCCTGGCCGAGCAGCACGTACGCCATGGCGCTGAACTCCGGGTTCCACGGGACGGTGAGCTGCGCGCCGGGCGACACCGTCGCGTGCGCGTAGGTGATCGGCGTGTGCGTGTCGCCGGGACCGGGGTGTCCCGCGAGGTCACCCGCGATCAGCCGCACGAGCGCGCCGCCGTCGTCGGACGACAGGAGCACCAGGTTGTCGCCGGTGATGGCCTGGTAGCGCGGCTGCGCGAACTTGAGCGATGACGGGAGGTTCACCCACAGCTGCACGCCGTGCGACGGCCCACCCGCGCTCAGCGCGCGCTCGGTCGGCACCTCGTCGTGCAGGATGCCGCCACCGGCGGTCATCCACTGCGTGTCGCCTTCACCGATCACGCCGCCACCA
>DASXXX010000407.1:0-16488 GCA_036502765.1 Acidimicrobiia bacterium | reverse complement strand
CGTAGAACGCCTGCTCGAGCACCTCGGGACGACCGACGGCTTCGATGCACACGTCGGCGCCGTTGCCGTCGGTGAGCGCGCGGATGGCCTCGACCGCGTCGGTCTCGCTCGAGTTCACCGTGTGGGTCGCACCGAACTCCTTGGCCCACGCGAGCTTCTTGGGATCGATGTCGACGGCGATGATCGGATTGGCGCCCGCGAGGCGCGCACCGGCGATGGCAGCGTTGCCCACCCCGCCGCAGCCGAACACCGCGACGCTGTCGCCGCGCCCGACGTCGCCGGTGTACATGGCAGCACCGATGCCGGCCATCACGCCGCAACCGAGCAACCCGGCGGTCTCGGGCCTCGCGGCGGGGTTCACCTTGGTGGCCTGGCCTGCGGCGACGAGCGTCTGTTCGGCGAAGGCGCCGATGCCGAGCGCGGGGCTGAGCTCGGTGCCGTCGGTGAGCGTCATCTTCTGCGTGGCGTTGAACGTGTTGAAGCAGTACCACGGCCGGCCGCGGCGACACGCCCGGCAGGTGCCGCACACGGCGCGCCAATTGAGCACCACGAAATCGCCCGGCGCGACCTCGGTGACGTCGGGGCCGACCGACTCGACCACGCCTGCAGCCTCGTGCCCGAGGAGGAAGGGGAAGTCGTCGTTGATCGCGCCCTCGCGGTAGTGGAGGTCGGTGTGGCACACGCCGCAGGCCTGCACCGTCACCCGCGCCTCACCCGGACCCGGATCGGGCACGACGATCTCGCGCACCTCGACCGGCGCGCCTTTCGCCAGCGCGACCACACCTTTGACCGTTGCTGCTGCCATGACGCCCGTTCTAGTTGAACTGCAGTGTTGCTCGCACCGGACGATGGTCCGACCCCACCGCGGGCAGCACTGCGCTGTCGACCACCTCGACCGCGTGTCCGTCGCGCACGAGGATGTGGTCGATCTGGCTGTGCGGGCGGCTGGCGGGCCACGAGCGGCCGCGCACCGTGCGCGTCCACCCGGGGAGGAACGTGCTGACCCCGGGGCCCCAGAAGTTGCAGTCGCCCGCGACGATCGCCGGTCGACCTTCGTCGGGGAGCTGCGGGCGGAGGCGGCGCAGCTGCGTGGGCGGGCCGTACGGCAGCCGTGACGTGAGGTGCACGCCCACGAGATCGACCTCGGCACCGTCGACGTCGAGGACCACGTGCAGGCCGCCCCGTTCGGGGGTGGGATCGCCGGGCACGGTGCCGACCGAGAGGCGGCCGTGCACCTCGGCGGGGATCCGGCTGACGATGGCGAGGCCCACGGTGCCGACGCCGGCACCGTCGCGGGCGACGTGTGGCCACGGCTCGAGGCGCGCCCGTCCGAACTGCAGCTCGAACACCTGCGCGCCGACCGACTCACCGAAGTCGCGCACCGCGGCGATGCCGCCGTCGGGCGTCCACGACTCCTGCAGCACGATCACGTCGGCGTCGAAGACACGCAGGACGGCGTCGAGGTCGTAGGGCTCGCAGACGCCGTTGCGGCGCGCCTGCAGGCCTGCGTGGCAGTTGAAGCTGGTGATCTTCAGCTCGGGCATGGGTTCCACATCCGGTGGCGCACGGTGGGGGTCACGCCGCGGGGAGGCGCACTCGGAGTCGAGCACCCCCGAGGGGTGCGTCCTCGACCGCGACCGTGCCGCCGTGGTGCTCGGTGATGGACTTCACCATCGACAGCCCGAGACCGAGGCCGCCCGCGTCGCGGGCGCGCCCGTCGTCGAGGCGGGTGAAGCGCTCGAACACCAGCTCGCGGTCCTCGGGGCGGATGCCGGGTCCGTCGTCGTCGACGGTGAGCTCCACGAACTCGTCGTCGGTGACCAGCCCGACTGCGACCTTCGAGTTCGCGTGACGGGCGGCGTTGTCGAGCAGGTTGCGCACGACGCGCTGCAGCTGGTCGCGTCGGCCGTGCACGCGCCCGGCCGAGACGCGACCGGTGTCGACAGGGACGCGTCGCTGTTGCACCGTGTCGTCGAGCACGAGCTCGTCGACATCGACTTCGGGCAGGGTGGCGAGCGGCGCGGGACCCTCGGCTTCGTCGAGCCGGGCGAGATCGAGGAGCTCGCTGACGGTGTCCTCCATGCGTACGTCCTCGGCCAGCGCGCGCTCCGCGACCTCCGGCCAGTCGGCGCGGGCGGGGTTGTGCAGCGCGACCTCGAGGTTGGTGCGGATCGACGCCAGGGGGCTGCGCAGCTCGTGTGACGCATCGGAGACGAACTGCCGTTGCTTCTGCGCAGAGGTCTCGAGCCGGGCGAGCATTGCGTTCATCGTGCGCGCCAGCCGACCGATCTCGTCGTCGGTGTCGGGCTCGGGCACCCGCCGGTCCATCGTCGTGCCGGTGATCGACTCGGCCTGGAGTCTGATGGCCTCCACGGGCTTCAGCGCACGCCCCGTGAAGTACCAGGCCGCGATGGCAACGAGGGCGATCATGGCCGGCACCGCGAAGAGCAGAACATCGGTGACGGAATCGACCGTGCGGTTCACCGTGGCCGTCGATTGCTGGGCCACGAGGGTGATGTTTCCGGCCGTGGTCTGGAGCTCCCGTTGCGCGGCCTCGACACCCCGTTGATCCGGGTGTGCTTGCGAGCAGAGGTAGCCGCCCGGTACCTGGATGCACTCCCTCACGGGAGGGGGTTCGAGATCGCCGCGGTTCACGGCGGCTGCGAGCTCGTCGAGCTGCGTCTGGTTGGTCTCTTCGATCCGATCCACGAGGTTCGTGTGCACGACACGCACGAGTCCGAACGCGGCGGCGCTGAGCGTGAGGGCGAACGCGAGCGTCGCGACGATCGTCAGGCGGACGCGGACCGTCTGCGGGAACCGGTGCCGCTTCGGTGGCGATTCCTCGTCAGTCATCTGGGGTCACGCGTCAGGGAGGAGCTGGTAGCCCGCGCCGCGGACGGTCTTGATCGTCTCGAGCCCGAACGGCGCGTCGATCTTCTTGCGCAGGTAGCCGACGTACACCTCGACCACGTTCGGATCACCGGCGAAGTCGATGCCCCACACGTGGTCGAGGATCTCCGTCTTCGAGGCCACGTTGCCGTCCTTGCGCACGAGGTACTCGAGCAGCGCGAACTCGCGCGCGGTGAGGCGAACGTCGGTCTCCTTGCGGCGGCAGCGGCGCGCCCCGGGGTCGAGCTCGAGCGTGCCGACGCTCATGACGGCAGGACGCGGGGGAGCGCCCCGTCGGATCAGCGCTCGCAACCTCGCCAGGAGCACCACGAACGAGAACGGCTTCGAGAGGAAGTCGTCGGCCCCCGTGTCGAGCGCCTCGGCCTCGTCGTACTCGCCGTCCTTGGCGGTGAGGATGAGGATCGGCGTCCACACGCCCTCGTCACGGAGGGTGCGGCAGACCTTGTAGCCGTGCATGCCGGGCAGCAGGACGTCGAGGACGATGGCGTCGTAGGAACCCTCCCGGGCCCGCCAGAGGCCGTCGGGACCGTCGTGGGCGACGTCGACATCGAACCCCTCGGCGATCAGGCCATCGGCGACCGCCGCCGCGAGCAGTTCCTCGTCTTCGACCACCAGTACGCGCACCACTGCAGTGTGCCGGTCCGGGAGACCTCCTGCTGCGCAATCGCTCAGGACCTTCACAGGAGCCGGCACGAGGAGCCGGCACGAGCAGGGATGCCGGACGGGGGCCCGAATCGGGGGTAGGCTGGTGTTTGGCGAGCAGCACCCTGCCCCCTGTCACGGGTGGGAGGCACTCGCGGGTCCTTCCTCATCGTCACTGCGCTTGCGTCGCGGCACCGAGGTTCGACCCACCGCCACCGACCTCCGTTGTGGAGGAGTCTTTCCGAAGACAGGTCGCAGTGTGGCGGGCACCCCGTGCCGAATCGACGAAAGCGAGCAACACCTCCATGACTGCAACGTTCGCGGGCCTCGGCCTGCACGCCGACCTGGTCGCGGCCCTGGCCCGCCAGGGCATCACCGAGCCCTTCGCGATCCAGGAGCTCACCATCGCCGACGCCCTCGCCGGGCGCGACGTGCTGGGCAAGGCCAAGACCGGGTCGGGCAAGACCCTGGCCTTCGGGCTCCCGCTCCTCGGGCGCATCGGCAAGGCCGAGCCCCGCCGGCCCAAGGCCCTGATCCTCGTCCCCACCCGTGAGCTGGCCACCCAGGTCACCGACGCGCTCCGCCCGCTCGGCGAGGTGCGTGACCTCAAGGTGCGGGCCGTCTACGGCGGCGTGTCGATGGACGCGCAGATCACCGCGCTGCAGAAGGGCGTCGACGTGGTCGTCGGCACCCCCGGGCGCCTCATCGACCTGCTCGAGCGCAAGGAGCTGTCGCTGGCGGCGGTCGAGGTGTTGGTGGTCGACGAAGCCGACCGCATGGCCGACATGGGCTTCATGCCCCAGGTCCAGAAGATCCTCTACGGCATCACCGCACCGCACCAGACGATGCTGTTCTCGGCGACGCTCGACGGCGCGGTCAAGCGCCTCGTCGACCGCTACATGAACGATCCGGTCTCGCACGAGACCGGCGAGGACGAGCCCACCGTCGACGAGATGGACCACGTCTTCCTTGCCATCCACCAGATGGACAAGGTGAAGGTGGCCGCGGCGATCGCCAACGCCAACAGCCGCACCATGATGTTCATGCGCACCAAGCGCGGCGCCGACCGGCTGGTGGAGCAGTTGGGTCGCGAGGGCGTGCGCGCGCTCGCCATCCACGGCGACCTCCGCCAGGGTGCACGTGAGAAGGCGCTGGCCGACTTCATGGCGGGCAAGGTCAAGGTGCTCGTCGCCACCGACGTTGCCGCCCGCGGCATCCACGTCGACAACGTCGACGTCGTGATCCACTACGACCCGCCCGAGGACGAGAAGGCCTACCTCCACCGCTCCGGTCGCACCGCCCGTGCGGGAGAGAGCGGCGTCGCCGTCACCCTCATGCTGTGGAACCAGGAGAACGAGATCCGAGTGATCCAGCGGCGACTCGGCCTGCAGATCCCGGTGGTCGAGATCTTCTCCAACGACCCCCGCCTCGCCGACCTCCCGAACTTCTTCGCGACCAGCGAGCTCGCCGACGCCTGATCCCCTCCAGCTTCGGCGTCACTCAGCCATCACTCCTGATGATCGAGTGACGCCAAAACGATGGGGACGAGAGGGTTGGGACGCGCGACCATGACGGCATGAGTCGCATCTCCGCCCGCGTCGGCGCCATCACCGAGTCCGCCACCCTGGCCGTGGACGCCAAGGCGAAGGCACTCCAGGCCGCGGGCGAGGACGTGGTCGGCTTCGGTGCGGGTGAGCCCGACTTCCCGACGCCGGCCAACATCGTCGAGGCTGCGGCCGCGGCGTGCGCCGACCCGCGCAACCACAAGTACACGCCGGCGGCCGGCCTGCCCGAGCTGCGTGCCGCGATCGCGGCGAAGACTCTCCGCGACTCCGGCTACGAGGTCGAGGCCAGCCAGGTCGTCGTCACCAACGGCGGCAAGCACGCGGTGTACAACACCTTCCAGGTGCTGCTCGACCCCGGCGACGAGGTCATCATCCCCGCGCCCTACTGGACGACCTATCCCGAGGCGGTGAAGCTCGCCGACGGCGTGCCGGTCGAGGTGTTCGCACCCGAATCGGCGGGGTTCCGGGTCACGGTCGAGCAGCTCGAAGCCGCGCGCACACCGCGCACCAAGGCGGTGCTGTTCGTGTCGCCGAGCAACCCCACCGGCGCGGTGTATCCGCGCGACGAGGTGGACGCGATCGGACGTTGGGCCGTCGAACACGGCATCTGGATGCTCACCGACGAGATCTACGAGCACCTCACGTACGGCGGGCACGAGTTCTCGTCGATGCCGGTGGTTGTACCCGAGCTCGCCGAGCAGTGCGTCGTGCTGAACGGCGTCGCCAAGACCTACGCGATGACGGGCTGGCGCGTCGGCTGGGCCATCGGCCCGGCCGACTTCACCAAGGCCGTAGTCAACCTGCAGTCACATCAGACCTCGAACGTCGCCGACGTGAGCCAGCGCGCCGCGCTCGCCGCGGTGTCGGGTGACCTCTCCGCGGTCGCGGAGATGCGCGCGGCATTCGATCGTCGTGGTCGTGTCATGCACGAGTTGCTCGTGCAGATCCCCGGCGTCACCTGCCTCGAACCGCAGGGTGCGTTCTACTGCTTCCCCTCGTTCGAGGGGGTGCTCGGGCGCGACATCGATGGGCGCACGCCCACGAACACGCTCGAGCTGTGCGAGCTGATCCTCGAAGAGGCGCGCGTCGCGATCGTGCCGGGCGAGGCGTTCGGCGCACCGGGCTACGCGCGCCTGAGCTTCGCCCTCTCCGACGACGCCCTCGTCGACGGCGTGGAGAGAATCAGCAAATTGCTCACGCGCTAGTCTCCCGCCAGGTTCTGGATCGTCTGGAGGGCAGACATGCGAGTTCGGACAACTGGCGCGACGCGCGCCCTGATCGCAGTGGCATTGGTGTCGACGTTCGCGCTGGCGGTCTTCGTCCCGGCCGCGGGCGCGGGGATCGAAGGCCCCAACCTCAGCGCGCCACTGACGGTCGTCAAGGTCGTCGATCCCGCGCACCCGGCGCCCGCGGGCACCACCTTCACCGCGACGGTCCACTGCGACAGCAACATCATCGACCCCGGCGAAGGTGCCGACGCCGAAACCGTCGAGGGCTTGTCGGAGACCACGATCACCTTCGACGCCACCGGCCAGCCGACCAGCCCCGACACCATCGGGTTCGTCGAAGGTGGTCTCTGCACGGTCACCGAGACCTCCACTGGTGGGGCCAAGAGCGTCGCCTATGCCTGCGAGGGCGTGCTGGGCACGATCGACAGTGAGGCGCCCATCAAGCAGTCGTTCGACGGCCCGTCGGCGTCGGACGTCGTCCCGCCGGTGTGCGCCACGACCGGCCCGGTCGACCCGATCGAGGTGAACATCTTTGCGCCCGACCAGTCGGCGACGGTGACGATCACGAACACGTTCGACCCCGAGATCAAGCCCGCCGCGCAGATCGTGGCCCAGCCCGCGTTCACCGGCTGAATCGTTCCGGGCCACGCCCGGAGCGCCGAATAGCCTCGCCAACGTGATGCCGACCGCGATGCAACCCGTATGAAGCGCGTCCTCGTCAGCGAGCAGCTTGCCGACAGCGGGCTCGAGGCCATGCGCGCCGCGGGGCTCGAGGTCGACGTCCGTCTGGGCCTCGGCCCCGACGAGCTGCTCGACGCGGTCCGGGGCGCGTCGGCGCTCGTGATCCGCAGCGCCACGCAGGTCACCACCGAGGTGATCGACGCCGCCGACGAGTTGGTCGTCGTCGGCAGGGCCGGCATCGGACTCGACAACGTCGACGTCGAGTCCGCGACGCGGCGCGGCGTGATGGTGGTCAACGCACCGCAGTCCAACGTGCTGTCGGCGGCGGAGCACACCATCGCGTTGCTGCTGGCGCAGGCGAGGAACATCCCCCAAGCGCACCGAGACCTCAAGGACCACCAGTGGAACCGGTCGCGGTGGGAGGGCGTCGAGCTCCACAACAAGACCCTCGGCATCGTCGGGCTCGGTCGTGTGGGTGTGCTCGTCGCACAACGGGCCAACGCGTTCGGGATGCAGCTCGCGGCCTACGACCCCTACGTGAGCGCCGACCGCGCCCGCCAGATCGGTGTCGACCTCGTGCCGACGGTCGAGGAGCTGGTCGCGCGCGCCGACTTCCTCACCATCCACCTGCCCAAGACCCCCGACACCATCGGGCTGATCAACGCCGAGTTGCTCACCCACGCCAAGCCAACCATGCGCATCGTCAACACCGCGCGCGGTGGGATCATCGACGAAGCTGCACTCGCCGACGCGGTGCGCGAGGGTCGCATCGCCGGCGCCGCGCTCGACGTGTTCCTCGAAGAGCCCACCACCGAGTCACCGTTGTTCGAGCTCGACAGCGTCGTGGTCACGCCCCATCTCGGTGCATCGACCGCGGAAGCACAGGACAAGGCGGGGCAGACCATTGCCGAGCAGGTCGTGCTCGCGCTGCGCGGCGAGTTCGTGCCGTTCGCGGTGAACCTCGCGGCCACCGAGGCGAGCGCGACGGTGCAGCCGTACATGCCGCTCGCCGAGCGGCTCGGTCGGCTGTTCACGTCGGTGGCCGGCGGCACCGTCGACACGCTCGAGATCTCCTACGAGGGCCAGATCGCCGACTACGACTGCCGCGTGCTCACGCTGTCCGTGCTCAAGGGCGTGCTCGGTCCGGTCGTCGACGAGCCCGTGTCGTTCGTCAATGCGCCGCAGCTCGCCGAGGAGCGCGGCCTGGTCGTGCGCGAGACCACGTCGTCCTCCGCGCGCGACTACGTGAACCTCATCGAGCTGCGCGGGCACACGGCCGAGCGCGCCACGCACGTCGCGGGCACGCTCTACGGCAAGCACGACGCGCCGCGCATCGTCGCCATCGACGACTACATCGTGGAGCTGCCGCCGTCGAGCCACATGCTCGTCGTGCGCAACGAGGACCGTCCGGGGATGGTCGCCCGTGTCGCCACGATCCTCGGCATCGACCACGGCATCAACATCGACGAGATGGACCTCGGTCGCGGTCCCGCGGGCGACGTGTCGCTCATGCTCCTGGCCACGTCCACCCCGGTGCCGCCCGAGGTCGTGGCCGAGCTGCGAGGCACCGAGGGCGTCGTCGACGCCCGCGCCATCGAGTTGGACTAGGCGAACTGGACTAGGTCGAACTCGACCGACGCGCTAGTTCTTCGACGCGCGGAGGCCGTCGGCCTCGGCTGCCTCGGGGGAGAGGTAGCAGCGGTCGGCGACAGTGCGGGCGTAGTTGGCGCCGCCGGGCACGTGGAAGATGCCGCTCGCCAGCTTGGCCTTCACCGGATGATGGGCCGGGCACGCGCCCGCATCAGCCGCATCGACCCAGGGCGAGTCGTCGCTGCCCAGATCGATGGCCGGCTTGGGCGGGAAGGGGAACGGTTGCGGCTCCCAGTGGGCGCCGGTCTCCGGTCGCGTCGGCAGCTTGCGCCACACCGCGTAGGCGATGCCGGCCAGCAGGCCGATCCCGAGGAGGCGTCGGACCGTCTTGTGCACCGGACCATTCTCGCATGCCGTCGCGCGGGGTTCGGGCATGGTGGTTGCATCGCGGCGTGCCGTCTGGCAAACTTCTCGGTTCATGACGAAGGAACTGCGCACCCAGAGCCTCCTCCTTACGTAGCGGCGAGCACCTGCTTCGGTGCTCGCGGACGCCTCCTCGTGCCTCAGGGCCGGGGAGGTTTTTGTTTGCCGAGTTTTCGTTGCCGAAACGGGTGCGCGTCACCGCCATCCCCTGGGAAACACCAGAAAGAGCACCGCCATGAGCGACCACGTGAAGATCTTCGACACCACCCTGCGGGACGGTGAGCAGTCGCCGGGCATCTCGCTCGACGTCGGCGAGAAGCTCGAGATCGCGGAGCAGCTCGGACGCCTCGGCGTCGACGTCATCGAGGCGGGGTTCCCCATCGCCAGCCAGGGCGACTTCGAGGCGGTGGAGGCGATCAGCAAGGCCGTGCGCGGTTCCACGATCACCGCGCTGTCCCGCACCGCGTTCAAGGACGTCGACCGCGCGTGGGAGGCGGTGCAGCACGCGGAGCACCCCCGCATTCACATCTTCATCGCGACGTCGCCGATCCACATGAAGAAGAAGCTCCGCATGACCGAGGAGCAGGTGAAGGAGGAGACCGCGAAGTCGGTCGCGCGCGCCAAGGGCTACTGCGACGACGTCGAGTTCTCCCCCGAAGACGGCAGCCGCTCCGACGTCGACTTCCTCGTCGAGGTCTGTCAGCTCGCGGTGAGCAACGGCGCCACCACCCTGAACATCCCCGACACGGTCGGCTACGGCGTTCCCGAGGAGTACGCGGCGTTGATCCGTCACGTCATCGAGAACATCGACGGCGAGTTCGAGGTGTCCACCCACTGCCACAACGACCTCGGCTTGGCGGTGGCGAACTCACTCGCCGGTGTCGTCGCCGGTGCGCGCCAGGTGGAGTGTGCGATCAACGGGCTCGGTGAGCGGGCAGGCAACGCCGCGCTCGAAGAGATCGTGATGGCGCTGCGCACCCGCTCCGACTACTTCGACGGCGCGCACACCACGGTGAAGACCGAGGAACTGGCGCGCACGTCGCGCATGGTGGCGCGGCTGACCGGTTACCCGGTGCAGTACAACAAGGCGATCATCGGCCGCAACGCGTTCGCGCACGAGTCGGGCATCCACCAGCACGGCGTGCTCGAAGACCGCGAGACGTACGAGATCATCGACGCCTCGACCGTCGGTCAGGAAGCGGCACAGATCGTGCTGGGCAAGCACTCCGGCCGGCACGCGTTCGCCGACTCGCTGGAGAAGCTGGGCCTGCACGTGCAGGGCGACGCACTGAACCAGGCGTTCACCCGGTTCAAGGAGCTGGCCGACCGCAAGGTCGAGATCACCGAGCTCGACCTCGAGGCGATCGTCGCCGAGGAGCTGGGGATCGGCAACGTCAACCGCTACACCATGGCGAGCCTCGAGCTGCGGGGCGGGACTGCCGCACTGCCGACGGCGCACGTCGTGCTCGCCGACGGCGACGGCAAGGTCGAGGCCGACGGCGAGGGCAACGGCATGATCGACGCTGCGTTCGAGGCGATCGCCCGCGCCACTGGCGTCGAGAGCACCGTGCTCGACTTCAAGGTGTCGTCGGTGACGCAGGGCGGCGACGCGCTCGGCGACGTCGTCGTGCAGCTCGGGGTCGACGACCTGAAGGCGTCGGGTCGCGGTGTCGCCACCGACGTGGTCGAGGCGTCGGCGCGTGCGTACCTCGCGGCGGTCAACAAGATCGTGCGACTGCGCGAGCGTCCCGATCGACGCGCGGTCACCGACGTCGGTCCCTGATCAACGTGTGTGTCGACCGCGCCGGGTGTACCGCTCTCATCAACGACTTCCTTGTCGATGAAACGGCCCGGCGCGGTCGCGCCGCCAACCGGTAGCTTCGGCGTTCGTGTCTGCTGCGAGCTCCGAGCCCTTGATCCAGGGCACCAACATCACCAAGCGGTTCGGCAGCTTCGTCGCGGTCGACGGCATCGACTTCCACGTCGAGCCGGGTGAGGCGTTCGGCTTCCTCGGTCCGAACGGCGCGGGGAAGACGTCGACCATGCGCATGGTCGGCTGCGTGTCGCAACCAACCAGTGGTGAGCTGCGCATCCTGGGCATGGACCCCGCGGTCGACGGGTCGAAGATCCGGGCGCGCCTCGGTGTCGTCCCGCAGGAAGACAGCCTCGACTCCGAGCTCACGGTGCTCGACAACCTCATCATCTACGGGCGCTACTTCGACCTGCCGCACGCGGAGATCCGTCGACGGGCCGAGGAGCTGCTCGAGTTCATGCAGCTGACCGACCGGCGCAACGATCTCGTCGACCCGCTGTCGGGTGGGATGAAGCGCCGCCTCACCATCGGGCGCGCGCTCGTCAACCAGCCCGACCTGATTCTCCTCGACGAGCCCACGACCGGACTCGACCCGCAGGCGCGCCACCTCCTCTGGGACCGCTTCTACCAACTGAAGCGGCAGGGCACCACCATGGTGCTCACCACGCACTACATGGAGGAGGCGGAGCAGTTGTGCGACCGCCTCGTGATCATGGACGGTGGCAAGATCGTCACCGAGGGCTCACCGCGCGAGCTGGTGGCGCGCCACGCGACCCGTGAGGTCGTCGAGCTGCGCTTCACCACGCCCGAGGAGCGCGACCGCGCGCTCCCGCGCCTGGCCGAGTTCGGTGAGCGCATCGAGGCACTGACCGACCGCGTGCTCGTCTACACGCAGGACGCGGGCAAGGTCGTCGCGCTGGTCACCGACGGCGAGCTGCACCCGGAATCGGTGTACGAGCGGCGGGGCACGCTCGAGGACGTCTTCCTCATCCTCACCGGCCGCACCCTGGACGACTGACGTGGCCACGCCGACCGCGTTGCGGGTCGTCGAGAAGGAGTGGGTCGCCTGGCGGCGCCTCTGGAAGGCGTCGGTGTTCCAGGCGACGATCTCGCCGCTGCTGTTCCTCGCCGCGATGGGGCTGGGGCTCGGCGACCTGGTCAACAAGGGCTCGGGTGGCGTCAACGGCGTCGACTACCTCGTGTTCGTCACGCCCGGCCTGATGGCGGCGAGCGCCATGATGCAGGGCGCGGGGGAGTCGTTGTGGCCGGTGCTCGGCGGCGTGAAGTGGATGCGCACCTACCACGCGGCGGTGTCGACCCCGGTCAGCGCGGGCGCGCTGTTCGCCGGGCACGTCATCTGGATCAGCCTGCGCGTGCTGCTGTCGGCGACCGTGTTCCTGATCGTCGCGGTCATCCTCGGCGGGGTGCCGTCGCTGTGGGGAGTGCTCGCGATCCCGGCCGCGGTGCTGGGTGCGTCGGTGTTCGCCGCCGCGCTCAACGGCTACGCGGTCACGCAGGAGAGCGACATCCCGTTCGCGGTGATCCTGCGCATGGGGTTGTTCCCGCTGTTCCTGTTCTCGGGCACGTTCTTCCCGACCAGTCGCCTGCCCGACTGGTTGCAGCCGGTGTCGTGGTTCTCGCCGCTGTGGCACGCGGTGGAGCTGTGTCGGGCCGCGACCACGGGGTCGGCGCCGTCGGCGGGTTCGATCGTCGGGCACATCGCGTTCCTGGTCGCGTGCCTCGCCGCCGGGTGCTGGTGGGGTGTGCGGCGCTTCACGCAGGCGTTGACCGCGTGATCTCGGCGATCGCGGTCAAGGAGGCCGGGCGGCGGCGCGCCGCCGGTGAGCGCGGCCGGGCGACCGGTGCGCTCCGGGTCGTCGAGCGCAACACGCTGGCGTACCGGCGCATGTGGTTGGCGTTCGTGTCCGGACTGTTCGAACCGCTGCTCTACCTGCTGTCGATCGGCATCGGCGTGGGTGGGCTCGTGGGGAAGGTGCCCGGTCCCGGCGGCCAGCCGATCCCGTACGACCAGTTCGTGGCGCCCGGGTTGATGGCGGCGGCGGCGATGAACGGTGCGGTGCTCGACACCACGTTCAACTTCTTCTTCAAGTTCAAGTACGCGCAGACGTACGACGCGATGTTGGCGACGCCGCTCGAGGTGGGCGACATCGCGCGCGGCGAGCTGCTGTGGGCGCTGATCCGCGGGGGCGTGTACTCGGCCGTCTTCCTGCTGACCATGGTGATCATGGGACTCGTGAGCTCGTGGTGGGCGCTGCTCGCGCTACCGGCCGCGGTGCTGATCGCGTACGGGTTCGCGGGGGCGGGCGTCGCGGCGACCACCTTCATGCGCTCGTGGACCGACTTCGACTTCGTGAACCTCGCCCTGATCCCCATGTTCCTGTTCGCGGCGACGTTCTTCCCGCTCTCGCAGTACCCGACGGGGCTGCAGTGGGTCGTGCGCTGCACGCCGCTCTACCAGGGCGTCGCCCTCGAGCGCGGCCTCACCACCGGCCAGCTCAGCTGGACCATGCTCCTGAACGTGCTCTACCTCACCATCATGGGCACCGCCGGCCTGAGCATCGCCACCAAACGCCTCCGAGTCCTGCTCCAGCCCTAGCCCCCAGCCCCCACCCCACACCCCCCACCCAACCCCACCCCGGGAACCAGCGTCAGTTGGGCGGGACTATTCCGCCGAGTTGACGCCGGTTCGCAAGGAACGGGCTCGCTGCACATCGATTGCGAGTCGATGACCTCCATTCCGAAGGTCATTCGCAGTGGCAGTGATGGGCAGCCACCCGAGTCCGACAACGGCGTTCCGTCGTCCACTGTCACGGACGAGTGCTTCTCTCCCGACGTGGTGCGCGTAGCTGTCGTATTCGATGGCAATCTTGAGATCCGGGTACGCGAGGTCGACGCGTGCCACGAGCCGGCCGTCACTGTCGCGGATCTCGTACTGCGGTACGGGTTGTGGCAGGCCGTGGTCCGCCAAAAGCCGCATCAAGGCGTGCTCGGCTTCGCTCTCAGTCAGCGCGACATCGACCGTGTGTCGCTGAAGCGCCTCACGGAACTTGTTCGTGCCGGCACGCCCACGCCGCGCTAGTCGGTCGAGCGTGTTGGTCAGCTCAGACAAGGTCGTCAGCTCGCGGCGGAGCGCAGTCCCGATCGCGAGATCGAGCGTGTGAGGACCCACCACGCGAGCGAGGTCGAACATCGTGCGGGCTGCGGTGGTCACCGGGATGCCGTCGACGACCGAGCAGTCGATCGCCTTCAGGGCCGCAGACTCGTGTACGAGCAGGCTTGGCTGTTGCGTCCTTCGCCATCGAGGGCATGTGATCTCGATGGGTTCAGTTGATCGTCCGGGAACCTCCCAGAGTTCAGCTGCAGTCCTGTGGGACGCGACCGCCGACGGCCCGCCTGCCCAACACGCGGCCAACACGCCTCCGCGCCAACTCAGGGGCATCCCGACCAGGCGGTAGACGCTCTCGTGAACCACTTCCCAACGGCCGGACGCGATCCGATGCTTCCGGAAGTGACGGCTCACGCCCAACTCGAGCAGGTGATGTCGGCTGAAGACACCATGGTGTGCTTCCGCGACCCGACACACCAAACCGTCGTTGTGATCCACGCCACTGGAGACGTAGATCCCGCCCTCGCATCACGCCCAACCTGTTTCGGCGTCAGTCCGGCGCAAATGAGCGGCCCGACTGACGCCGGTTCGGGAGTTGGAGGCGACTCGCTGGCCTGGTGGCTTTAGGCCGGCACTCGGGGGGTGTAGGTGGGGCGGGTGGCTTCGAAGGCGTCGATCTCGGTGACGTGGCGGAGGGTGAGGCCGATGTCGTCGAGGCCCTCGAGCAGCCGGTAGTGGTGGAAGTCGCTGAGGTCGAACGGCTCGTCGAGGTCGATGGCCGGGACGGCGACGCGCCGGTCGACGACGTCGATGACGATCTCGACCGTCGGGTCGTCCTCGATGGTCCGCATGATCCGGGTGACCACCTCGGCCGGCAGCTCGACCGGCAGCAGCCCGATCTTCAGGCAGTTGTTGCGGAAGATGTCGGCGAAGCGGGGCGAGATCACGGCGCGGAACCCGTAGTCCTCGAGCGCCCACGGCGCGTGCTCCCGTGACGACCCGGTGCCGAAGTTGGGCCCGGCCACGAGGATCTGCGCGCCGTCGAACTGCTCCTGGTTGAGCACGAAGTCGGAGCTCTCACGCCACTCCGAGAACAGCCCCTCGCCGAACCCGGTGCGCTCGACCCGCTTGAGCCAGTCGCTCGGGATGATTTGATCGGTGTCGACGTCGCTCCGGTCGAGCGGAACGGCCCGCGCCACGATCTCACGTACTGGTTCCATGTCAGTCCAAGTCGTCGGGGGTGGCGAAGTGGCCGGTGATGGCGGTGGCGACGGCGACCTCGGGGGAGACCAGGTGCGTGCGACCACCCTTGCCCTGCCGGCCCTCGAAGTTGCGGTTCGACGTTGACGCGCACCGCTCGCCGACGGCCAGCTTGTCGGGGTTCATCGCCAGGCACATCGAGCACCCGGCCTCCCGCCAGTCGAACCCGGCGGCGAGGAACACCTCGTGTAGCCCCTCGGCCTCGGCCTGCGCCTTCACCGACATGGAGCCCGGCACCACCAGGGTGCGCACGCCGTCGCGCACCCGATGGCCTGCGGCCACCGCGGCAGCGGCGCGCAGGTCCTCGATGCGCGAGTTCGTGCACGAGCCGATGAACACGGTGTCGACGGCGATCTCGCGCATCGGCGTGCCCGCCTTCAGGCCCATGTAGCGCAGCGCGCGCTCGGCGCTCTCACGGGCATCGGCGTCGGCGAACGTGTCGGGCGACGGTACGTCTTCGTCGATGAACACCGACTGCGCGGGGTTGGTGCCCCAGGTGACCGACGGTCGCAGCGCGGCGGCGTCGAGCACGACTTCCTTGTCGAACGACGCGTCGTCGTCGGTGACGAGCGCGCGCCAGTCGTCGAGGGCGCGCTCCCACGCCGCGCCCGTGGGCGCGAACTCGCGCCCCTCGAGGTACGCGAACGTGGCGTCGTCGGGCGCGACCAGCCCGGCGCGCGCGCCCGCCTCGATCGACATGTTGCACACCGTCATGCGGCCCTCCATGGAGAGCGCACGGATGGCGGAGCCGCGGTACTCGATGACCGATCCGATGCCACCGCCGGTGCCGATGCGATTGATGATCGCGAGCACGATGTCCTTGGCGGTGACGCCCCGCGGCAGCTCACCGTCGACGGTCACGGCCATCGTCCCCGGCTTGGCCTGCGGCAGCGTCTGCGTGGCGAGCACGTGCTCCACCTCGCTGGTGCCGATCCCGAACGCCAGCGCGCCGAACGCGCCGTGCGTGGACGTGTGGCTGTCGCCGCACACGATGGTCATGCCCGGTTGCGTGAGCCCGAGCTCCGGCCCGATCACGTGCACGATGCCCTGGCCGGCCTCGCCCATCGCGTAGAGGCGGATGCCGAACTCGGCGCAGTTCGCCGCCAGCACCTCCATCTGCTTGCGCGAGATCGGATCGGCGACCGGCAGGTGGATGTTCTCGGTCGGGACGTTGTGGTCCATCGTGGCCACGGTGAGGTCGGGCCGGCGCACCGGGCGCCCGGCCAGGCGCAGGCCGTCGAACGCCTG
>DASXXX010000406.1:0-16291 GCA_036502765.1 Acidimicrobiia bacterium | reverse complement strand
ACGCGAAAGAGCCCGGCTCGGATGAGCCGGGCTCCTCAGGCGCAGCCCCGAGCAGATTCGAACTGCCGTTACCGCCTTGAGAGGGCGGCGTCCTAGGCCACTAGACGACGGGGCCAGATGGGTTGTTGCTGCGAGCTCGGGGGGGAGGACTCGAACCCCCAAAGGCAGGACCAGAACCTGCTGTGTTGCCGATTACACCACCCCCGAAGGTCCGGCCAGGTTAGCGGACCGGCCCCCCGCTCACCCCAAGCGTTGCTTCGCGGCGCGCAGCCGGGCGAGCGTGCGATCACGTCCGAGCAGCTCCATCGAGTCGAACAGGGGAAGGCCCCGGTGGAATCCCTCGATCGCGGCGTAGACCGCGGGAGCCGCTTTCCGGAACTTGATGCCGAGCGCTTCGGTGACCGGTTGCAGCGCGAGCGCGTCGACGGTCCAGTCGCAGCTCTCGACGTGCTCGATCACCGCGGTGAGGATCTCGGCGATGCGGTCGGTGCCGACCACCTTCTCCCACGACTCGTCGGCGATCGCGAATTCGTCGTCGTCGACGAACAGGAAGGCCATCTGGTCGACGATCTGCACGAGCGTCGCCGCGCGCTCCTGCGCGATCGCCACCGCCTGCGCCACCACCTCGACGTCGATGTCAGCACCAAAGCGTGTCTGCGCCATCAGGAGCACACGCGCGACGAGGTCGTCGAGCGAGATCCGGCGGATCCACTCGCCGTTGAGCCAGTCGAGCTTGTCGCGGTCGAAGCCGGCGGCGGCGTGGGTGACGCGATCGAGGTCGAACTCCGCCACGAGCTCCGACGCGCTCATCACCTCGTGCCCGTCGTCGGCCGGGGCCCATCCGAGGAGCGCGAGGTAGTTGGTGAGCGCCTCGGGCAGGTAGCCGGCGGTCACGAAGTCCTCGAGTGCGACCGCACCGTGGCGCTTCGAGAGCTTGGCCCGCGACTCGGCGTCGACGATGAGCGGCAGATGCGCGAACTTCGGATCGTCGGCAACCTCTGACCCACCCACGAGCGCGTGGCGCAACGCGAGCACACGGTGGGTGGAGTCGATGAGGTCCTCACCGCGGATCACGTGGGTGATCCCCATGTCGAGGTCATCCACCGCATTGGCCAGGAAGAAGATGGGTTGCCCGGTAGAACGCACGATGACGAAGTCGTGGATGAGCGACCACTCCACCCGTACCTCGCCGCGGATGAGGTCGGTGAAGCTGCTCAGGCCCTCGTCGGGGGTGCGGAACCGGATGGTGCGCGGGCGCCCTTCGGCGGCGAGCGCGTCGCGCTCGTCGGCCGTGAGCCCGCGGCACTTGCCGTCGTAACCCGGCGGGCGGCCGGCTGCGACCGCGGCGTCGTTGCGCTCCTTCACCTCGTCCTCGGTGCAGTAGCACTCGTACGCGTCGCCCTGCGCGAGCAGACGCGCGGCCGCGTCGAGGTAGAGGTCGAAGCGTTCGCTCTGCAGGTAGGGACCTTCGTCCCAGTCGAGACCCAGCCAGCGCAGCGTGTCCTGGATCCCGACCACCCACTCCTCGCGGGAGCGGGCAACGTCGGTGTCCTCGATGCGCAGCACGAACACCCCACCATCTGCGGCGTGATGGCGGGCGTAGAGCCAGTTGAACAGCGCGGTGCGCGCACCGCCGATGTGGAGCGAACCCGTCGGTGCGGGCGAGAAGCGGACCTTCACCATCAGCGCGGCGCGGTCAGTGCGTGAGCGATTGCTGGAGCTCGCGGCGGAACTCGTCGAGCAAGGCGGGGACCTTGGGCGGGAGCCGCAGGACCGCGTCGGGCACCGCGTCGACCAGGGCGCGGCGCACGCCGTACTCGTGGTCGGCACCGTGCGCGGTCTCGCCCCGCCACGCCGCGAACGCGGCGTCGACCTCGCCCTGGTAGCCGAGCAGCGTCGCCGCGATCTCGACGTCGGCGAGCGTGGGGGCCCGCCCGTACGACGCGGCGCGCTTCATCGCCAGCTCGGCGATCACCGCGAGCGCGTCGGCGACGTTTTCGTGCGGGGCGAGCTGGACGGAGTCGCGCAACCGAGCCGCGAGCGTGACCGCGTAGCCGACGTTCGGCCCCGGACGCCCGAGGAGGTTGCCGGTGGGCTGGCCGGCGACGAGGTCGCCGGGACGATCGGCCTTCCACGCGTTGGCCGCGGGGAGGTGCACCCCTGGCGCGAGGTTGGTCTCCTGGCGCGGGCGGTCGTCGAGCTCGGGGGCAACGAACGGGTCGGTGGGCATGGGTGAGTGCTACTGCCCGGCCGTCTCGTCGGGCAAGCCGAGGAGCAGGCCGTAGACCAACGAGTCGTACAGCGCCTGCCACGACGCCTCGATGATGTTCTCGCTGACCCCGATGGTGGTCCAGCTGCGATCCCCGTTGGTGGAGTCGACGAGCACGCGGGTGACCGCACCAGTACCGCGGGCGGTGTCGAGCACCCGCACCTTGTAGTCGGTGAGGTGCACCGAGGCGAGCGCCGGATACCGGTCGCCCAACGCGCTGCGGAGCGCGGTGTCGAGCGCGTTCACCGGCCCGTTGCCCTCGGCGGTCGCAATGACGCGCCCGCCGTCGACGTGCACCTTGATGGTGGCTTCGGTGGTGACGCCCGCGCCGGCAACCGGAGCAGAGAAGGGATCGTCGTCGTCGGTGATCACCCGGAACGATTCCACCTCGAACCAGCGCTGCTCCCAGCCGGTGGCCCGGCGCATCAGCAGTTCGAGCGACGCGTCCGCGACCTCGAAGTGGTAGCCGTCGTGCTCCATCCGCTTGAGGGTGTCGACGAGGTCGTTGAGCTGCGGACCGTCGAGCGTGATGCCGAGCTCCTTCGACTTGAGCGTCAGCGTGCTCTTGCCCGCGAGTTCCGACACCACGAAGCGGGTGCCGTTGCCGACCGAGTCGGGTGGGACGTGCTCGTACGCGTCGGGCCGCTTGGCGATCGCGCTCACGTGCAGGCCGGCCTTGTGCGCGAACGCCGACGATCCCACGTAGGCCGCCTGCGGGTTGAGCGCCATGTTCACCAGTTCGGCCACGTGGTGCGCGACCGGCGTGAGCCGCTCGAGGCGGTCGCGCGGGATGGTCTCGATCCCCATCTTCAGCGTGAGGTTCGGGATGATCGTGGTGAGATTGCAGTTCCCGGTGCGCTCGCCGTAGCCGTTGATCGTGCCCTGCACCTGGATCGCGCCGCCGCGCACGCCGGCGAGCGCGTTCGCGACGCCGGTGCCGGCGTCGTCGTGGAGGTGCACCGCGACACCCGCGTCAGAGCCGAAGTACGCGACCACCTCGGCGACGATGCGCTCCACCTCGTTGGGCAACGTGCCCCCGTTGGTGTCGCACAGGACGAGACGCGTCGCGCCCGCCTGCACCGCACCCTCGAGCACGCGCATCCCGAACTCGGGGTTGCGCTTGTAGCCGTCGAAGAAGTGCTCGGCGTCGTACATCACGTCGCGGCCGTCGGCCTTGAGGAAGGCAACCGAATCGGCGACCATCGCCACACCTTCGTCGAGGGTGGTGTTGAGCGCCTCGAGCACGTGGTAGTCCCACGACTTGCCGACGATGCACACGGTCGACGTGTTCGCGGCGAGCAGGTTGCGCAAGGTGTCGTCGGAGTCGACCTTCCCCTTGACGCGACGAGTGGAGCCGAACGCGACCAGCGTGGACGTGTCGAGCGTGAGCTCGGACGGTGCCCGCGCGAAGAACTCGTCGTCCTTCGGATTCGCGCCGGGCCAGCCCGCTTCGATGAAGTCGACGCCGAGCCAGTCGAGCTGCTCGGCGATGCGCAGCTTGTCGTCGACGGTCAGTGAGATGCCCTCGAGCTGACTGCCGTCGCGCAGCGTGGTGTCGTAGATCTCGACTCGCGCCGGCCAGCTCGGATCGCGAACCGCGGGAACGTCGTTAACGGACATACTCCAACCAGTCCTTGTACTGCTCCACCTCACCGCGCACGGCGGCGAAGTACGTCTCCTGCAGCGTGCGGGTGATCGCGCCTCGGCTGCCGATCTCGCGGTCGTCGACCGAGCGGATCGGCACCACCTCCGCGGCGGTGCCGGTGAGGAACGCCTCGTCGGCGAGGTAGAGGTCGTGGCGGAGGAGCTGCTGCTCGACCACCGGATGGCCGAGGTCGCGGGCGATGGTCATGATCGAGTCGCGCGTGATCCCGGCGAGCGCACCGCTCGAGGTGGGCGGGGTCATGACCACGCCGTCCTTCACGATGAACACGTTCTCGCCGGTGCACTCGGCCACGAAGCCCTGGGTGTTCAGCATGATCGCCTCGTCGTAGCCCGCCTTCACGGCTTCGACCTTGGCCAGGCTCGAGTTGATGTAGATGCCGGTGCCCTTGGCCGCGACCGGGTTGATGTTGGGGTCCATGCGCCGCCACGACGACACCTGCACCCGCACGCCGGCCTCGAGGCTCTCCTCGCCGAGGTAGGAGCCCCAGGGCCACGCCGCGATCGACACGTTCACCTCACACGGCAGCGGGTTGAGTCCGATCTCGCCGTAGCCGAGGAACGCGATGGGCCGCACGTAGCAGGAGTCGAGGCCGCTCTCGCGCACGATGAGCTTGCACGCGTCGACGATCGCATCGCGCGTGTAGGGGATCTCCATCATGATCAACTTGGCGGAGTCGAACAGCCGCTGGATGTGGTCGGTGAGGCGGAACACCGCGGGGCCGTCGGCCGCCGCGTAGGTGCGGATCCCCTCGAACACACCCGAGCCGTAGTGCAGGCTGTGCGTGAGCACGTGGACCCGCGCTTCGTCCCACGGGACGAGCTCGCCGTCCATCCAGATCTTCTCGGTCTTCTCGAACGGCATTTAGATCCTCCCCGCGATCGCGTCGCCGATCTCGGCGGTCGATCCTTGGACGTCGTCGGACTTGTCGACCGCGGCGCGTACTCGAGCCCCGGCGTCGGCCTCGCCCAGGAACTCCAACATCATCGCGGCCGAGATGATGGCGGCGCGCGGATCGGCCTTCCCGGTGCCGGCGATGTCGGGGGCCGAGCCGTGGACCGGCTCGAACAACGACGGCCCGGTGCGGGCGGGGTTGAGGTTGCCCGACGCCGCCCGGCCGATGCCGCCGGAGACCGCACCGCCGAGATCGGTGAGGATGTCGCCGAAGAGGTTGTCGGTGACGATGACGTCGTAGCGGCCCGGATCCTGCACGAAGTAGATGCACGCGGCGTCGACGTGGTGGTACGCGGTGTCGACGTCGGGGTACTCGGCCGCGACCTCGTCGAACGCGCGCTGCCACAGGTCGCCGGCGAAGGTGAGCACGTTGGTCTTGTGCACGAGGGAGAGGTGCTTGCGCCGCGACTGCGCCAGGTCGAACGCGTAGCGGATTGCCCGCTCCGCACCCATCCGGGTGTTCACCGAGCCCTGGGTCGCGACCTCGTGCGGCGTCCCCTTGCGGAGGAAGCCGCCCTCCCCCGCGTAGGTGCCCTCGGTGTTCTCGCGGATCACGAGCATGTCGACGCCGTCATTGAACCGGTTGGGTCCCGACAGGAACGGCCGCAGGTTGATGTAGAGGTCGAGCTCGAAGCGCAGGGTGAGGAGGAGGCCGCGCTCGATGACGCCCGGCGGCACGCCGGGGGTACCGACCGCACCGAGCATCACCGCGTCGAGGCCGCGGATCTCCTCGAGGTGCTCGGGCTCGAGCACCACGCCGTCGCGCAGGTACCGGCTGCCGCCCAGGTCGAACGGCACTGCCTCGTAGTCGACGCCGGCCGCGTCGACGACCTTCATCGCCTCGTCGACGACCTCGGGGCCGATGCCGTCCCCTCCGATGATCCCGATCCGGTAGCTCACGTGCTCATGTCCCTCGCAGTAACGGCTGCAGCAAAATCGTCCGGCAACGAAAAACCGTCCACCGAAGTGGACGGTCGAGAGCGAACGCCGGGGTCGGCGTTCGCTACGGAATGACGATGACGGCGGTGTGTGCGTACGTCATGAACCGCCCATCATACCAGCCTCTGGCGGCCGCACCGACGAGTTCCGGAGGGCCGGAATTCCCTGTGACCCGTCTGAGACAGACCCCGATCCCTGCCGGTGACACGCCCGTACCCTGAGGCACCGGACCCGATTCCGGTCCCGTCGCAACGAACCTTTGGAGGGATTCGCATGCGTCGTCTCTGGAGGTGGTTGGTGCTCGGCCTGGTGGTCGTGGTGGGTCTGGCCTTCGCCGGCTGGTACTTCTTCCTCAAGACCGACCCCGAGCCCCGCGCCGCCATCAAGCAGACGCCGATCGTCACCGAGAGCACGGTCGCCGGCGACGCGTCGGCCACCGCGTCGGGGCTCGACGGCACGTGGACGGTGAAGCCCGGCGACACGCAGAACTTCGTGGGCTACCGGGTCACCGAGAAGCTCTTCGCCAACATCTCGGAGACCGAGGCCACCGGACGCACCGACAACGTGACCGCCTCGATGAAGATCGACGGCACGACGGTGAGCGACGTGACCGTCACCGCAGACCTGCGCGACCTGAAGTCCGACAACAGCTTCCGCGACGGCCGGATCCGCAGCGAGGGCCTCGAATCCGACCAGTTCCCGGAGGCCAAGTTCGTGCTCACCGTACCCATCACCCTGGCCGCGGTTCCCGCCGCGGGCGAGACGGTGAAGACCGAGGCGAAGGGCAAGTTCACACTCCACGGCGTCACCAAGGACGTCACCATCTCGCTCGAGGGCCGGTGGGACGGCAAGCAGGTCCAGGTGGTCGGGAGCCTGCCGATCGTGTTCTCCGACTATGGGATCACGGCGCCCACGGCACCCGCAGTGGCGTCGGTGGACGACCACGGCGAGATGGAGCTGCAGCTCTTCTTCGACAAGTCCTGACGCGCTACCCCGACAACCCGTTGTTGTCGGGAACACCGGCGTACGTCGACACGCCGACGATGTGCGTCTCGGTGTAATTCTTGGTGAGGTCGTAGGAGATGGTGACCGTCGACGGGTTGCCGTTCATCGTGAAGCGGTCGACCACGATCTGGCTCGCCATCTGATAGCCGTTGCCGCGGAGGTCCATCTGTCCTGAGTACATGTAGATGGTCCCGGAGATGCCGCTCTGCTGGCCGTTCTCGTTCGTACCGTTGCCGCGCCACGTCTGCGTCGCGTTGTTGTCACGGTCGGCGAAGTCCATCATGCCGACGTACGGACAGAAGTTGGCGTTGGCGGTGCACTGCGCCTGGGTGATGCCGGTCACGCGCATCGCGCCGTTTCCGGTGGCGGTGATGCCCGCACGGACGATGCTGGTGTTGCTGTTCGCCGGCGGGCAGTCGTTCGGGTAGTTGCTGCAGCCGAAGTAGAGCATCACGCCGTCGCCCTGGATCAGGTCGCTGCCGCTCAGCGTGATGCCGTTGGTGATGATGTAGATGCCCGGGCTCAACGTGTGCGACCCGGAGATGGTGCTGTAGATCCCCGGCGTCAGGGTCTTGTTGTTCTTGTTCGCGTTCGCGGTGTCACCGGCGGAGGTCGGGCAGTAATTGATGGTGCCCGGGCTGCCGTCGCCGCACTGCGGGACGTTGGCCAGCGGGTCCGCGACCGCATTCTGCTGGGTCGGCACGGGCGAGAAGCCTCCGCCGTTGAAGTTGCCCGGCGCGGCCGGGCCTCCGATGGCGCCGCCGTCGATGGTCAGCCTCACGTGCCCGTTGGGGTTCAGGGACGCGGCGCAGTTGCACGAACCGCCGGCGTAGATCGAGTTCACGATCACGTTGCCGCCGACGATCGTGACGTCACCGTTCTGACCGTCGAGCGTGTAGCCCTGCCCGAGGATGCAGAGCGCGCACGGACCACCGGCGACCACCGACGGCGTACTGACCTGTTGCACGGTGAAGACGACCTTGATCTGCGCGGTCGCACCGACGACCAGTTGCGAGTTGCCGAGCGCCTTCGAGAAGAAGCTCTTCACTGGCGCCGACGGAAGCCGGACGCGCAGGTAGTCGATGTTGTCCCCCACCGACGCCGCCGACGGGGCGGGGAAGGTCTCGGTGGACGCGGAGATGCAGCTGTTGCTGTTGCCGGAATCGGGCAGGTAGCCGAGCGCCGACGCATCCGTGCAGCCCACCCAGGCGCTCAGCGCGATGTTGTCGTTCGCCTTGGCGTAGTTCTTGATCTGGGTCACGACCGTCGACCACGGGATCACGCCGGTCGACTGCGTCATCCCCGACTCGATTGCCTCTCCGCCCGCCAGGACGGCTGCATCCGCGCCGGCCTGCGCCGCGCGTCGGAGCTGGCGGGCGTTCCCCAGGTCGATGACGAGCGCGGTGACCGAGAGCACGACGACCAGGACGATCGCGAACAGCACTGCGATCACCCCGCGCTCGTCGTCGCGGCGACCGCGCCGCACGTTCGTCGTGTTCGTCACACTCACGGCGCCGCCCCCGAGACCGTGCACCACGACCAGCTCCCACCCGAAAGAGCCGCCTCCTCGCCGGCGATCTGCGCATTCGAGTACGACGTCTCGATGCGCATCGCGGTCTTCGACTTGAGCACTGCGGTGCCGAGGACGGGCGAGACGAACTTCGCCATCTTGTCGACCGGATACTCCACGCAGACGATGAGCGACTCGCCCTTCTGGAACGTCCCGTCGGATGTGAAGTCGGCGCTCCCGGAGATGACCTTCACGCGGGTGTTCGCGTAGCTCAGGCCGACCTGTTGCTTGGCGAGGCACATCAACTTCTGCACGTCGGTCGACGGGCTCCCGGTGAGGTTCGTCAACGAGCAGGATGTCGTGCTGCCGAAGTTGCCGACCGCGCCCTGGCGCGCGGCTTCACGCGCCCCCTGACGCAGGGTGATCATGTTGTTGTACGTGATCCCGAATTGGATGACACCGAACACGAGGAGCAGGAAGAGCGGAAGGATGATCGCCAGCTCGACCATCGCAGCACCTGATTCTCCTCGCACTCGGCGAGTCCGAGCACCCTGCGCGTGCACCCACCGCCTCACTCTCCCTGCCCGGGAAATTTGGGGTCTGCCCCTGGTGACTGCATCGGCTCGCGTCCGAGCCTGCTCAACCCTTTTCCTTGGTGACGCGCGTCGCACTTGCAGAATTGGTTCAAGTCGCCTCAGGGCGTCTCCGATGGTTCTGGTGCGGTGACCAGACCGTTGGCTCCCGAGGGCAGCAGGGAGCCGCACGCCATCTACCGGACTACCGGACTCCTGAAAGGCCCACTGAACCCATGAACCTCTTCGTGTTGCGCACCTGGCTGGAAGCAAAGTTCGCCAAGGACGAGCGTGGTGCGTCGATGGTGGAGTACATCCTCCTCGTCGCCCTGATTGCGCTCGCCGTGATTGCCGCCGTGGTCTTCCTCAAGGACCAGGTCAACGGCAAGTTCAACGACGCCGGTTCGAAGCTGTCGAGCTCGGGCAGCTGAACCGACGCCAACGCCCTCCACGAGGGCAACGCGTTTCGAAGGGCCCCGTCTCCGGACGGGGCCCTTCTTCGCGCGCGAAGGCACCCGATAGCCTGCACCGATGGCAACGTCGCACCTCTCGCAGCAGGCTTACGACCGGCTCCAGGACGAGTTGGCCGAGCGCTCGGGGCCGCGCCGCAAGGAGATCTCGCTCTGGATCGAGCGCGCGCGCGAGCACGGCGACATCAAGGAGAACGCCGACTACGACGCCGCGAAGAACGAGCAGGGGCACAACGAGGCTCGGGTCCGGCAGCTCGAGGAGATCCTGCGCACCGCCGAGGTGGTCGCGGGCCAGTCGGGTGAGGTCGTGGCGCCGGGCACCATCGTCGAGGTGAAGATGGAGGGCGACGAGGACACCATCTCCTATCTCGTCGGCTCCATCGAGGAGCGCAGCGACGAGTTCGAGGTGCTGTCCACTTCGTCCCCGCTGGGCCAGGCGCTGCTCGAACACCGCCCGGGCGAGACGGTCTCGTACGCGGGTCCCAAGCGCACGTTCGCGGTCGAGATCGTGAGCGTGCGGCCCGCCGGCTGAGATGAACCTGGTCGGGCACGTCGCGGTGGCGCTCGCGCCCGACGCGCCGCCGCCGTCGACCGAGTACCTGGTGGGGTGCATGCTGCCCGATCTCGCGGCGATCGCCCGCGTGCGGGTGAGTCGTCCGGACGGTGAGCTCGGTGCGGGTGTCGCGTTCCACCACGCGTCCGACAAGGCGTTCCACGAGTCGGCGTGGTTCCGGGCGACGAATCGGGCCCTGCGCGACGCGTTGGTCGACGCGGGCATCGAGTCCGGTCCCGCCCGCGCGTGTTCGCACGCGGGCGTCGAGATGCTGCTCGACGGTCGACTCGTCACCGACGAGGTGGTCGACACCCACGCGCGCGTCGTGCTCCGGGCCGTCGACACTGGCGCGCCCGCGCTGGCGCCACTGGCACCGGCCGAGCTGCGCGACGTGTGGGTGGAGCGTCTGCAGATGATCGGTTCGTCACTCGATCCCGCGCGTTACCAGGACGCGCAGTTCGTCGCCGAGCGCTTGCAGCGCATGACCAGCGGGCGGCGCCGCATCGAGTTGCGGCCCGAACACGTCGACACCGTCACCGCCGCGCTGCGCGAGTTCCAGGTCGCCATCGGCGACGCCGCGCCCGACGTCGTCGCGATGGTCAGGCAGACGGTCCTGCATCATGCGGCCTCGAGTCAACCGGTCCTGAGCCAGCCGGTCCCCAGCCCCCGCCGCCGGGGGTGAGCACGCGCAGCACGTCGCCCGGTTGGAGGTGCACGGTGCACTTGTCGGGCAACCGGCGCGCGCGCAACTCGTCGCCGCCAGGGAGCAACCAGTTCTCCCCCACCGCGCCGGGCGCGCCGCCGGCGAGTCCCGGCGGCGGCGTGACCCGCCGTTCGGTGACGAGCGACACCTCGGTGGGTGCGAGCGCCTCCAGCTCGCGCCAGATGCCGTCGCCGCCCGGGTGCGCGCCGGCCCCGCCGCTCCCCCGGCGCAGCCCATAGCGCCGCACCCGCAGCGGCAGCGCGCGCTCGAGCGCTTCGACGGGGGTGTCGAGGGTGTTGGTCATCGCGGTGTGCACGCCGCTCATGCCGTCGGCCCACGGCCGGCCTCCCTGTCCGCCACCGATGGTCTCGTAGTAGACGAAGTCCTGTCCGGCGAGGCTGCCGCCGAGCAGCACGTTGTTCATCGTGCCCTGGCTGGCGGCGCCCACCCGCTCGGGCGCGACCTGCGCCAGCGCGCCCAGGCAGACGTCGGCCACGCGCTGGCTCACCTCGACGTTGCCGGCGCCGACCGCCACCGGCGGCACCGCCGCGACCACCGTGCCCGCCGGCGCGATCACGCGCACCGGTCGCATGGTGCCGCCGTTCGCAGGGAGCGAGGGATCGGTGACGGCGCGAATCGCGAACGCGACCGCGCTCACCGTCACCGCCTCCACCGCGTTGACGTTGCCCGGGCGCTGCGCGTCGGTTCCGGTGAAGTCGAACGTGACCGCGTCACCCTCGACACGTACCTCCACGACGATGCGCGTGGGCGTCTGCTGCTCCGGACGCGGCCCGGCCGAGTCGAGCACGTCCTCGAACGTCCAACGACCGTCGGGCAGCGCCGCGATCGCGGCCCGCATCCGGCGTTCCCCGTAGTCGAGGATCTCGTCGAAGTGCTCGACGCCGCCGATCTCGACGAACCGGTGCACGCCGAGCTCGTTGGCACCGCGTTGGGCATCGAGATCGCCGCGCCGCTCGTCGGGCGTGCGCGACGAGGCGACGACGCGTGCGAGCGAGTCGGCATCCACCAGTGTCGGCGACAGCCGCAGTCCCTCCTCGTCGACCGTCAACGCGTCGGGGGGCATCGAGCCCGGCGCGGTGCCACCGACGTCGGCGTGATGGGCACGGTTGGCGACCCAGCCGAGCAGCACGCCGTCGGCGACGACGGGCGCCACCATCGTGAGGTCGTTGACGTGCGTGCCACCGGCGAAGGGATCGTTGAGCATCAGCTCGGTCGTGAGTCCGGTGGCGATGGCGGCGGCGACCGAGGCCGGCATGGACCCGAGGTGCACGGGGATGTGCTCGGCCTGCGCCAGGAGCTCCCCGTTCGCGGTGAACAGCGCGGCGGAGCAGTCGGCGCGCTCCTTGATGTTGGGACTCGACGCCGCGCGTCTGAGCACGGCACCCATCTCGTCGGCCACCGACGCCAGCCGGGAGCCCAGGATCTGGAGCTGGGCCGGGTTCACGTGCGCTCGACGATCCACGCGCCCGCCGGGCCCGGCGTCGCGGCCCAGTCATCGGGCACCCACAGCGTGCAGTCCGGCTCGGCGACGACCCCCGGCCCGCGCACCGACGCGCGGTCGGGCGCCGGGAGGTCGGTCACCGAGAGCGGCGCGGCGCGCGAGGCACGGGCCCGCAGCGCGACGACCTCGACGTCGACGCCGGGACGCGCGTACCCGTTGCGCTGCGCGTGCGCGGCGGCAAATTCGTCGATCTCCGAGACGGTCAGCTCGTGGCTCTGGCCCACGTAGCGACAGTCGAGCCACTGGTCGACCTCGCCACCCGGGACGAGGGCGACGACCCGTGCCGCCAGCGCCTCACGCGCCTGATCGAGACCCGCGCGCGACGACGGCGTCGGCCACGACTCGACCAGCTCGCGTTGCTCCGGCGCGCACAAGATGCCGAGCGCCGAGAACACGCCCGCGCGTGCCGGCACCACGACCGTCTGCATGCCGAGCTCGTCGGCCACTGCGCACGCGTGCTGCGGTCCCGCGCCGCCGAAGGCGAGGAGCGCGACGTCGCGAGGGTCCACACCTTGCTCGACCGTGACCGCACGAACGGCACGTGCCATCGCGGCATCGACCACGGCGACCACGCCATCGGCGGTCACGCCCGCGCGCTCGAGCGCGTCGCTCGCTGCGGCCGCGTCGAGGCGACCGAGGCCGGGGAGGTCGGTCGTCGACGGGATGCGGCCGAGGACCACGTCGGCGTCGGTGACCGTGGCCGCAGACCCCCCGTTGCCGTAGCAGGCGGGGCCGGGAACTGCGCCCGCGCTCTCCGGGCCCACCCGCAGCGCGCCGCCGGGGTCGAGCCGCGCCACCGACCCACCGCCCGCGCCGATGGTGTGGATCGCCAGTGACGGCAGGCGCACCGGCAGCCCCGCCACCCGCCGGGTGCTCGTCGGTGCGGGGACACCACCGTGCACCAGGCACACGTCGGTGCTCGTGCCGCCCATGTCGAACGCCACGGCATCGGCGAAGCCGCACGCCGAGGCCAGTGCGGCCGCCGCGCGCACGCCTCCCGCGGGCCCCGAGAGGAGCAGGCGCGCCGGGTGCGCGGCCGCTTCGGACCGCGGCACCAACCCGCCGGCCGACGTCATCACGAGCACGTCGTCGGCGACCGGCGCCAGGCGGTCGAGGTACGGCGCGCACACCGAACGCAACGCCGCGTCGGCGACGGTGGTGATCACCCGCTCGTACTCGCGGAACTCGGGTGACACCTCGTGCGAGCACACGACGTCGTGGCCCCGCGCCCGCAGCACCGCGGCAACTGCTCGTTCGTGACCCGCGTCGAGGTCGGCGTGCAGCAGGCACACCGCGACCGCATCGACGCGCCCGACGTCGGGCACGACGCCGTCGAACGGCTCGAGCTCGTGACCGTGCGCGTCGAGTCGGCCGGCCACCTCGAACCGCAGCGCGCGGGGCACGAGCGGCACCGGTCGGTCGGCGCGGGCGTCGTAGAGCGACGGTCGCACCTGCCGCGCGATCTCGATCACGTCGGCGAAGCCACGGGTGGTCACGAGCGCGACGCGGCCGAGGCGTCGCTCGAGCAACGCGTTCGTCGCGACGGTGGTGCCGTGGGCGAGGACACCCAACGTTGCAAGTGGGGGCGTGAGGCCGCTGCAAGCGTCGACAACCGCACGTGACGGATCGCTCGGGGTCGACGGGAGCTTGCGCACCTCGCCGGTGTCGGTGACGACGTCGGTGAACGTGCCACCGGTGTCGACGCCCACGCGCATGGCCGCCGACGCTAGACGTCGGCGTGGAGACGTCAGGCCATCAGGTCGTCAGATCAGGCCGTCAGATCAGGCCACGCCGTTGGGTTCGAGGGCCTGGAGCAGGTAGCCGCGGGCCCGGACCGTGCGGACCTCGAGCCCGAGGGTCGAGATCCGGCGTCGGAGGCGCAGCATGTGCACGTCGAGCGCGTTGCGGGTGGGGCTGCCACCCGGCCACGCCCGGCGCACCAACGTGTCTCGGCCGACGACCGCGTTGTAGCGGTCGATGAGCGCGGCGGCCAACGCCCGCTCCACTGGGGACAGGGTCACCCATCGGCCTCGATACCGCAACAGACCGTCGTCGTCGACCGTCGGCGCGACCGCGGTGCGGCCGGCTCGCGACGCCAGGGTCGAGACCCGCACCCGGAGGTCGTCCTCGGCCGCCGGGAGTCGGATCCAGTCCTCGAGCGGATCGACCGGCTCGGGAGCGGCGAGATCCTCGCCCACCAGGAGGAGACGGGGGGCGCCGGCAGCACGCAGCCGGTCGAGTCGCTCGGTTTCCTCGGGCCATCGCACCAGGACGACGTCTGTCATCTGCGCACCGTACGGAAGGTTTGTAACGGATCGGTTACGCCGCAGTGAATGCCGGCTTGCTTGGACACCGTACCAGGATTTCCGCGCTTTCTGACGGTGATCTTACATGAGTAGGAGCACGAACCATTCGGTACACTTCCGGTATGGACGACGACCTCCTCACGCTCGCTCGCCTGGCGCGCCTGCTCGAGCGCGCGTGCGGCGAGCTCCAGCCCCCGCTGACCCTGGCGCAGTTCCGGCTGCTGGCGATGATCGGCAGCGGCGCCGACCGCGCCAGCCACCTCGCCGGGCAGCTCGCGCTGGCCAAGCCCACCGTGTCGGCGACCGTCGACACGTTGGTGGAGCGCGGCCTGGTGGAGCGGGCGTCGTCGCGCGACGACCGGCGGGTCACGACGCTCACCGTCACCGACCACGGCCGCCGGGAGCTCGCGGCGGCCGAAGCGGCGATGCGGGCGCGGCTCGACGACGTGCTGGCGCGCATCGACGACCCCGTCGCCGTGTCAGGCGCGCTCGACGCGCTGCGGAGCGGGCTCGACGAACGGCGATCCGAGCGGCGTGCGGTCCGCCGCGCCGAGGTCCGCTCGACGAGCGCGCGCCGGTGACCACGAGCTGGATCCGGCGGCTCTGGCCATTCCTCGCGCGTCATCGGCGCAAGGTCTTCATCGCGTTCGGCGTCTCCCTGGGCACCACGCTCATCACCGTCGCCATCCCGCTCATCGAGCGCGCGGTCGTCGACAACGTGATCGTCACCGAGCAGCGCGCGCTCTGGCCGTTGCTCGCGCTGCTCGTCGGGCTCGGCGCGGTGAACTTCGTGCTCTCGTACATCCGTCGCTTCGTGGGTGGTCGGTTCGCGTTCGACGTGCAGCACGACCTGCGCACCACGATCTTCGAGCGCCTGCAACGCCTCGACTTCGCGCACCACGACCAACTGCCCACCGGACAGATCGTGTCGCGCGCGAGCTCCGACCTGGCCTTGGTCCAGGCGCTGCTGAGCTTCCTGCCGCTCGCCACCGGCAACGTGGTGCTGCTCGTGCTGTCGCTGATCGTGATGCTCGTGCTCTCACCCCTGCTCACGCTCGTCGTGCTCGCCATCGTCCCCGCGCTGCTGTTCGTGTCCCTGCGACTACGCCGGGTCATGTTCCCCGCGCAGTGGGACGCACTCCAGCGGGCGGGCGAGGTCGCGGGGGTCGTCGACGAAGCGGTCAGCGGCGTGCGCGTGGTCAAGGGCTTCGGCCAGGAAGACCGCGAGCTGGGCAGCCTCACCGACGCGTCCGAGGCGCTGTACCGCTCACGGGTGCGCACGGTGCGCCTCCAGGCGCGATACCAGTCGGCGCTGCAGGCGATTCCGGTGCTGGGTCAGGTCGCGGTGCTCGCGCTCGGCGGCTGGCTGGCGATCGAGGGTCAGATCAGCATCGGGACCTTCCTGGCGTTCTCCACCTACCTGGTGCAGTTGCTCGCGCCGGTCCGCATGTTCGCGGGCATGGTGGCCGTCGCCGAGCAGGCACGCGCGGGCACCGACCGCATCTTCGAGCTGATCGACTCCAATCCCCTCGTCACCGAACACCCCGACGCGCAGGACCTTCCCGCGGTGGCGGGTGACCTCGAGTTCGACCACGTCAGCTACGGGTACCTCCGCTCGGAGCCCGTGCTGCGCGACTTCTCGTTGCACGTCGCGGCGGGTGAGACAGTCGCGCTGGTCGGCGCGTCGGGTTCGGGCAAGTCGACCGTGAGCTTGCTCCTCCCCCGCTTCTACGACGTGCAGGAGGGCGCGATCCGCGTCGACGGCGTCGACGTGCGCGACGCCACCCTCGACTCGGTGCGCGGCGAGATCGGCATCGTGTTCGAG
>DASXXX010000405.1:0-3281 GCA_036502765.1 Acidimicrobiia bacterium | reverse complement strand
ACTCCCGGTGCTGGGCACGCTGTGGTCGCGCGCGGGCGGCGTCCCCGCGCACCCCGACAACGCGTACCGGCTCCTGCACGACGAGGGCCAACTCGTGCTCGTGTTCCCCGAGGGCACCAAGGCCACCGGCAAGCTCGTGCGCGATCGCTACCAGCTCCGTCGCTTCGGGCGCGGCGGCTTCGTCGAGATCGCGATGCGCGCCGGCGTGCCCATCGTGCCGATGGCGATCGTCGGCAACGAGGAGGCCATGCCCATCCTCTGGAAGAGCGCGCGGCTCGCCAAGCTGCTCGGCCTCCCCTACTTCCCGATCACCGCCAACCAGTTCGTCTACGGACCGCTGCTGGGCTACGTGTTGCCGTTGCCGGCGAAGTTCCGGATCCGTGTGCTGCCGCCGATCACGTTCGACGTGGAACCCGGACTCCCCCGCTACAACCGCGGGATGGTGATGGAGCACGCCGAGCGCATCCGGTCGCTCGTGCAGTCGGAGGTCGACGACCTGCTGCGCAACCGCCGCAGCGTCTGGCGGGGCTGAACCGGTGCGGGTCCTCGTCACCGGTCTCGGCACGTTCTGGGGCAGCCGGATCGCGCAGGCGCTCGAACGGCTCCCCGAGGTCGAGCTCGTCGTGGGCGTCGACACGCGCGAGCCGCGCCTGCCGCTCGCGCGCACCGAGTTCGTGCAGGCTGACGCGTCGTACACGATCCTCCGGCGCATGGTGCGCGCCACGCAGGTCGACACCGTGTTGCACACCCACCTCGAGGTCGACTCCACCCGCACGAACAGTCGGCGCATCCACGAGGTCAACGTCATCGGCACCATGAACCTGCTCGCGGCCGCGGCGGCCGAGGGCAGCGCGGTGAACAAGATCGTCCTCAAGGCATCGACGCTCATCTACGGGTCGAACTTCGCAGACCCCTACTTCTTCCGTGAGACCCAGCGCCGCACGCATCTGCCGACCACGCCGGTCGAGCGTTCGTTGGTCGAGGTCGACGCGCTCGTCGGCGACTTCGTGGAAGACCACCCTGAGGTGGCGGTCACGTCGTTGCGCTTCGCCAACGTGCTGGGCGACGACGTGACCACGGTGTTCTCACGGATGCTGCGGATGCACGCCGTCCCCGAGGTGTTCGGTTACGACCCGCGGCTGCAGTTCGTGCACGAGGACGACGTGACGCGCGCCCTCGCGCACGCGACGACGCGCGACCAGCGGGGCACGTTCAACGTGGCCGGGCCGGGGACCATCACGTGGAGCGAGGCGTGTCGCGCGGTGTCGCGCCGCCGGTTGGCGATGCCCCCGGTGTTCACCGGTGCCGCGCGATTGCCGTTGCGACTCCTGCGCGTCGTCGACATCCCGCCCGAGGTGCTGAGCCTGCTGCGCTATGGGCGCGGCGTCGACACCAGCGCGTTCGTCGACACCGGGTTCGAGTACGGGTACACCACCCCGGCGACGGTCGAGGCGTTCGCGAAGGCACGGAGGCTGGAACGCGTGGTCGGCATCCCGCCCGACTACGAGTACGAGCGCGACGTCGAAGACTTCCTCCGCAACTCCCGCGCCGTGGTGCACCCCGAGGGCTAGGAGAAGGGCGCCTAGGAGAAGAACGTCTCCTGGAAATCCTGGCGGCGCTCGTCCCACTCCTCACGGGTGAGGGCGTAGCGGACGTGGTCCTCCCACGCGCCCTGGATCTGCAGGAACCGCGTGGCCGTGCCCTCGTCACGCAGGCCGAGCTTGTCGGCCACCCGCCGGCTCTTCGAGTTGCGGGGCACGATCGCGGCCTCCATGCGGTGGAGGCCGAGCTCCTCGAAGCCGTAGCGCATCACGATCGCGACGGCGTCGGGCGTGTAGCCACAGCCCGCGTAGCGCTCGTCGATCCAGTAGCCGATGAAGCACGACTGGAACGGCCCCCGCAAGACGCTGCCCAGGCTCACCTCGCCGATGAGCGTGCCGTCGAGCAGGAACGTGCCGAAGCCGTACGCACTGTCGAACTGGCGTTGACGGTCCCACGCACCGCACCGGGCGCGGAATGCCTCGCGGTCGACGACGGGATCGCGCGTGCCCGGTTCGGCGAGTGGCTCCCACCGCTCCAGCCAATCGCGGCTGCGGGTGCGGATCTCGCGCCAGGCGTCGTGGTCGCGCACCTCGAGGGGGCGAAGCATCACCCGCGGGCCCACCAGGGCCGACTCGCGACGTCCTCTCATCGGGCGAAGGATATTCATTAGCCTGACCCGGTGCCCATGAACGGTGAACGGTTGGTGTGGCTGGATCTCGAGATGACCGGCCTCGACCTCGACCGTCACGTGATCGTGGAGATCGCGGCGCTGGTCACCGACGACGATCTCGAGCCGGTCGACGAGGGCATCGACCTCATCGTGCACCAGCCGCCGAGCGCGCTGGCCGAGATGGACGACTTCGTGCGGACGATGCACACCAAGTCGGGCCTGCTACCCGAGATCGAGGCGTCGACGCTCACTCTGGCCGACGCCGGTGCGCAGGTGCTCGGCTACGTGCGCGGCCACGTGAGCGAGGGCAGCTCGCCGCTCTGCGGCAACTCGATCGGGGTCGACCGGCGTTTCCTCGACCGCCAGCTCCCGGAGCTCGACCGCTACATCCACTACCGCAGCATCGACGTGTCGAGCTTCAAGGAACTGTGCCGGCGGTGGTACCCGGTCGTGTACAAGGGCCGGCCGGGCAAGACCGAGACCCATCGGGCCCTGGCCGACGTGCGCGAGTCGATCGCCGAGATGAAGTACTACCGCGAGCACATGCTGCGACGGCCCGACCCGGTGCCGGCGCCGGCGCCGGCGCCCGAGCCGTCAGCCCAGTAGCCGTCAGCCCAAGAGCCGTCAGCCCAAGAGCCGTCAGCCCAAGAGCTCCCGCAACGCGCCGAGGAGCGTGGTCACCGAGCGCTCGCGCGCGGAGTGGCCCATGAGGCCGATGCGCCAGGCCCGGCCGGCGAACTCGCCCAGCCCGCCACCGACCTCGATGCCGTAGGTGGTGAGGAGCGCCTTGCGCAGGGAGGCGTCGTCGGCGCCGTCGGGCAGCCACGCGGTGGTGAGCTCGGGGAGGCGATGGCCGTCGGGCACCACGAGCCGGAAACCGAGGTCGGGCAGGGACGCCTGCAGGCGCGTGCCGACGGAGCGGTGGCGCGCCCAGGCCGCCTCGAGGCCCTCGTCGAGCACGGCGCCCAGGGCGGCGTGCAGCGAGCACACCATCGAGACCGGCGCGGTGTGGTGGTACACCCGGCTGGCACCGTCGACGTAGTTGGCGATGAGCGACACGTCGAGGTAC
>DASXXX010000404.1:0-37039 GCA_036502765.1 Acidimicrobiia bacterium | reverse complement strand
GGTCGCATCGTCGTACCGGGGCTTTCGACGCGCTTGCGCCTCCTCGACCGACGGTCGTCGCGGGTGCTGGGCCGCATCACCGGTGGGCACGGGCATGCGTCCCGAGGCGAGTTGGAAGTCGACCTGCGCCGCGCCGGCGCCACGCAGGTCCGGTCCCGCGCCGGTGCCACGCGCGTCCGCACCATGACAGGTCGCGCAGTCACGGAGGTACACATCCCGGACCGCAACCGCACGCGCGGAGCTGACGTGGGTCGACGGCGGCGGACCGACCCCACCGGATGCGTCGGCACGCGCGACGACAGCCATCGTGACGAATGCACAGCCGGCAGCGAGCACCGCCGAGACGCCCAGGATCCGATCGCGCACGTCTGTTCCCTCGTGGTCGCTCTGTGGGCCGTACCCCCGACCGCGACTCATGAATCCCATTCGCGCCAGCGCGCGACGGTCAGCCTCGCCCCGGCAGGAGGTCGAGCACCGACTGCTTGGTCGTCTGGCGCACCACGGCCGCATCCTCGGCACGAGGCAGCGCGCCGAAGACGCCATTGATGCCGTCACCCGGGTAGCCGAACACGCGCTGCACGCCCCACGCCTGGAGTCGTTCCAGCAACGACCATCGCCGACGTCGCCGCGCACGTTCAGTCCATCGCCACATCACGCATCGCCGTCCCGGTGACCCTCGATCCACTCGCCGATGCCCACGATCTCGAGGGTCCGAGTGATCACGTCGTTCGGCCGTCGAAGCGTCAGACCGCCGCCGTCCACCATGAAGCGGTTTCGAGCGACCACCAGCACACCGATGCCGGTGGAGTCGAGGAACGCGACGTCGGTGAGGTCGACGACCACGTTGCCTGCCAACTCGAGCAAGCTCGCGCGGAGCTGGGGGGCGGTCACGAGGTCGATCTCGCCTTTGACATGGAGCACCGGACCTTGTCCGTCCTGCTCCACGTGAAGCGTCAAGCCGTCGTTCTCGGCATCCATGTCTGTCCTCCCGGCGTGCGCCACCAAACCAGAAAAACAGCCACGGCCCGCTGCTGGACCCTTGGCAGTGATTCATTCTGTACCCGAGTGCCGATCGACGGCAACCCTCCTGGTGCGGCACTCCGGCGCGTGTTCGACGGGCGCTTCAGTCCCCGTTCGGCGACGCGGGCAGCTCGAACCACACGACCTTCTGGTCTCCGAGCACCTCCGTTCCCCAACGTCGGGAGAGCGTGTCGACGATGTGCAGCCCGCGACCTCCTGTCGCGGACGGCTCTCTCACCGCCGCAAGCATCTCGGGAGCATCGTTGACGACCTCGACGCGGAACACGTCGAAGCCGGTCTCCGGGACGCGGATCTCGAATGAGCTGTGGGCATGGAGCACCGCATTGGTCGCGAGCTCGCTGGCGATGAGCGCCGCGGTGTCCGGATCGGCACCGGACCGCGAGGCCTCCTCACCGACGAACGATCGCACGGCACGAACGTTGTTCGGATCCCGATCGAACCTGCGTCGTCGTGCGGTCATGCCCTCCACTCGAGCGCGATACCCACCTCCCCAGGCCCCGGAACTCGCGCCGCGACCCGTGCGCGCCCGGCCACAACGTTTGCGCCGGCCGAATCCGAGGAACGCTGGCCCGAGAGGGCAGCGATGGAACGAAGAACGCATCCGAGCCAGGAGTGGCCAATGTCGACGACGAAGCAGAAGGACGCGGCTCGCAAGAACCTCAAGAAGGCGCGAGCGGCGCAGAGCGAGCGGGCGAAGGGTCGATCCGTGCGTTCGAAGAGCCCGGGTCTGAGCACCGCGGACAAGAACGACCTGTCCCGCAACGATTTCGCGTTCCCTGACGAACGCAAGGAGCCGCTCGTGGACGCGAGGCACGTGCGAAACGCGATCGCACGGTTCGATCAGGTCGAAGGCGTTTCCGACGCCGAACGCGACCGTGCCTGGAAGCGCATTCGGACGGCGGCGAAGCGCTTCGACGTCGACGTCTCCGAGAAGTCGTGGCGCGACCTCTTCACGGGTGGCAAGGCGAAGAAGAAGAACGCCTGACGCTGCGCGTCGAGGAGTGACCAGCGACCGGTCAGTCCTGCCCGTAGCGCCCGACGAGTGAGGACTTCCAGTACTGGCCGAGCTCCTTGCCATCCGGGTCGAGCGTGCGGGCCACGAGGTATCCCGCGCCGACCCAGCCGCGATGGATCCAGGAGCCGAACGAGATCCGCGTCCCGGGCGAGCCACACGCGGCCGGGAGCATCTTCACCCGCTCGAGCGCGTCCTTGACGCCGAGCGGTGACAGCGGCGCCGCGTCGGACAACGCGGCGAGGATCGACGTCGCGCAGTCGCGCCACAGCAATGGGCCGTAGTACTCGGGCCGCTCGCCGTAGGCCGCTTCGTACTCGTCGAGGAAGCGCTGCCCGACGGCGTTGCCCTCGTCGTACTGCTCGAGCCCTATCCAGCCGAGGTACGCGTCCCAGAGGTGCTCGTTGAAGCCGGTCTCGAACGCGGTGCCCATGTAGCGCGGCGGATCCCAGTCGAGCGCGCGCAGCGCGTCGTTGATCTCGGCCACGCCGAGGCCGAAGCCGCAGTGCACGATCGCGCTCGCGCCCGCTTCGTGCAGCGCCGCGACCGCAACCGAGATGTCCTGACCGGTCTGGGCGATCGATTCCTCGGCGACGATCTGCACTCCTTCGAGCAACGCGGCGCGTCGGAAGTTCGCGAGGTACTCCCGACCGATGTACGAGCGCTCGACGAGCACCCCGGCCGTCGGCTGCTCCGCCCGCGCCATCAGGTTCGCCCAGAGGATCGGCTCGTCGGTCATCGAACCGTTGTTGAGGAGGAACGTCCACTCCCCCAGCCAGTGCTCGGAGCCGCACACGCTGATGGCGGGGACTCGGAACCGGCGCTCGATCTCGGGACGGACTGCGACCGTGTTGTCGCTGATGTGCGGGCCGATCACGGCGAGACAGCCCTCGTCGACCAGCTCACCGAACGCATCGATCACCGCCTTGACGTTGCCGCGCGGCAGCCCCTGCGCCCTCCGGAACACGACCTCCACCGGACGGTCGATCATCCCCGACTCGTAGCCGGCGTTGAACACCAGTTCGAGTGGACGGAGGAAGATGCTGTGGTCGTCCATCGAGGAGCTCTCCCCGATGTAGTCGATGAGGAAGCCCAGCTTGATCGGCTCGGCCGTGCCCATGCTCGACATCGTCGTCACCCGCTCCTCGGCTCGTGGTGCTCCGGGTCTCTCCGGCAAGAGGTCTACACGTTTCGTTGGACCGGTGCTCTGCCACGACACGGGGGCACCGCGCTGACCGGTGTCATCGGTCATGATCCGGGTCGCTCGCGGACGACGAAGGGATTGACGACGTGGCGTACGCAGATCTCGGCGAGGTGGAGCTGTTCTTCACCGACGAGGGCGAGGGTGACCCTCCGATCCTGATGGTGCACGGCTTCTCGTGCGACGGGCACGACTGGATGTGGCAGATCCCCCACTTCGCGGCGAACCACCGCGTGATCGTCGTCGACATCCGAGGCCACGGCCGGTCGTCAGTGCCGGAAGGCGGTTACGAGCCGAAGCAGTTCGCCGCCGACATCGCCGGCCTGCTCGAGCAACTCGATGTCGGCCCGGTGATCGCGATGGGGCACTCGCTCGGCGGTGCCATCGTGAGCGCGCTGGCCGTCGAGCGCCCGGAACTCGTGTCGGCAGTGATCAGCGTCGATCCCGGCTACCTCCTGCCCGACGAGGTCCGACCGATCGTCGAAGGCATGGCTGCCGCCCTCGCCACCGACGATCCTGTCGCCAGTGCCCAGCGGTTCCTCTCGGCGAGCTACTCCGCCGCCACGCCGGCAGCGTTGAAGTCGTTCCACATGCGGCGCATCGCCGGCGTTCCCGGCCCGGTCCTCGTGGCGACGCTCGGTGGACTCTTCATCGGGCCCGACTCGCTCGGCTACCGGGACACGTCGGTGCCGTACCTGCGGCGTCGAGCCTGCCCGGTCCTCGTCTTCTACACCGACCCCGACCGCGCCGCGTTCGAGGCCACGCTGTTCGAGGATCCGCGATCCCGGGCGATCGCGTGGGCCGGATCCGGACACTGGCTGCACCAGGAGCGACCGGTCGAGTTCAACACGCTGGTCGACGGCTGGCTCGCGTCGCTGTGACACCCGAGTGGGCGATGCGGGACTCGAACCCATTCTCGGAGGATCAACCGAGCAGGCCAGATCCTGACGCGACGGCAAGCGTCCCGAAACCGAGCTCGGCGGCAAGGTACGCCCAGTAGGTGCGGTCAGGTTCCGGATCGTCGAGGAGCAACGCTGCGATGCGTGCTGCCGCGGCGCCGAGCCACATGACTCCGACCGCGGTCTGCGCGGCAGGTCGTCGACTGCACAGCGCCCACGCTCCGAGCGCGGCGTAGGTTCCGCCGAGGCCGGCTCGTGTCTCGGCCACTCCGCGCCCCGACGACGGAGTGAGGTCGAGCGATCCTGCGACCTTCAGAGGCGTGACGACACCGGCGAGTCCTGAGAGCATCAGGGCCGCGCTACTGACACGTCCGAGGTTCATGTGGTTCTTCCCAGCACTCGGTGAAGCGCACAGTGTTGCCGCGTGTTCGCCTCGACGCTACGTACCGGTGGCCCCGAAGCGGGCAATCAGGCCGCGGGCGCCCCGAGCTCTCGGGTTTCGCTCCATTGCACGATGATCTCGCGCTCGGCGATGTACCAGGCGTCGTCGATCTTGGTGAAGACATCGAGGTAGCGCAGCCACGCCACCATCATCCGGCGGCGCCCTTCTTCCGTGAAGACATGGTGCGCGATCGTGTAGCTGTCGGCAGTCGCACCATCACCGTCGACGGTCACGGTGCTCTGGCCGTTGAAGTGCATGGTGACGTCATACCGGCTCAGGTCATCGAACACGGGCGAGAGGGACTCCCGACCTTCGAGCACGTAGGTCGGGTCGGTACCCGGACCGCCCATGTGGACGGCGAACCGGGTGTCGGACGTGAACAGCGCCTTCTGTCCCCCGGCGTCGCGCACATCGGCGCAGTGCGTGTACGCATCGAACAACTCCCGAATTGCGAGGCGGTCGGCGATCTCTTCGGTCGACATGTCGACGTGTGACGTCATCCCGGCACTCCCCTGCTCGACATCGATCCAAGTCTGGACGAGCTCATCGCGCTCTGCCGTCGAGTGCACGGTCGAGGTTGAACGCGGCGCTGATGAGTGCGAGGTGGGTGAAGGCCTGCGGGAAGTTCCCCAACGCCTCGCCGGAACGCGAGGTCTGCTCTGCGTAGAGGCCGAGATGGTTCGCGTAGCCCAGCATGCGGTCGAACATCACCCTCGCGGCGTCCAAGCGAGCCGGATCCGACCAGCCCGCGCGCGTGAGCGCCTCGACGAGCCAGAACGTGCAGATGTTGAACGTCCCCTCCTCGCCGGGCAGACCGTCGGGGCTCGCGAGCACGTTGTACCGGTAGACGAGGTTGTCTGCCACCAGGCCACCAGCTTCTGGTGGACGATTGATCGCATCGATCGTCTGGAGCATCCTCGGATCACTCGGCGAGACGAAGAACACCAGCGGCATCATCAGGGCGCTCGCGTCCACCGTGTCACTGTCGTACGACTGGACAAACGCTCCGAATTCCGCGCTCCAGCCGCGCGACATGATCTCTTCGTACACGTCGTCTCGGGCGCGCGTCCACCGCTCGCGCGGCGCGGGAAATGATCGCTTCTCGACCAGGCGCAGCGCGCGATCGAGCGCGACCCAGCACATGAGCTTCGAGTAGACGAAGTGACGCCGGCCGCCGCGGCTCTCCCAGATCCCTTCATCGACGTGCCGCCAGTTGTCGCACACCCAGTCGACGATGCCGCGCAACGCGACCCAGAAGTCGTACGAGATCGGTTCGCCGTACTTGTTGTACAGGTAGACCGCGTCCAGCAGCTCTCCGTAGATGTCGAGCTGCAACTGTCCCACCGCATCGTTGCCGACGCGGACGGGTCGAGATCGCCGATAGCCCTCGAGGTGGTCCAGCTGCATCTCACTCGCCGGGAGTCGACCGTCGATGCTGTAGAGGATCGGCAGTGACCCGTCGGGATTCGTCTCGTGACACTTGGTGGCGAGGAATCCCATGAAGTTGGCGGCCTCGTCGGTGAACCCGATCCGCAACAGGGCGTAGAGCGTGAACGCGGCGTCGCGGATCCAGGTGTACCGGTAGTCCCAGTTCCGAGTACCGCCGAGCTGTTCCGGCAGGGAACACGTGGGTGCAGCCACGATCGCGCCGGTCGGCTCGAAGGTGAGGAGCTTGAGCATCAACGCCGACCGGTGGACGATCTCGCGCCATCGCCCGTGGTACGTGCACTTTGCCAGCCAGTGGTGCCAGTAGTCGACCGTTCCCGTGAGCAGGTCATGCAGGCGCTCAGAGGTGCAGCCGACGCCACTGCCACGCGGGTCTGCCTCACCGAACACGAAGGAGACTTCGTCGCCCTGCTCGAGCGCCAGGTCGGCCACTGCCGCGGAGCCCTCGATCCGAAGCGGCACCTCGCTCCCGAGCGACAGATCGAGCAGGGGTGAACGGAACCAGACACCGCCTTCCGCCGGATCGGCTTCGGGCACCACTCGCGCGTAGTCGAACTTCGGAGCGCAGTGCATGCGCAATGACATGGTGCCGCGGATGCCGCGGACATGGCGGACGATGCATCGCCGTCCGTATCCTTCGGCGGCCGCGCCGACCGGCATGTAGTCGATGACTTCGGCGACTCCGGAATCGGAGAGGAAGCGCGTGACCAAGACGTTGCTGTCCGGCCAGTACAGCTGCTTGCTCCGGAAGCGATCGCCGGTGGGTGAGACGACGAACCGACCGCCCTCGTCGTCATCGAGGATGGCAGCGAACACGCTCGGCGAATCGAAGTGCGGGAAGCACAGCCAGTCGATCGACCCCGTCGCGCCGACCAGAGCGGCCGTGCGCATGTCACCGATGACGCCGTAGCTCTCGATCGGCTGGTAAGCCACGACCCTCGGTTCTCGAACGGAACTCGCGCTGCTATGCGTTCGCGAGCAGTCGCGAGGTGAGGACGATGTCGACCACGTCCGGCACGGTGTCCGTGCGAGCCCAGTCGCGCTGGAGCTCACAGGCGAGCGAAACCCAGCTGATCGGCTGCGCGCCGGCTTGGGTGATCCGTTCGAGCCCTGCTCGGTGCGCTTCGGGCGAGGTCCCACCGACTGCGTCGACGACCGGGAACACCTCGTAGCCCTCTCGGAGCGCGTCGAGGGTCGGAAAGGCAAGACAGACCTCGGTCCAGAGCGCGGTCATGATGAGCTTCTTGCGGCCCGTCGCTTCCACGGCCTGTCGGAACTCCACGTCCTCCCACGAGTTGATCTGCGTTCTGTCGATCTCCGTGCTGTCAGGCAGCGCGGCCTTGAGCTCGGGGATCGTCGGCTGCTGTCCGCCCGCGACGTTGACCGTGGACAACACGACCGGGAGGGCGTACGTCGTGGCGAGCCGCGCCACCGACACGATGTTGTCGACGAGAAGGTCGTGGTCCATCGAGGTGACGGTTCCCACCTGGCTCGGTTGGTAGTCGATGACCACGAGCGCCGAGTTCTGCGGTGTCAGCAGGTGGTCTGAGATCGGATCGCGAACCGGTTCGCTGACCATGTCGTTGCTCCTTCTCCCCGGAAGTCGGCGACGAAGGCGTCGCACCCATGGAGCATGAGCGTCGACGAAGCCACGGACCCCAGGGAAACTCCCTGGTCATCGCACGTTCGGGTCAACCCGGCCACAACTGCGCCAGCTCGGCGGCCGACTCGCGATCGAGATCCAAGTCGGCCGCGGCCAAGTTGTCCCGCAGATGCTCTCGTGACGCGGAACCCGGGATGAGGAGGACGTTCGGCGCCACACCGAGGGTCCACGCCAGGGCGACCTGGGGGGGGGTGCCGCCCGCGCGGGCAGCGATGCGCACCACCGCGGGTGCCGCGAGCACCGACCCAGGTCCGGAGCCGCCCGAGCCGAGTGGCGCGAAGGGCACGAACGCGATCCCGCGCCGCACGCACTCGTCGAGGACGGGTTGCGACGAGCGATCCAGCAGGTGGAATCCGTTCTGCACGCAGGCGATGTCGGTGGCAAGCAGCGCGTGCTGCAGGTGCGCGAGCGTGACGTTGCTGAGTCCGATCGACGTGACGAGACCCTCGTCGCGAGCCCACATCAGCGCTGCAAGTTGGTCGTCGAAGTGTGCGTCTGGTCCAGAACCTCTCATGAGACGCAAGTTCACGACCGGCAGGGAATCGATGCGAAGCGTGCGGAGGTTGTCGGCGATGCCGCGACGGAGCTCCGTGGGCGAGTCAGCGGCGAAGATGCCTCCGCGTGTGTCGCGGGCAGCTCCGACCTTGCTCACGATCACGAGATCAGGAGGGTACGGGTACAAGGCTTCACGGATGAGCTCGTTGACGACGTCAGGCCCGTAGTACTGCGCGGTGTCGATGTGGTCGACACCGCGTTCGACCGCTTCGCGTAGGAGCGCGATCGCATCGCCGCGATCTTTCGGCGGGCCGAAGACGTTCGGCCCCGTCAGTCGCATCGCGCCGTATCCGACCGCCGACACGGAGAACGGCCCGAGCCGTCGGCGGTGCTCAGCTCCAGCAGGCATCAGCATCCGAACCTCGTCATCACCTAGGCCCGATACACCCTCTCGAAGACTCGCTCGGCGACCATGATCACCGTGAGGTTCGTCACCGTGGAGGGCACCTCCGGAATGATCGAAGCATCGACCACTCGGAGGCGCTCGATGCCCTTGACTGCGCCGACGGAGTCGACGACGGACCAGGGAACGTCGTCTCCGCCCATCGGGACCGTCGAGGTCGGGTGGCCGTACACCGCCAGGTTGTGGAACACGTAACCCGCGACGTCGTCATCGCTCACCGAGTCACCCGGGATCATCTCCCCCGCCGTCAGCCGAGCGAACGCGGGCTGCCGTGCGATCTCGCGACCGATCGTGAAGCCCTCGACCATGCGTCGGGCGTCACGACCGGTCCCGAGGTAGTTGCTGTCGATCACGGGAGGCGCACCCGGGTCCGCACTTGCCAGCTTCAGGGTCCCGGCCGACTCGGGCAGCACGACCGCGGCCGCGAGCACGATGGCACCACCCGTCGGGCTGAGCTCCCCGGGGAGGAGGTGCGTCACCGTGACGTGCAGGTCGAGCTCGCCGCCGACCGCTTCGCTCGAGGCGGTCCAGAGCAGCGACCCGACGGCAGGCACCATCTGGAGCGCGTCGGTGGCGAGCGCGAAGCCGTTGGGGATGAAGGCCTGATCCTGCAGCCGCTCTCCGACGGGAAGGTCGGCGACGACCGGGATCCCCAAGGAGCGCAGATGCGCGGCTGGCCCGATGCCGGAGCGCATCAGGATCGCGGGGCTTCCGTAGGTACCGCCGGACAGGATGACCTCGCGGGCCCGATGCTCCGTGCCGTCGTCCGCGACGACACCGACTGCGGTGGCACCCTCGAGGAGCACTCGATCCACGTTCACGCGGCCTCGGATCGTGAGGTTCGATCGGCGCCGGACGTCGGCGGTGAGATACGCGAGCGCCGTGCTCTGTCGGACCTCGTCGACGACGTTGACCGGATAGCCACCGACGCCGTCCTGCTCGGCACCGTTGAAGTCGTCGACCTCCTTGTAGCCGGTGGCGACAGCCGCGTCGACGAAACCTCGGAGGGACGGCGTCAGCTCTTCACTCCGTCGTTGCCTGATCGAGAGCGGTCCGGTTCGACCGTGGTAGAGGTCGTCCCCCGTGGGCGTGTTCTCCATCGAGCGGAAGGTCGGAAGCACCTCTTCGTAGCTCCACCCGTCGGCGCCGTGGGTCGCCCACTTCGCGAGATCGCTGGGGCGCGACCGGATGGCCACGCACGCGTTCACCGACGAGCTGCCACCGAGCGCCCGCCCGCGCGGTGTCGGTATGTCGAGTTGGCTGTCGTTCGCGCGGGCCGTGTAGCTCCAGTCGTGGTCGGGATCCGCCACGTGCCCGGCATCGAGCAGGGCGGCTGGGATCTCGTCGAGCGCGTACGCCGGCCCCGCCTCGACCAGCAGCACCGTGCGGCTCGAGTCCTCGGACAGCCGTGCGGCGAGCACCGCGCCGGCCGAGCCCCCACCCACGATGAGGACGTCTGCGAAGTCGTGCGTGTTCGCCACGGGCTTCTCCTCCGATGCCTGCTCTCGGATCTTGGCGAACGGGCGGGTGCGCTACCCCAGGGAGTCTCCCGGGTTCGACCGCACGGCCACGAGGGCGTGGCGCAACGTCATGCGGCGGAGTTGACCGAGTCGGTACGCGCCCGGAACTTTCCCTGGGGTATGGCGCTCGGCTGGGGCCCATCCTTCGAAGCATGAGCACAGAGCAGAAGGACGCACTCGACGCCAACCTCCGCCAGGTGCCCCTCGATCTCAACGCCGACGTCACCGCGCTGCGGGCCGGGTTCGACGCCGCGATGGCCCAGGTCCCGGTGCCCGACGACGTCGAGCAACAGCCGACCTCGCTCGGCGGTGTCGACGCGATCGAGGTCGCGATTCGAGGCGTCGACGCGGCGGCGGTGCTCCTCTACTTCCACGGCGGCGTCTACGTCATCGGCTCGGCTCGCTCGACGGTGCCGCTGGTCAGCGACCTCGCTCGGCGGACTCGCGTCAACGCCGTGACGGTCGACTACCGCCTCGCGCCCGAACACCCGTATCCGGCTGCGGTGGACGACGCGCTCGCCGCGTACCGAGGGCTCCTCGAGCGCGGCGTCGATCCGGCTCGGATCGCGCTCGCCGGCGAATCGGCCGGCGGCGGGCTGGTCATCGCCCTCTTGCTTGCGCTCCGGGACGCCGGTCTCGGGCTGCCGAGCTGCGCGTATCTCATGTCGCCCTATGTCGATCTGACGCTCTCGGGCGAGACGCTCCTCGAGAAGCAGGACCTCGATCCCCTGCTGACGCCGGAAGGACTTCGCCTGCGCGTCCCCGACTACGTCGGCGGTGCCGTGGCCACGAATCCACAGATCAGTCCGGTCTTCGGCGATCTCGTGGGGCTTCCGCCGCTCCTCATCCAGGCCGGTTCGCACGAGATCCTGCTCAGCGACGCGCTCCGCCTTGCGGACCGCGCCGCTCGCGACGACGTCTCCGTCGCGCTCGAGATCACTCCGGGGGTACCGCACGTGTTCCAAGGGTTCGCATCGTTCCTCGACGAGGGAGACGCGGCGCTCACACGGGCGGCGGCGTTCCTGACCGCGCACCTCTCGGAGACGTGACGTCGATGATCCCGATCACGGGGCCCGCTCGGCGCCGAGGTCTTTGTCCCGGAGTTCGCGTCGAGCCGACACCCCGACCTTCCCGAACACGTTGCGCAAGTGCCACTCGACGGTGCGGGGGCTGAGGAAGATCCGGTCGCCGATCTCCCGGTTCGACAAGCCGCGTTGCACGAGCTGTGCGATCTGCAGCTCCTGACTGGTGAGCTGCGTCGAAGGTGCGTCGATGAATCTGCGTCTTCGACGTCCAGTCGTGGCGGACAGCTCGCGTCGGGCGCGCTCGGCGAATGCCTCGACACCCATGGCTTCGAGCGCGTCGTGCGCGAGCTCGAGTTGGACGCGGGCGTCCCCCTTTCGACCTTGGCGTCGCAACCATTCGCCGTAGAGCAATTGGGCGCGTGCCAACGCGACCCGGAGGGGCGTCTTCGCGAGGTGTGCGATCGCCTCTTCATGGAGCCGGTCGGCATCCGCATCGTCTGCAGCCAATGCACCGACGAGCGCGGCGATCCCCATCGCCCATTCGGTCGGCGTTGCGGCAGCACGTTCCTGCATCCAGTCGTTGATCTCGGCGAGAGCATCGAGATCGCCGCTGCGCGACGCAGCTTCCGCGAGTTCGGGAGCAGCAAACGTCTGGAAGGCGAGCATGTCACCAGCGACGACGCGCTGGGCGGATCGGAGCGCTTCTGCATGTCGTCCGAGCGCGTTGCAGAGGATCGCGTTCGCGCAGTGCGCGTACCCGATGGTCCGACCGAGGCCCTTCGCGGTTGCGGTGGCGATCGTCGCCGCGATCATCGGGAGGGCTCGCGTCGGATCACCCCGGAACGCTTCGACGAACAGGCCGCTGTACCCGAGCGGTGCCACGCCGGTCATGATCGAGAGTCGCCGCTCCTCCTCGATGAGGTCCGAGGCACGATCCAGATCACCGGTGAGGACGACGTTGTTCGCCTCGAAGTTCAGGACGAACTGGAGTTGGACGAGGGCTCCAGATCCGCGGGCGACCGAGACCTGCTGTTGCGCAAGCGTGAACGCGGCGTCGAAGTCCCACGCCTCGAGGGCGACGACACCTCCGATGCGGTTTCCCGCGAGCCACACCATGCGTTCCACGTTGTCGGCCTCGAGGTTGAGGTCGTGGATCGCGGCGAGCGCACGCGTGAGTGCAGGCGCCGCCGGCCCGTAGCCGGCGGTGACGCGGAGCGCGAGGGCATCGAGGAAGAGGTCGGTGGCTCGGAGGCTGTGCTGGATCACCGGCGCGTTGCGAGCGGCCGAACCTGCGTCACGCAACTGGTCTCGTCGGTCCGGATCGGTCGCCCAGACCGCCGCGGCCAAGGCTTCGAGGTGTGCGTCGCGTGCGAGTCTGGCGTCGAACGGCTCCAGCCGACGGGCGGCGCTGAGCAGGAGCACCGCGGCGTCCGCGCCTCGCCGTTGATCGAACGCGATCCTCCCTCGCAGCTGTTCGGTGAGCGCGCCGCGCAGTTCTGACGGCGGTTCGGTCTCCACTGCTGTCAGCAGTCGCAACGCCGATTCGAGGGCTCCCGCATCGCGCTTCGCCTTGGCCGCGCCCAGCGTGCGGTTCGCCCGCCGTGCTCCATCAGCCGTGAGCAGCGCGGCGCGCTCGAGGAATGCCGCCGCCGCCAGCAGACTTCCTCGGGACTCTGCCCTCGCGGCCGCCTGCTCGAGCTCGCAGGCGATGGATTCGTCGTGGGCCACGGTCGAGCTCGCGCGATGCCAGGCGCGGCGGTCAGGATCTTGGACCGGGTCCGTGACCTCCGCGAGCGCACGATGCGCGTCGAGACGCTTCCGGATCGGCGCCCCGCGGTAGGCGGCGGCGCGCACGAGCGGGTGTCGGAAGTAGACGTGCCGTCCGAACTCGATGAGGCCTTCCTGTTCTGCTGGTGCCGCCGAGCTCCAGTCGAGGCCCAGACGCTCGGCCGCCGACCAGAGCAGCGCCGGGTCGCCCTTCGGTTCCGCGGCCGCGAGCGTCAGGAGGGTCTGCGTGTCCGGTGGCAACGCTGCGAGTCGCTTGGCGAACGACCGCTCGAGCCGGCCGCTCAACGTCATGTCGTCGGACTGCGAGAGCCCCTCGACCAGCTCTGCGGTGGTCCATGCCCTGGGGAGCTCGAGCAAGGCGAGCGGATTGCCTCGCGTCTCCGAGATGATCCGATCGCGCACCGCCGGATCGGTCGGCCCGGTGACGACCGAATCGAACAGCGCCCCCGCATCCTCGTCGCCGAGGCCACCGAGGCGGAGCTCCGGGAGCCCATCGAGGTCGGCGTCATGCTCGATGCCACGCGCTGCGATCACGATCGCGGCGCGCTCGGCACCGAGCCGTCGGCACACGAATCCCACGGTCTGCGCCGACGAGCGGTCGAGCCACTGAGCGTCGTCGACGAACCATGCAACCGGAGTCCGCGCCGCAGCCGCGCCGACGAGTTCGAGCACCGCCATCCCGACCAGGAACCGGTCGGGCGCCGAACCACTGGACCGACCGAGGACCGTGTCGAGAGCGTTGCGATACGGATCGGGCAATTCGAGCAGGTGGTCGAGAATCGGATCGCAGAGCTGCTGCAGTCCGGCGTAGGGAAGCTCCATCTCGGATTCGACGCCCGCGACCCGGTGGACGCGGAAGTCGTCTGCCGTAGCGGCGAGATCGCTCACCAGCGCCGACTTCCCGATGCCGGCCTCGCCCCGCACGACGACGGCTCCGCCCTGCCCGTCCCTGGCGCGTTGCATCACCTCGGAGAGCGCCTGGCGCTCCTCGTCGCGGCCGAGCAGGGCGGGGGCAGCCCGGCTTGGCGAACCGTCGGTCCTCACGGCAGTCACTGCGGCTCAGCCTCCGGGATGTCGGGTTCACACGCCATCCGAGGATCCCCCAGTCTTGGGTCGCCGTTCCTCGAGCACCCGCCGTGCCAGTTGGGTCCTCGACTTGATCCCGAGCTTCCGGAAGACCTTGTGCAGGTGGTACTCGACGGTCCTCTGGCTGATGAAGAGCTGGGAAGCGATCTCCTGGTTGGTCGCCCCTTGGGCGACGAGCTCCGAGATCTGGGCCTCCTGTGGTGACAGATCGCTGCCCGCTCCGATCTCTTGCTTCGCGACGTGATCGCCTGCCGCACTCAACTCGATCCGGGCTCGCTCGAGGAAGGCGCTCGCGCCCATCGCCGCGAACATGTCGTGCGCCTGGCGCAGCTGGTCACGGGCGTCGATGTGCCGCCGGGCGCGCCTCAGCCACTCACCGTAGAGGAGACGCGCCCGCGCCTCCTGAAGCTCCATGTTGGCGGCGCCGAGGAGCTCGACTGCCGCCGAGAACTCCGCTTCGGCCTCAGAGGAGGGCATCAACAAGGCCCGTGATCGCGCCAGCAGTCCGAGCGCCCACGGCGTTGCCGCCGCGGTCGCCCGGTCGGCAAGCCGCGACAAGGCCTGCTCGGCGGCGTTCCTGTCGCCCGCTCGCACTGCCGCTTCGATCATGTCGGGCAGCAGATGCGGGCCGGTCATGAGCGGATCCGCGTCGAAGAGCACGAGTGCGTGTTCGAGCGCCTCTGGATACTTGGCGCGTCCGATGTACACGTCGACCAAGGCCCCACGGCCCGCGTACGCGTGCGCACGATGACCCGCGTTGTCGAGCGTCGGAATGACCACTGCGCGCACGTCGGCTTCTCGACCTCGCACGGCGTCGAGGGTGGCGCCGATCCCGTCCGGCGCGAACTGGCCCGATGCCGACATCAGGTCTGCTGCTTGGGCGAGCAGCGCAGCGCTGTACTCGATCTCTCCACGCCATGTCGCGCTGCTGGCGAGATACAGAAGCGCGATCCACAGCGACAGGAGCGCGCCTCGTGCACGGCCCCAATCGGCGATTCTTCGCAAGAGCAGGTCGTGGCTCTCGTCGTCCCACATGAGCCTCGTGACCGCGGCGATGAGGTTCGTCCACGGCGCGAGCTCTTCCGGGTCTGCATCTCGACACGAGGCGATCGCCATCCGATACTCGTCGAGCGCGCCGACGTACCCCGCCTGGGCATGGAGCGCGAACGCACGCAACAGAGCATCGACCACCGAAGAGTGGCCCGCCGACGAGCCGACCACCGACGAGTCGCCCGCCGACGAACCGAAGGTCACTGCGATCGATCGCAGGAAGGCGCTCTGCGCGTCGTCACCGCAGTACGTGGCAGCATCCACCGCTTCCAGGAGCGTCTGTCGCCCGAGGTCGCGTTCGGTCGAGAACAGACCTACGGCGGCAGCGTGCAGACGCGGAGCAGCGACGACGTGGTTCCCTTCCCGAAAGTTCGCGAGACCGTCTGCGCGCTGTGCCCGCGCTCGCCAGGCGGGATCGCGCAAGACTGGCGTCGCGAGGTCGACGAAGGCGTGCGCTTGGCCGAGCGACCCGCTCTCCACGGCGACCTCGGCTGCCATGACTCGGCGCTCGGCGGCATGGTGGCGTTCGGGCGTCAACTCGGCCGCCCGGCCGAACAACGCAACTGCCGCGCTGGTCGTCCCGACCGAGTTGGCTCGCTGTGCGCAGGACGCCAAGAGCGCAGCGATCTCCTCACTGGGCCCGACGGCGGCAGCAGCCCGGTGCCAGGCCCAACGCGCCACCTCGCCAGGGTCGACCACCGCGGCCAGCGCGCCGTGGACAGTGCGCAGGTCCGCGGGCGGAGCGGACATGTACACCGCCGAGCGAATCAGTGGGTGTCGGTACTTGATCGGTGGGCCCAGAGCGATCAGGTCGGTTGCTTCGGCGGCTTCTGCAGCTGCTCCGTCCAGACCGAGCCGGGCCGCGGCCTCCCAGATCGCGACGCTGTCGGACGAACCTTCCGCGGCCGCGAGGAGCAGGAACAACCGCACGTCTGCGCCGAGCGATTGGACTTCACTCGCGAACCGCTCTTCCAAGCGTCGGGTCAGTGGCAGCGGTTGCGTCGCCGCAGCCAGCCCGACGAGCTTGTCCGGTGTCAAGCCCTTGGCCACCTCCACGACGGCAAGCGGATTGCCTTCGACTTCGGCGACGATGCGATCCGCGACGTTCCGATCGATCCGGAAGCCTGCGTGCGATTCGAGGAGCATCCGCGCGGCATCGAGTTCGAGCCCGTCGAGGTCGACCGTCGCCAATCCCTGGAGGCGGCTCGCCGTCATGATGCCGCTGCGCTCCGCGAAGATGAGCGCAATGCAGTCGGCCTGCAATCTACGCCCCCAGAACGCGAGTACGTCGATCGACTCGCGGTCGATCCACTGTGCGTCGTCGACGACACAGAGCAGCGGTCCATCCGTGCCTGCCGTACTGGCCGTCACACTGATGACGCCGAGGCCCACGAGGAAGGTGCTCGCAGGACGCCCCGGCAGCACACCGAGCGCGCAATTCAGCGCATCTCGCTGAGGCTCGGGCAGGCAGTCGACCTGGTCGATCGCCGGGGCCAACAATCGATGCAGTGCGGAGTAACCGAGCTCCTGCTCCGACTCCACTCCGGTCAGGCGCACGATCCTGAAGCCGTCGGCCTGCGCGGTGGCGTAGTCGAGGAGCATCGTCTTGCCGACGCCGGCCTCACCACGGACGACGAGCGCTCCACTCAGTCCAGTCCGTGCTGCGTCGAGCAGCTCGTCGATCCGTCCGCACTCGTCCGCCCTACCGATCAGATCGCTCACGGGAGTTCCTCCCGAACCAGTCGCCGCGACCCGATCGGGTCAGCAACGGCTTCGAGGTGAGACGCACACCGGATCGTCCTGGCCGGTCCTGACCATCGGAGCACACCACTCTCGTTCACGCACGGTCCCGCTCTTCCGCTCGCCCGATCCGATGAGGCTACTTGCTTGCGCAAGCATATACTCGTGAGCTCGTCGACGCCAGTGACCTTCCCTGGGGTAGCGATGGGCGCGACGTACGAGAATCGAGAGCAACCCCAGCGAGCACGAGGGACGCCGCCCTGGCGTTCCGATCAATGGCAGTTGCTTGTCTCGACAAGTACCTAGGCTGGTGTGCGTGGACGTGGTGCCCTTGAACGAAGATGAAGACCTCGTCTGGCGCAGCCTGATGCAGCTCGTGTTCACGCTGCCCCGTGCGCTCGGGGAGGATCTGCAGCGTGCCTGTGGGCTGAGCACTACCGAGTACACGGTGTTGATGCACCTCTCCGAAGCGACCGACGGGCAACTGTCCATGTCGGAGCTCGCCCGCCGGACGAACCTCTCGCCCAGCCGGATCACCCGAGTGATCGACACCATGGCCCGATACGACCTGGTCGAACGTCGTCCCGGTGCCCTCGACGGCCGAACGACGCTCGCGCTCCTGACCAAGACCGGTCTCGCTGCGCTCCGCCGCGCGTGGCCGCACCACCTACGAAGCGTGCGCGAACGAGCGTTCGACAATCTCACGCCGGAGGAGACCCGCGAACTGGGTCCGCTGCTCCAGCGCCTGGCCGAGGGTGGGGCTCTGACCCGATCGAACGATGCCGGTCGCCGAGCTCGACCCGGTGCAGGTATCTGACACCTAGGTCCAAGCGATCAGCGCTCGGTACGAACCCATGACCACGGTCTCGATGTAGCGACGATCGGCGAGTGCGTCGATGCGGAACACGACGCGCGCGGGGCGATCAACGCTGTCGCGTTTCGGAACCTTGTGGGTGTAGCTGTGTCCCCATCCAGCCGTCGCAGCCTTCTCGGCCAGTGACTGCGGGAGCAACACCGAGATGCCGGTGGGAAGTGGAGAGTCCGGTGAGCACTCGAGGATGACCCATGGACTCCGATGACCCAGCGGCTCGCAGTCGATGTCGTAGACGCGCACGGTGCTCGACGAACTCCGGGTGCGCTCGACGACGTAGGGCATGTTCGCAACCCACTCGAGGAAGTCGTCGGAGATGAGCGTTCGGTCGACCGATGCCTTGGGCTGTCGCTTCCACATCGCGCTACCCCGACGACCCGCACTCGGTGCGGATCCGCGTCAGCTCCATCGCTACGAGGCGACTGCCTGAACGTTGAGTTCGATGCGTACCTTCTTCCCGACGAGCACACCGCCGGTCTCGAGTGCGACGTTGAACGAGAGACCCCACGCGTCTCGGTCGACCTCCGTCGCCGCGCTGAACCCGATGCGCTGATCACCGAACGGGGAAGCGTTGGCCCCGTCGAACTCGACCTCGAACGTCACGGGACAGGTGACGTCGCGGACGGTCATGTCGCCGGTGACCAGCCAGGTGTCCGACTCCCCGACGGTGACCTGGGTGGACGTGAAGGTCATGGTGGGATGGTTCGCCACGTCGAAGAAGTCCGGGCCGCGGAGTTGTCCGTCACGGTCGGCATTGCCGCTGTCGAGGCTCGCGACGCCCAGCGTCACCTCGACGTGGGATCGCTCGGGTACCTCGTCGATGGTGATGACCCCGGAGACATCGGGGATGCGACCCCTGACCTTCGTGATCATGAGGTGACGGCCGATGAACTCGACGGACGTGTGGGCCGGGTCGATGGTGTACGCACCGGCGACCGGGATCTCACGATCGTCACGGGTGCGGAGCAGAGTCGATTGGTCAGCCACGGTGGCTCCTCGTGTGTCGGGGTGGACCGTCTCCAGGGAGGTCGCGCGAGTCCACGTGCCTGATCGTGACCGGGCGGTGGCCGCGATACCCCAGGGATTCACCCGGGTCTGGAGCGGAGCGACGATCGTGAGGTCGGAGTACACAGGCGTCGAGTCCATGGAGCTGCGGCACTCCGCGATCAGTGTCACCAGACCTTCATTCCTCCATCGACGACGACATCGATGCCGGTCACGTAGGAGCTGTCATCGGAAGCGAGGAACAGCGCGACGGTCGCCACTTCCTCGGGGCGTCCGAGACGGCCGAGGAGCGTCCTGCCGAGCATCGCGGCCGCCCATTCGGGGTTCTCGAGTTGCTGCCGGGTGGCGTTGCTCTCGATCAGGCCCGGCGAGATCGAATTGGCGCGAATCCCGTGCTCGCGGCCCTCGAGCGCGAGCTGGCGGGTCATGCCGATGATCCCCGCCTTGTTGGTGGTGTGCGCGAGTGACGGCAGGATCTGGAAGCTGAGCGATGCGTTGAGGGACGCCATGTTGACGACGACTCCCCCACGTGCTTTGAGATGAGGCCACGCGGCGCGAGTGAGGTAGAACACCAGGTCGACCTCACCGCGGCGTGCTCGGTCCCATTCCTCGTTCGTGATGTCTTCGAACCAGTTGAACGACGAGACCGCGGCGAGGTTGAACAGCACGTCGATCTGGCCGTAGCTGCGCAGGGCAAGGTCGACGAGCGCCTGGCAGTCGGCGGGATCGGTGAGATCGCAGGGCTGCAGCGACACCATCTCGCCACCCGCGGCGCGCACCACGTCGACCGTTTCGTGCGCGGCCGCTTCATGCAGGCCACACCCCACGACGAGCGCGCCTTCACGGGCGAAGGTGAGCGCCGTCGCCCGTCCGATGCTCCCGCTGGTACCGGTGATGACGCACACCTTGTCCAGCAATTTCCCGATCACTCCACCTGCTCCTCAAGTCGCGGACGGCTCCGGGCCTGCAGCGCTTGCGAGCTCGCTCGCTCGGCCGCGAACTCCTCGTCCTGACGCTCGACGTCGACTGGACTCGGTCGAGACGGGAGGAACGCGAACACCGCGACGAGACCGACGATCGTGATTGCCGCGCCGACGAGCACGGCACTGTGGAAGCCGTCGACGAACGCGTGCCGTGCGACGTCGCCCAGGGCGCGACCAGCGGCGCCCGGCAATCGGGACGCGATGGTCAACGCAGCGCCGACTGAGCCTTTCGCGCCGGCGACGGTGCTCCCTGGCTGCCCGCGCAGCGCGTCACCGACGTTCGATTCGTAGACGGACGAGAAGACGCTGCCGATGACCGCGACGCCGACCGCACCACCGAGCTCGCGTGTCGTGTCGTTCACCGCCGAGCCGACGCCGGCCCGCGCGAGCGGGAGCGAACCCATGATCGACTCGGTGGCAGGAGCCATCGTGAGGCCCATGCCGACGCCGAGGAGGGCGAGTCGCCACGCGACGCCGAAGAAGTCCGTCGTGACGTCCAAGCTGGTGAAGGTCACCATCGCGATCGTGATCGTCGCCAGGCCCGCGGCCACCGTGAGCTTCGTGCCGATGCGAGCGACGATCCGGGGCGCCAACGGGGACACCACCATGACCGGTATCGCGCTCGCCAGCAGGCGGACTCCGGTCTCGAGTGCCGTGAGGCCGAGCACGAATTGCAGGTACTGCGTCAGGAGGAACACCGCGCCGAACAACGCGAAGAAGGTCACCGCGATCGCACCGCTGGCCGCGCTGAAGCGAGGGTTGGTCCAGAAGTGCAGGTCGAGCATCGGGTGATCCACGTGTGCCTCCCACGCGAAGAAGGCGATGAGGGCGACGGCGCCGATGGCGAACGCAGCGAGGATGGTCGGATCGGTCCAACTGTTCGACGGCGCCTCGATCACGCCGTACAGGACTGCGGACAGCCCGATGATCGAGAGGATCGCGCCGACCCAGTCGAGTCGCGGTGCGTGGGGATCGCGTGAGTCGGGGATGAGGAACACGCCGGCGAGGAGACCGAACGCGACGATCGGCAGGTTCACCAGGAAGATCGAACCCCAGTAGAACTGCTCAAGCAGGAGGCCACCGGTGATCGGCCCGAGCGCGACCCCGACGCCGGCGGTCGCGGTCCAGATCGCGATCGCCTTCGGACGCTCCTTGGCCGGGAACACGTTGGTGATGATGGACAGGGTGGCCGGCATGATGAGCGCCGCTCCGACGCCCATGACCGCACGAGTCGCAATCAACTGGCTCGACGACGTGGCGACTGCCGAGAGCAAGGATCCGAGTCCGAAGATGACGAATCCGATCTGGAGTGCGGGTCGGCGTCCGTACTTGTCACCGAGGCTGCCCATGGTGAGGAGCAGCCCGGCGAAGGCGAGTGAGTACGCGTCGACCATCCATTGCAGGTCGCTGCTCGAGGCGTGGAGCTCCCGCTGGATCGACGGCAGCGCGACGTTGAGCACTGAATTGTCGAGGACGATGACCAGCACGCTGAAGGAGAGCACGCCGAGGATCCACCAACGGCGACGCTCGATCGAGTCCGCCTGGGTCCTTTGGATGTGCATCGCTCGTCCTCTCCTCGACGGCGCAGGGTGGTGGACACCCCGAGCCGTCTACAGCGACAGGTAGGGCGTGAAGAGTCGAACCGGGCCGTTGACGACCGCGGCGCGGATCTCCGGGCTCGGCTCGCCGAGGAGCACGCTGGCGACGTCGCCGGTCGCGAAGAGCCGCTCGGCCAGATCGCCGATGTGTTCGGCGTGTTGTGTGAGCGCCTCGGAGTCCCGGTAGCGCTCGAGCACCACGCACTCGGACTCGTCGGCGTTGAAGTAGATCTCGTACTGCAGCGTGCCGGTGTCCTGGGTGCGCGCGATCTCCATGCATCGCGCCGCGATGCGCTTGAACTCGTCGAGCGCGCCGTCGTGGAACTTGAATCGAGCGATGCCTTGGAGCTGACCCACGACGTGAGTGTGCGCGTTCGCCAGGCAGTGAACCCCAGGGAATCTCCCTGGTCGGTGCCGCATCCACTCGGTTGCGTCACCCGAGCGAGGCCACGCTCCACCAGGGACAGACCAGGGATTCTCACGGGTTCATCCGGGCGTCACGGGTGCGACCCTGGCTAGATGGCGGACGGCTCGCTCATCAGGAATCGGGCACCCACCGCCACGCATGCCGACGCACTGCCGACCACGAGGAACGAGGACGCGACATGCCCGACCCGAACGACTGGAACCAGAAGACGATCACGGAGTTCCGAGCGAACAGTGGGCGCGTCGGTGGCCCCTTCGAGGGTGCGCCGGTCGTGTTGGTGCGTCACCGTGGCCGTCAGAGTGGCAACGAGTACGTCACGCCCATGATGTACCTCGCCGACGAGCACGACGACGACACGATCTATGTCTTCGCGTCGAAGGGTGGCGAACCGTCGAATCCAGACTGGTACTACAACCTGACGGCCGCAGATGAAGCCACGATCGAACGGGGAACCGAGAACTACCTCGTCGCGGTCCGCGATGTGACCGGCGACGAGCGCGACCGCATCTACGACATCCAGGCGCAGCGGTACCCGGGGTTCGCCGAGTACGCACGACAGACGGAGGGCATCCGGACCATTCCCGTGCTCGAGTTGCGGCGCGCGTAGCCGTTCAAGGCCGTCCCGCTCTACTCGCCGGTGAAGCGGAACTCCGCCTGCCAGGGACCGTCGGAATGGACGACCTCCCAATAGCGCTGAGCAATGTGCTCCGGATCGAATGCCGTGCCCGCGACGATCTGCCCGGCGATCGTCAACGTCGCCACCCGGATGCCGTCCTGCTCCAAGTCGGCGCTCAGCATCGTGGCCGCAGATCGCAGCGCGGCTTTGCCGAGCGAGACAGTTGCGAGCGCAGAGATCGGATGATCCGCGAAGCCGCCGCCCGTCATGATGATGGTGCCGGAGCCGGCGGCCCGCATCGCCGGCGCGGCGACCTGCGTCACGACGATGGCGCCGACGACGTCAACCGCATAGGCGGCGTGCAGGTGCGCGGCGTTCGCGCTCAAGAGCGTGTCCGGAGCTCCCATGACCGCGTTGTAGATGATGAGCCCGGGCGCGCCCGGTTCGTCGTAGAGCTCGGACATCCGAGCACCCAGCGCATCCGAGTCACTCGCATCTGCCGCGATGACGTCGATCCGGGCACCGGTGTCAGCCAGGCTGTGGGCGAGATCGCTGAGTCCGTCGGTACCGCGCGCGACGAGGGTCACTCGATGGCCGCCGTCGGCGAAGCGACGAGCGACCGCCAGCCCGAGGCCGGGCCCGGCACCGATCAACAGAAGGTGGCGGTCGTCGATCGAGGACTCCGATCTGCCTACCGAGTCGTTGAGCATGAGCGTTCCTTTCCCATCGCGTGCGCGGTGACCGAGCTGCGGTCGACGGACGATTCAGCGGACGCCGAGATCGGCGAACCGCGGTAGCAACCTCAGCGCGGTGCCGCCGAGCACCGCGGTCTTCTCGTCGGCAGTGAGGTGCGGCGAGTCAGCGATGTGTGCGCGCGCGCTCACGGCAAGGTCTCGCCGGAGGTACGGGTAGTCCGTGCCGAAGAGGACGTGATCGATCCCGACGACCGAACGCAACATGGCCAGCACGGGATCGCTCCAGGACAGGGCCGTGTCCCAGTACAAGCGGCGGAAGGTGTCGGCCGCGCTCGACCGGTGCTCGGCTCCGGGGATGACGTCCATCTCGTCGACGATGGCGAAGCGGCCCGCGAGGTAGGGCACGGTCCCGCCGGCGTGCGAGAAGATGTACGTCACGTCCGGCGTGCGGGCGAACGTGTTGCTGTAGTGCATCTGGGCGATCGCGCGCGTGGTGTCGGCGGTGAAGTCGATCAACGAATCCGGCAGACCCAGCGTGTGAGCGGCGGGGTCCGGGGACGCATTCGGGTGCACGAACACCACGGCTTGTCGCCGCTGCAACTCGTCGAAGACCGGCGCCAGCCGTGGGTCGCCCAGGTAGACGCCGAGGGCGTTGCTGAACAGCACGACGCCATCGAGATGCAAGTCGTCGAGTCCGTAGGCGAGCTCGGCGAGCGCTCCGTCGACGTCAGGCAAGGGAAGGCAGCAGAAGCCGCCGAACCTATCCGGGTGGTCGCGTTGCAACTCGGCTGACAGCTCATTGCAACGGCGAGCGAGGGCTCGTGCCGCGACGTCGTCTCCGGTGTGCACGCCCGGTGTGCTGATCGACGTGATCGCGACGTCGATCTCGGCGTCGTCGAGGAAGGACAACGCCGCGTCCGTGGACCACGGCGGCGGCTGGATTCCTCCGACCGGGTGATCGCCCTCGTTGGTCGCGGCCCAGAAGAAGTCCGGAAGCACGTGATGGTGGACGTCAACCGTGAACGTCATGAAGCGGTCCTTTGGTCGCTGCACGCGTGGCCGCGGGTGCCTAGAACGGGAACTGGCGCTCGCTGCTCGTGGTGTTGATCCAGATGACGTCGGTGAAGTCGGCCGCGCTGTCGGGGCCGGTGCGACCCCATCCGCTGTCACGGACGCCGCCCATGGGGGCGTGGATCTCGTCGTTCACGGTCGGCGAGTTGACGTTGACGATGCCGTGGAGGACCTTCGGGGCCAGCTCGAAGGCGCGGTAGGTGTCGCCGGCAAGGATGGTCGACGTCAACCCGTACTGGACGCGGTTCGCGACCGCGACTGCGTCTTCGGGCGTCGCGACCGGTTCCACGATCACGAGTGGTCCGAAGGTCTCCTCGTTGGACGCGGCTGCGTCGTAGGACACGTCGGTCAGGATCGTCGGTTGGTACACCAGTCCTTCGTGGGTACCGCCGGTGTGGAGCGTCGCGCCGAGCGCCACCGCCTCGTCGACGCGCTGATCCATGAGATCCACGGCGCCTTGGTGCACGAGCGGACCGATGATCGTCTTCGGGTCGAGCGGATCACCTGAAGGCAAGGTCTTGGTCCGGGCGACGAACTTCTCGAGGAACTCGTCGTAGATCGCGCTCTGGATGATGATCTTCCGCGTGTTGAGGCAGATCTGACCCTGGTGGAAGAACGACCCGAAGGTGGCCATGCGGACGGCGTAGTCGACGTCGACATCGTCGAGGATCAACATCGGGTTGTAGCCACCGAGCTCGAGGCACGTCCGCTTGAGGGTCTCACCCGCTCGCTGCGCCAGCAGTCGCGCGGTCTTGACCCCTCCGATGAGGTTGATGCAGCGCACCTCCTCGCTGGCGAAGAACTCGTCGGCGATGGGACCGGCCGCACCGGGAGCGTGAGGCACCACGTTGACCACGCCGGGAGGGAACCCCGCCTCTTCGGCAATCTCGGCGATCATCAGGCCGGCGGAGATCGGCGAGTACTCCGACGGCTTCACCACGACCGTGCACCCAGCAGCGAGCGGGTTCAACGTGGCTCGCCACGAGAGGATGTTGGCCCCGTTCCACGGCGTGAAACTGGCGACCACACCGAGCGGTCGACGGACCCCGACCGAGTGGGTGTTCGGCAGATTCGAAGCCAGGACCTCGCCCTTGGGAAGGAACACCCAGTGGGCGGCCTGCTCGAGGGCGGTCGCCACGAGATCCTGCTGGAAGGTGGAGAAGGGAATGGTGCTTCCGGTCTCCCGGGCCAGGATCTCGGCGATCTCCTCGCGTCGGCGTCGCACGATCGCGGCAGCACCGAAGAACAAGCGCGCCTTCTCGGCGGGAGGCGTCTCGGCCCACGCAGGAAACGCCGCGTGCGCCGCGGCGATTGCCGCCTTCGCTTCCTCGGCCCCGCAGTTGGGGGCGCGCGCGTACACCGCGCCGGTGTAGGGCTCGAAGTCGTCGAACAGGTCGGGCGCATCACGCCACTGTCCGTTCGCGAACCACTGGTAGCTGCGTGCCTGCGTCGAAGTCGTCGTCGTCACGCGTCGCTCCTCTGGGGTCGTGCGCCGTCACATCGGTGTGGATGTCGCACTCGTTCTTCGAGTATCCGTGCACCCGTACTGGCCCACCCCAGGGAAACTCACTGGTACTCAGCGCAGCTACGGGACGAGGACGATCTTTCCTGCGACGTGGCCCGCTTCGAGCTCGGCGAAGGCAGCCCGAACGTCGTCGAGCGCGTAGATGCTCTGGATCGGTACGACGACGTCGCCCGCCGCGACGGCTTCCACCAACTCGGTGAGCGTCGCTGCGCTCGCCGCAGCCGCGCCGCCCTCACCCTTGACCTCGTACTTCGCGATCGCCGGGAAGTCGACGATGGTGTCGATCCGGTCTTTGTCGATGCCAAGGGAGAGTGCCAATTCGACGTAGCCGTTCCCGACGAGGTCGATGAACGCAGCGACGCGCCTGTCTCCGGCAGCCGCGGTGATGCGCGGGATCACGTCGTCGCCGTACGCGACAGGTGCCGCGCCGCGCTCGCGCAGCCATGGATGATGGCGTTCGCTCGCCAAAGCAATCACGCGCGCGCCCGTGCGGACCGCGACTTGTACGGCGAAGCCGCCGACGCCGCCTCCCGCACCGGCGATCACGACCACTTCGTCTGCTCTCGGTGCGACCGCCCGCACGGTGGCCACTCCGGTGACCCCCGCGACGAACAACGCTCCTGCCACTTCCCAGGGGATCTCCGCGGGCTTCGCGATCACGTTCGCCGCCTCGACGATCACGTACTCGGCGTGGCTCGCGCGGTTGTCGGTCCAGCCAATCACCTCATCGCCTACGGCCCAGCCCACGACGTTCGCTCCGACCTCGGCGACCACGCCGGCCAGGTCCGAACCTTCGCCGCTGGGGAACGTCGCAGGGAAGATGTCGCGAACGAGCCCTTGGCGGATCTTGGCCTCGCCGATGTTGATGCCGGCAGCGCGAACCGCGACCAGCACCTGATCGACGCCGGGCTCGGGACGCGGGACTTCGCGCACCTCGAGGACCTCGATGCCGCCGTAGTCGTCGAACTGGACTGCCCTGGGCATCAGCGCTTCACCACCGCGTCACCCGCGGGCAGCAGCGAGGGCCACGATGTTCATGTTCCCGGTTGCCCATTGGATGGTGAACGTCCATCCGGCGATCTTCCAGCCGGTGGCGGTGCGCCTGAGCTCGTAGTCGTGACGGCCGCCGACCGTCCACATCGAGTCGCCGGACGTGTTGGCAAGCACGTGTGTGCCCTGCATGTTGGCCGCACACGTTGCCTGATCTCCGTCGACGTTGATCACGTGACCGGTGATCAGGTGATGGAGGGCGTCGAGATTGCCCAGGGTCTTGCGGTACCCGTCGACGAGCTCCGCGGGAGTGAGGGTTTCCGGCTCGCCTTGGAACAGTGACGTGCGGTCGAGGTGGACAGGGTCGGTGAACAGGTCTTCGAATGCGTCCCAGTCGCGCGCGTCGAGGAGCAGCGCGAGCTTCCCGATCAACTCGAGGATCGCGAGTCGGTCCTCGGTCTCAATTGCCGCGGGGCTGGAGGTGGCTGTGGTCACTGTGCCTCCCGTGCTTCCTTCGTCCGGACCGAGCGAGGGCTCAGCATCCCGATGGCTTCCCGTGCCGGTCGGCCATGTGTCGATCATGGCGAAGGAGACCACGGCGCTACCCCAGGGATTTCCCCGGGTGCGTCTGGTTGTCGTGAGTGACGAGCCCCGGCTCGAGGTCGCGGGCGCGCAGAGGAGCCGGGCGCGTGAGCGGTCAGCACCTACGTTCCCGTGCTCGTCGGCGCCTGAGCGGCGTCACGGACTCGTCACCTGCTCGCGCAGTTCGCGTCGAGCGGGCGTTCAGCGTGCTGTTGCTCGGAACTCGTCAGGTGACAGGTAGTGCGGGTTGTCGAGCACGAACCCGCCGAGCACCAGCTTCTTGTGCGTGCGCATGATGTCGACGACCATGCCGCCGCCGAACCGCTCGAGGTCGTAGAGGCACAGGATCACCTGGGGGTACTGCGGTGCGAAGTCGTTGAGCGAGACCTCGTAGTCGACGAATTCCTCCGCACCGGGCGCGCCTTGAGACAGCCACGCGGGCTCTCCGCTGATCAACACCCTCTCGTACCCGCTGCTCAGCGCGCCTTCGACGGTTTCGCGGAAGAAGTCGATCGTGCGCAGCGTCGAGAACGAGCCCCCGCGGGTGTAGCTGTCGGTCGAGTGCAGCAGCTCGAGTTGGCGCGACGCGACCGAACGCTCGACGTCCTCAGGATCGTCGAACCCTTCGGCGATGTTCGCCACCATCGTCTGATGAGCGGGTGAGTCGGCAATGCACAGGCACTTGTTCCCCGCGCGCAGGCCCTCTTGGAGGAACGGCATGAGCAATTTGTCGCGCTCCGCCGTGCCCACGTAGAACGCACAGACATGATCGCCTGGCTCGAAGCCGAGGGTCGGTCCTGACCCGATCGCGTTGGTCATTGGCCCGCCTCCCTTGGTGCGCGAAATGCTATCGCCAGCGGCTCGACGCATCAACGGGCCTCGAGGAACGCGATGACCGCGAGCACGCGTCGATGGTCATCGTTCGACTCCGGCAGCTCCAACTTCATGAGGATGCTGTTCACGTGCTTCTCGACGGTGCCCTCGGTCACCGAGAGTCGGCGCCCGATCCCAGAGTTCGAACAACCCTCCGCCATGAGGCCGAGCACTTCGTGCTCACGCGGCGTCAGCGCCTCGAGCGGATCGTTCCGGCGACGAGAATTCACCAGCTCCTGGATGAGGCTGGGATCGACAACCGAGCCTCCACGAGCGATTCGCTCGATGCTGTCGATGAACTCGGCGACGTCGGTGACACGGCTCTTCAGGAGGTAGCCGACGCCTCGCCCGCCTGCGAGCAGCTCCATGGCCTCGTCCACTTCGACATGGGCGGAGAGCACCAGGATCGCCGCGGCAGGGAACTCACGCTGAATGACGCGTGCTGCATCGAGTCCCTCCGTCGAATGCGTCGGCGGCATGCGGATGTCGACGATCACGAACTCCGGCTCGTGCTGGCGGACCAGCGCGAGCAGCTCCGATGCATCACCGGCTCGACCGACGACCTCGAACCCCGAGCGCTCCAACAAGCTCGCGAGACCCTCACGCAACAAGACGTCGTCGTCGGCGAGCACCATCCGGACCGCATGTTCGGCCATCGCTAGGTGCCGCACGACATCGATGTCGTCCCCATGGTGCGCATTATCGGTCATGCGACGGCGCCGCGCTCGTTCCGTCGGCACGCCGTCTGAGTTCTCCGGGCCGTCCACGCGCATTGAAGCCAGCCGGAACGCTGCGTTGGCACTTGACCGGAGTACACCACTGGGGCTGGCCCCGAAGACACCAGCAGGCCCCGGCGCGATCGTCGAGACGATGAACTCCCGACCCGCACGTTCATGGCTCGTGGTCACCGTCGTTGCGGCGCTCCTCGCTGCAGCACTCGTCGCCGCTGGGTCGAGCTCCGGGAACTCCGCTCCCGCGCCTGCTGCGTCCGTGCCCCCGGGCATCCCGGGAATCTTCGACAAGGTCTCGCCGTCGGTCGTCACGATCGTCACCGACAGCGGGCTCGGAAGTGGTGTCGTGTGGTCGAACAACGGAACCATCGTCACCGCGGACCATGTCGTTGCCGGATCCAGCCGGGTGCAGATCGAACTGGCCAACGGGAAGCTCCTCGACGGCACCGTCCGCGCGGAAGACCCGATCACCGACCTCGCGGTGGTCACGGCGGCGAGCACTGCTCTGCGGGCGGCGACGTTCGCCAAGACATTGCCCGAGGTCGGCGAGCTCGCAATCGCGATCGGCAGCCCGCTCGGCTTCGCCAACACTGCCAGCGTCGGCATCGTCTCGGCGTTGCAGCGCGCCTTGCCCGGTGATCCGGGTCAGAGCCCGACACTGCTCAACCTCTTGCAGACCGACGCCGGGATCTCACCGGGCGACTCGGGTGGTGCGCTCGTCGACAGTCGCGGCCAGGTGATCGGTATCAACGAGGCGTACATCCCACCGTCCGACGGCGCGGTGCTGATCGGCTTCGCGACGCCGGCGACGACCGTCGACACGATCGTGCGACAGCTGCTCGACCACGGCCGGGCAACGCACGCGTACTTCGGCGCGCAGCTCGGCGACCCCAGTTCCGATGGCGCACAGCCGGGCAGCGTGGGAGTCGACGAGGGCATGGTCGTGCTTGCGGTCGCCCCGGGCGGTCCGGCCGCGAACGCGGGTCTCCAGCCTGGCGACGTCATCGAGACGCTCGGAGCGACGCCGGTTCCGAGCACGGTCAGCTTCGTCACGGCCCTGCGGTCACGCAAGCCGGGCACCGCGGTCCGGGTGACCTTCGTCCGCGGCACCACAGAGCTCACGACGACCGTGACGTTGATCGAACAGCCCGTTTGAGCCGTCGGCACCGCGGCGGACACGCAACTCGCGAAAGGACCCCTCCGATGGAGAAGCGCTTGCTCGGTCGCAGCGGACTGAAGGTGACGCCCATCTGCTTCGGCACCTGGGAGCTCGGTGGCGAATGGGGCACCTTCGATCCGGACCTCGCGACGTCGGCAATACGTCGGGCGCGAGACCTCGGCATCAATTTCTTCGACAGCGCGCAGGGATACGGCTTCGGTGAGTCGGAGCAGTTGCTCGGAGCGGCCTTGGCCGAAGAGCTTCGCACCGCGCGCGACGAGCTCGTGATCGCGACGAAGGGCGGTCTACGGCGGGAGGGCGACCGTCTGGTCCGCGACGCGAGCCGCGCGTGGTTGCGCGAGGGCGTCGACGCGAGCCTGCGCGCGCTCGGTGTCGACGTCATCGATCTCTATCAACTGCATTGGCCCGACCCGAACACTCCGTTCGAGGAGACCGCCGGCGCGCTCGGCGAGCTCGTCGATGCCGGCAAGATCCGCCACGCGGGCGTGTCGAACTTCGACGCCGCGCAGATGGCCGCCTTCGCCGAGCACGGCCCGCTCGAGACGCTCCAACCTCCGTACGACATGTTCCGCCGCGGGATCGAGGAATCGGTGCTCCCGTATTGTCTCGGCCACGAGATCGGCGTGCTGGTGTACGCGCCGCTCGCCCACGGGCTGCTCGCAGGTGCGATGAGCCCGTCGACCGTGTTCGCGGCTGACGACTGGCGGAGCCAGAGCTCGGACTTCACCGGCGACACGTTCCACCGCAACCTCGCCGTGGTCACCGGGCTCCGGACCTTCGCGGCAGATGTGGGTGTCTCGCTCCCCATGCTCGCGGTGGCGTGGGCCCTTGCCAACCCGGCAGTCGATGCTGCGATCGTCGGTACCAGGAACCCGGACCACCTGCACGACATCGTCAGCGCAGTGGACGTGCGGCTCTCCCCTGAAGACCTGACGGAGATCGATCTGCTCCTCACCGACGCCGTACCCGTGCGCGGGCCGTCGCCCGAAGGGATGTGATTGTGCCCGCCGTGTTGGAGCCGGTTCACGCCGAGCTCTCGCTACGCGTGAACGGCGTGGCGCGGTCGTTCATCGTCGACACGCGCATGTCGCTGCTCGACGCACTGCGCGAACGGCTGCGCCTCACGGGCACGAAGAAAGGGTGCGACCACGGGCAGTGTGGCGCGTGCACGGTCTTGGTCGATGGCCGACGGGCGAACTCGTGTCTTGCGCTCGCGGTCGCCCTTCAGGACGCAGAGATCGTCACCGTGGAAGGACTCGCCGAGGATGGTGAGCTGCACGAGCTCCAACGCTCGTTCATCGAGCACGATGCATTCCAGTGCGGCTACTGCACACCCGGTCAGCTGTGCTCGGCGGTCGGCATGCTGCGCGAAGTGGGCTCGGGTTGGCCGAGCGCGGTGACGCATGACCTCGACGGAGAACGCATCGCGCTGGGCGCCGACGAGATCCGCGAGCGGATGAGCGGGAACCTCTGTCGCTGCGGCGCCTACGTGAACATCGTCCGTGCCATCAGGGAGACGACGCGGTGAAACCGTTCCGATACGAGCGAGCGGCGGACGCCGGATCGGCACTCGCCATGCTGGCGGAGTCGCCCCGCGCGATGCTCCTCGGCGGCGGGACCAACTTGGTGGACCTGATGCGGCTCGGCGTCGAGGAGCCGGACGTGCTCGTCGACGTGACCCGATTGCCCTACGACCGCGTCGAGCAGACCGTCGAGGGCGGCCTGCGAGTGGGGGCCACCGTGCGCAACAGCGATCTCGCCGCGCATCCCCTCGTCCGAGAGCGGTATCCGGTGCTCGCGGAGGCACTCCTGAACGGCGCATCGGGACAGCTGCGCAACGTGGCGACGGTCGGCGGCAACCTGATGCAACGGACCCGCTGCGTGTACTTCCAGGATGTGACCAAGCCGTGCAACAAGCGGGAGCCGGACTCCGGCTGCCCGGCTCGCGCGGGCGAGCATCGCAACCTTGCGATCCTCGGCTGGTCGGAGGCGTGCGTGGCGACGCATCCGTCGGACATGGCAGTCGCGTTGTCGGCGCTCGACGCGGTCGTCCACGTCGAGGGGGCGGTCGGAGCCCGGTCGGTTCCGCTCGTCGACTTCCACCGACTCCCGGGCGACGCGCCCTCCCGCGACACCGTGCTCGAGCACGACGAGCTGATCACCGCGGTCGAGCTGCCGCCGCTGCCGTGGGCCCGGCGCTCGCGGTACGTCAAGGTGCGGGAACGGGCGTCATTCGCATTTGCCCTCGTCTCCGTGGCGACAGCGCTGGACGTGCAGGACGGGGTGGTGCGAGGGGTCCGGCTCTCGCTCGGCGGCCTCGCGCACAAGCCGTGGCGCGCGACGCGTGCAGAGGCGATGCTGCGCGGCGCGCCCGCCACCGAGGCCAGCTTCGTGGGCGCGGCCGAAGCCGAGCTCCAGGCCGCGCGGCCGTTGCGGGACAACGCGTACAAGGTCCCACTGGCCCGCACCCTGATCGTGCGCACGCTGACCGAGCTGGCGGCGACGTCGTGACCCTCGCCGACCATCGACCGCTCGACTCCGCCCTCGACCGAATCGAGGGACACGACAAGGTCACCGGCGCGGCACGGTACGCCTACGAGTACGCACACGATCGCGCCTGCTACGCGTGCATGGTGCAGGCGACGATCGCCAAGGGCGAGGTCCGCTCGATCGATGCCACCGCCGCGCTGGCGCTCTCCGGTGTCCTGGCCGTCCTCTCGTACGAGAACGCCGAGCGGCTGCACGCGGTCGACGACGCGGAGCTCGCACTGTTCCAGTCCCGACGGATCGCGTACCGCGGACACGTCGTCGCCGCCGTGGTGGCCGAGACTGACGAGACTGCGCGACAGGCGGCGCGACTCGTCCACATCGAGTACGCGGCGCAACCCCACGACGTCGAGCTGTCCGTCGATCACCCCGGGCTCTACGCGCCGACCGTGGTCAACCCCGACTTCGAGACCGACACGGAGCAGGGCGATGTCGACGCCGCCTTCCCGGCCGCCGACGTCGTCGTCGATCGCACCTACGAGACCGCAGCGGTGCACAACAGCCCGATGGAGCCGCACGCGACGCTCGCGGTGTGGGACACGGGCGCGGTCACCCTCTACGACTCGACGCAGGGCGTGACCCGGGTGCAGGAGACCGTGGCGGCGGCGTTCGGGCTCGACCGGGGCGATGTGCGCGTCGTCGCGCCCCACGTCGGCGGCGGGTTCGGGTCGAAGGGCTGGGTACGGCAACCGGCCATCCTCGCCGTCATGGCCGCACGACTCGTGGGCCGCCCGGTCAAGGTCGCGGTGACCCGCCAGCAGATGTTCGCGCTCACCGGCTACCGGACACCGACGATCCAGCGCGTCCGTCTCGGCGCGACCGCCGAAGGCCGGCTGGCTGCGATCGCGCACGACGTCGTCGAGCAGAGCTCGACCGTGCGCGAGTTCGCCGAGCAGACCGCGGTGGCGACGCGCATGATGTACTCGGCGCAGCACCGGCGTACGACGCACCGGCTGGCGCGTCTCGACGTGCCGACGGCCTTCTGGATGCGCGCGCCGGGGAAGTGCCCGGGCATGTATGCGCTCGAGTCGGCGATGGACGAGCTCGCCGTCGAGCTGGGCGTCGACCCGATCGAGCTGCGGATCCGGAACGAACCCGCCGCCGACCCGGAGACCGGGCTCCCCTTCTCGAGCCGTAGCCTCGTCGCGTGCCTGACCGAGGGCGCCGCGCGCTTCGGATGGTCCCGGCGCGACCCGACACCCGGCATCCGCCGTGACGGGCACTGGCTCGTCGGGACCGGTGTCGCCGCCTCCAGTCACCCGGCGAACCGCCGACCTTCGCAGGCATCGGCGCGCATCGAACCCGACGGCTCGTACGTCATCCGTCTGGCGGCCGCCGACATCGGGACCGGTGCCCGGACCGCACTGACGCAGATCGCCGCCGAGACGCTCGAGGTGAGGCCCGGAGCCGTTCGTGTCGAGATTGGCGACAGTGCGTTCCCACCCGCGCCCGGCGCGGGTGGATCCCTGGGGAACTCCTCGTGGGGGTCGGCGGTCGCGGCGGCCTGCCGGAAGCTCCGGGAGCGGCCGGACACCAGCGGCGAAGTGCGCGTCGACACGACGCACGACGTCGAGACCGACGAGCGCCTCGCGCGGTACGCGTTCGGCGCTCAGTTCGCCGAAGTACGCGTCGATGAGGGAACCGGCGAAGTGCGGGTCTCTCGGCTCCTCGGTGTGTTCGCCGCCGGCCGGATCATCAATGCCAAGACGGCACGCTCACAGCTGATCGGCGGCATGACGATGGGGTTGGGGATGGCGCTCCTCGAGGAGAGCGTGCTCGACCCGCATTTCGGCGACTACGTCAATCACGACTTCGCGAGCTACCACATCCCCGTCAACGCCGATGTCGAGGAGATCGAGGCGATCTGGATCGAGGAAGATGACCCGCTGGTGAACCCGATCGGGGCCAAGGGCGTCGGAGAGATCGGCGTCGTCGGCACCGCGGCGGCGATCGCGAACGCGGTGTACCACGCGACCGGAATGCGAATCCGCGACCTCCCGATCCGCCCCGACAAGCTGCTCGGCGGACAAGCCGCGCGCGGGCGCACGCCCTGAGGCTCACCATCGCCGCGCACATTGAAGCCAGCAGGAACTCGGGCTGCCCCCTGCCCGGGGGCCACGAGGGGGGCTGCCCCCGAAGACGGATTCGAGCTCCGGCGCGATCGTCCGAGGGAGACCTCAGCGGGACCGATCCCAGGGAGTCGACATGAGCACATCGCCACCGTTGAGCCGCCTGGGCTTGGGCGTCGCGCTCGGCGCCGCGCTCGTCGTCGTCCTCGACTTCAGCATCGTGAACGTCGCACTGCCGTCACTCGGTGTCGCGATGCACGCGACCACGACGACCTCCGAGTGGGTCATCACGGCGTACGCGTTGACGTTCGGTGGACTGCTCGTCCTGGGTGGACGGGCGAGCGACTTCTTCGGTCGGCGGCGCATGCTGGTGACGGGCCTCGTCCTCTTCGCGTTCGCGTCGGCAGCAGGGGGCGTCGCGGTGGACTTCCCGCTCCTCGCAGCGTCACGTGCGTTGCAGGGCGTCGCGGCCGCGCTGGTCGCGCCCGCGGCCTTGTCGATCCTGACGACGAGCTATCCAGAAGGTCCCGCCCGCAACCGCGTCCTCGGCTACTTCGGCATGACCGCGTCGGCCGGCTTCGTCGCCGGTCTCCTTGCCGGCGGCATTCTGGTCGACACGGTCGGCTGGCGCGGTGTGTTCTTCGTGAACGTGCCGGTGTGCCTCGCGCTGGCAGTGGTCGGGTCGAAGGCGCTTCCCGTCGGCACCACGGTGGCCGGTCCTCGTCATCTCGACCTGCCGGGAGCCATCCTCGTGACGTCGGGGACCGCGGCCCTGGTCTACGCACCGACGCTCGGAACGGAGCACGGCTGGACCTCGTTGCCGTTCGTCGGCTGCATCCTCGTGAGCGCGGCGTTGCTCGGCGCGTTCGTGTCCGTCGAACGCCGGAGTCGACAGCCGCTGGTGCCCTTGCGGATCTTTCGTCATCGCACGCTCGTCATCGGCGACGCGCTGAGCGGGTTGCTCGGCGCGTGGATGGCGGGCGAGGTGCTGGTGCTGAGCCTGTATTGCCAGTTGGTGCTCGGTTATTCACCGCTCGTGTCCGGACTCGTTGCCCTGCCGCAAGGCATCGGAGGACTGCTGCGCGGCGTGGTCGGTGCACGACTCGTCGATCGGGTCGGGTTGAGGGCGTTCCTCGCGGGGAACTGCCTGCTCGCAGCCGTCAGTCTGTTCGTGCTGTTCCGCTTCTCGGGAACGATGCACTACCCGCTGCTGGGTCTGGTCCTCCTGGCGTTCGGGTTCGGTTCGACGAACGTCGTGTTCGGCTCCACGGTGGCCGCGAGCACCGGCGTGACGAATGCGGACCAGGGCTTTGCAGGTGCGCTCGTCAACGCGACCCGACAGATCGGCTCCGCCATCGGCGTAGCGGTGCTGCTCTCCATCGTCGCCATCGACGCGGGAAGCAGCAGCGGCGCGTCGACCGCTGACCTCGCGGCCGGCTACCGCCTGGCCTTGGCGTGTGCCGCCGGGGTCGCGGTGGTGGCGACGCTGCTGAGCCTCGCCCTCTCGCGCGGCAACGTCGGGCACGACGCACCCGTCGCCGACAGCGCGCCGCGTGCCGTGGTCGCCGCTCGGTGACACGCACACAACGACGCGGATCCCGACAAGGAGGAGAGTCATGAACGGAACGCCTGATTCGGTTGCGGTGCTCGGCATCGGCACGATGGGTCACGCGATGGCGACGAGCGTGTTGCGCGCCGGCATCCCGACGATCGTGTGGAACCAGTACCCCGAAGCAACCCGCGACCTCGCTGCGCTCGGCGCGGACGTCGCCGAGAGCGCGGCGGACGCGGCGCGTCGAGCCGGGATCGTCGTCACGATGGTCACCGACGCCGACGCTGTCATCTCGATCGCCGACGATCAGGGCATGCTCGCTGCGCTCGCGCCGGGCGCGATCTGGGCGCAGATGAGCACGATCGGGGTGGCCGGGATCGACCGGGTCGCAGCCCTCGTGGACAAGGATCGGCCCGACATCACGCTCCTCGACGCGCCGGTGTCGGGAAGCAAGGTCCCCGCCGAGCAGGGTCAGCTGACGATCTTCGCGTCGGGCCCCGAGGAGGCCCGCGCGCGCGTCACTCCCCTCTTCGACGCGCTCGGACAGCGCACGATCTGGGTCGGCCCGGTCGGCACCGGAACCCGGCTGAAGGTCGTGAACAACACGTGGCTCGCCTTCGGCGCGGAAGCCGTTGCCGGGTCCGTGTCCCTCGCGCACCGGTTGGGGCTCGAGACCGCGACCGTGGTCGACGCGTTGAGCAGTGGCCCACTCGTGTCTTCGTGGCAAGCAGCCAAGCTCCAACGCATCGTCGACGACGACTACTCCGCGCAGTTCGCGTTGTCACTGGCACTCAAGGACGTGCACCTCGCACTGGACGCAGCCGGCGAGGGCCAGCTCCCCGCGCTGCGCTGC
>DASXXX010000403.1:0-6680 GCA_036502765.1 Acidimicrobiia bacterium | reverse complement strand
CACGCGGTTGCGCAGCTCCAACGCGCCGATGCGTCCCGGCGCGAGCAGGTGCTCGTGGCCCGTCACGCGCGGCTCATGTCATGAACTCGCCCGAGTTCACGTAGAGGGTCTGGCCGGTGATCGTGCGGGCGCGGTCGGAGCAGAGGAAGATCGCCGACTCGGCGACGTCCTCGTCGGCCGGGATCTCACCGAGGGGCATGCTCGCCGTGATCTCACCGATCGCCTCCTCCTCGCTGATGCCGCGGTCGGCCACCTGCCATTGCACGTACATCTGCACCGGCGGACCCCACATCCACGTGGGCACGACGGTGTTGACGCGGATCTTGCGCGGCCCCAACGCCTTGGCGAGGTGGTACATCGCCGCCCGCAGCGCGCCCTTCGACGACGCGTACGCGAGCTGCTCCATCACCGGAGGCAGCACCGAGCTCTGCGAGCCGATCAGCACGATCGAGCCACCGCGGTCGCCCATCGCGTCGGCCATCGCCGACACCACGTGCATGGAACCGATCACGTTGGTCTCGAAGATGGCACGCCAGTCGGCGTCGCCGGTGCCCTCGAGCCCGGCCAGGAAGCTGTCGTACGCCGCGACCTGCACCACGCCGTCGACCGCGCCGAACCGGTCGACCGCGAGCTGTGCCAACGCCGCGCACTGGTCGGCGTCGCCGATGTCGGTGGGCAGCTGCGCCACCCGCTCGCCGCTCGAGTCGAGCTCGGCGGCGATGGCGGTGAGCTTGTCGGCGGTGCGGGCCGCCAGGACCGCGTTGCCGCCGTCGCGCAGCACCAGCTTCGCCACTTCACCACCGAGCCCGGGGCCCACCCCGGTCACGACCACGGTCTTGCCCTCGAGGATCATCGTCTCTCCCTTTGATGCGGTCCCTCGTTCTACTGCGCGCGGGGTGGCTCGTGACGAGTGAGCCTCGCTTCGACCCGCCGCACCACGTGCCGAGCCCGGGCCGTCCACAACCAGGCGGGGCCGGCATCGGCTGGGTCGTGGGATGCGTCCTCGGGCGCGAACTCGGTGCGCATGCGGTCGGCCGTGAACGAGCGGGGCACCCGAACGGCATAGGTCCACCCCTCCACCAGCGCCGGTTCCGCCACCCCGACCTCCACCAACCGGGTGTGGGCGGCGGCGCGGCGCGCGCTGCCCTCCGACGGCTCCGGCAGCGCCTCGGCCCCGAACCAGTGGCGCGTCGCGTGGAGGTGCGCGTCGAGCACGCGCGAGACGCCGGCCGCCGCGAAGCTCTCCCGCACGTCGCGCCACCGGATCTCGGACTGGTGGACGAGCGCGGTCTCGAACAACGCGCGCAGCGGAAGGCCGAACAGCGCGTGCGTCTCTTCCTGCAGCTCCGCGTGCGCGACGAGGTGCACGAAGGTGTCGGTGTCGTCGGCGAGCAGCAGCACGCCGCGCGCGGTCGGCCGGTACATCGCCCGCCGCAACATCTGGGCGGCGGGCACCAGCGCCCGCCAGCGCGACACCAACGGCTCGACGTGCACCTCGACCGTCACGTCGCCGTCGCGCAGCATCGGCAGGTGGTGGTCGGCGTGCTCGCCGATCGGTTCCGGATGCTCCACGTAGCCCGCGCCGAGCAAGAGGTCATACGCGCGCGTCGCGTGCGCGGCGGGGACGAGCACGTCGAGATCTGCCATCGTGCGCGCCGCGGGGTCGGGCCACAACCCCGCGAGCAGCGAGTGCAGTCCCTTGAGCGGGACCGCTCGGATGTCGGCGGCGGCGAGGCGCTCGAGCACGTCGACGCCGTGGTCGAGCAACCGCTGCACCCGTGCCTCGTTGCGGTCGTACGCGCGCCGGAGCAGGGCTTCGGGCACGGCCAGGCCGTCGGGCGTCTCGCGCTCCAGCGCGGCGGCCAGCGGCGACGGCATCGTCAGCTGCCCGACACCCGCCTGGCTCACCCACACTGCAGGCAGGAGCTCGTGCGCCGACGCGAGCTCCAGGAACGCGCTCCAACCGTCGGGATCGTCGGGGAGCACGCCGACGTCGCCGCGCAACGCGGCGGTGACGGCAGTGAGGGCGCGCGCTCGCCGCACGACGGCGACGGTCATCGAGTCAGCGGACGATGCCCTCGAGCTGCAGGTGGTCGAGGCACGACGCCACCTCGCGCTGCGGCGGCTCGTCGAGCCCGTACGCGGTGCCGACCAGGTCGGCGATCTCGGCTTCGGAGTTCTCGCCGGTGCAGAGCTCGAACACCACCGCGGCGGTGGCGTTCAGGTAGTGCACGCGGTCGGGCGCGCTCCCGTCGAGCATGTCGGCGCTCGAGATGTTGCGCTTGCTTGCCACTTCCCAGCCGTCCGGGTTGCACGCGTCGAGCGCCTCCTGGCACTCGTCCACGATGAAGAGCGATGAGGTGGCGACGTCGACGAGCCGCACGTTGCTGCGCAGGTCGGCCAGTGCCGAGAGCACCGCCGGGCTGGAGCGGGATGCAGCCGTCATCGGGGCGGATCGTACGTGATCTCACCGTTCCCGGCGCAGCGTCACATCGCTGGTGCCGATCCGTGGCATCTGTCACATCGACTCCACTCCGGCGCGTTCGGCTGCCGATGAGGACCGGAGGTGCGACGTGGGGGTGGCTGGATGACGGACAGACACGAGCAGCGGGGTGCTGTCCTCGTGGAGTTCGCGCTCGTCGTCACGTTCCTGTGCCTCGTCGTGTTCGCCGTCCCCACCGCGAAGCCGGCGTCGCCCACGACCGCCACCCTGCGGTTCACCGGGTAGTCGGGAGCTCGGGGCTGGTCATGGCACGTGTCGGTCGCACCGTGTTCTTCGTCGCGTTCGTCGCGGTGGTGTTCGGCGCGGTGTGGACCGAATACCAGGTACAGCGGTCACGGGCCGACGAGACCGGGATCGCGGCCCAGGCCACTCGGGTCACGCTCGACGCGGTGCTCGCGACGGAGAACGCCGCGCGCGACTACACGGTCACCCGCGCCGACACCGCGTCGACCGCGTATGACGACGCGCGGCGGCGGCTCGACGTGACGCGCGCCGAGCTGCGACGGTCGATCAGCGACGACGCATCGCTGCGCGACCGTCTGCACACGCTCGACGGCGCGATCGGCGCGTGGTCGGCCGACGTGACCGCTGCGGTCGACGGCTTTCGCACCGGGCAGATGTCCGGGTCGGCGGGCGCGCTCGCGGCCGCGCGTGATCCGCTCCTGAGCGACGTCCATCGCGCCGGCGACGACTTCGGTCGTGCGATCGACGAGCACAGCCGACACGAGCGCGACCAAGCCGGGCTTCGGGGCATGGCGCTCGTCGCTGGACTCTGCGTGGCGTTCGCGGCGTTGAACTGGCTCCTCTTCGTGCGGACCGAGCGACGCGCCAGCAGGGACCGCGAACGCCAGCTCGTGTTCTCGGAACGGCTGCAGACAGCGCGGTCGGAAGAAGCGGCGCGCGCGATGCTCGCCCGCCATCTCGAGCAGATCGCGCCGAACGCGATGGTGCTGGTCAACGGACCCAGCGACCCGTCGCCGGCGGCCCGCGCGGTGACGTCGGGCGGTGAACGCGTCGCCGCCGTGATCATCCGCACCGAGCACGACCTGCGCCCACCGACCGAACGCCTGGTGCACGACAGCCTGCTGCGCGTGGGACCGGTGCTGGCCACGCTCCGCGTGCTCGCGGCCGCGCAGACCCAGGCCGCCACCGATCCGCTGACCGGGCTCGGCAACCGACGCCTGGTCGAGGACGCGCTCGGGCGTCTGGTCGCCCAGGCGCGGCGCACCGCGGAGCGCTTCGCGATCGCGGTGCTCGACCTCGATCGGTTCAAGCCGGTCAACGACACCTACGGTCACGCGGCCGGGGACGCACTGCTGCAGGCGGTGGCCCGTGTCCTCGAGGACACCACGCGCGAGTACGACGTCGTCGGACGGCACGGCGGCGACGAGTTCATCGTGTTGCTCGCGGGCATCGACGCCAACGACGCCGCAGCGGTGATGGACCGGTGCCGGCTCGCCGTCGCGGAGCTCCGCCTGGGCACGCCGCCGATCGGCGTCACCGCGAGCATCGGCCTCGCGCCGTCAGGACCGTCGTTGCTCGGCAACGTCAGCTCGCTGGTGCGCGCCGCCGACGACGCCGTCTACGTCGCCAAGGCTCGCGGGGGCAACTGTGTGGTGCTCGGGAGCCCCACCGAGGGTGACCCGGCTCAGGCCTCTGCTTTGCGCGCGTAGAGGTAGAGCACCGGGCGCACGCCCTCTTCCGGCCCCGCCGTCGGCATGCGCAGTCGGACGCTCACGATCTCCCAGAGATCGGTCCCGCCCTCGAGGACCCCGCCGACGGGCAGCCACAGCGGCGCGTCCCAGAAGCCGCGCTGCTGGTCGGTGGCGACGTCGACGAGCACGGTGCGGACCGGTCGCGTGGGGATCGGTTCGCTGCGGGAGTGGAACTCCTGGCGCTGTTGCTCGTCGCTGAGGCTGCTCGACGGCAACGAGTCGCTCGACGACGACGGCTGCTCCGGGCGCGGCCGACGCTTGCCGAACATCACACGCCTCCCATCAGACAATCCGGGGCGGGGTCGGCGCGGCGGCGTTGGCGGCCACCAGTGACGCGTCGATGTCGGTGCGCCACGACGTGTAGCGCGCCGCGTCGTTGGCGTTGGTGAAGATGGTGAAGCGCTCCGCCTCGACCGCGTCGCACACCATCGGGCCGACGGCGTCGGCGTCGACCGCGTCGGCGGCCATCTCCGACGGGAAGTGCATCCACGAGCCGGCATGCTCGTCGGGCACACCCGCGATGCGGGCGTGCTCGCCCAGGTTGGTGTGCACCAGCCCGGGGCAGAGCACCGACACCCCGACACCCAGCGGCCGCAACGAGCGGGCCAGGGCCTCGGAGTACCCGTAGGCGGCGAACTTCGACGTGATGTAGGGCGCGCAGTCCCACGAGTACGCCCAGATGCCCGCGATCGACGCGGTGTTCACCACGTGGCCGTGCCCGCGCTCGACCATGGCGGGGACGAATGCGTTCACGCCGCGCACGAGGCCGAGCACGTTGACGTCGAGGATGCGCTGCCAATCGTCCATCGGCACCCGGTACGACGGCCCGAGCACCGCGATCCCCGCGTTGTTCATGAGCACGTCGACGGCACCGAACTCGGCGATCGCGGCTGCGGCCAGCGCTTCGACGTCGGCATCACTCGTGACGTCACAGCGCACCGGCAGGCAGCGCCGCCCGAGCGCGGTGATGGCCGCGGCGGTCTCCCCGAGACGTTCGTCGTGGATGTCGGCGAGCACAACGTCGGCGCCGCGCCGGGCCAGCTCGAGCGCGGTGCCGCGCCCGATCCCGCTCGCGCCGCCCGTGACGACCGCGATCTTCCCCTCCAGCTCCACCCGCGCAGCCTACCGGGACCGTTTTGGCGTCACTCGACCCCCATATATGAGGATCGAGCGACGCCAAAACGCGGGAGTGGGATCAGCCGGGGGCCGAGCCGCCGAGGGCGATGGCGTCGCGGGAGGTGCCGGCGGTGGGGTCGTAGTCGGACGCCAGGGGCGCGGCGAGACCGCGCGCGAGGAGGAGCAGCACCACGCCACCGACGGTCGCGATCGCGCCCGCGACGATGCCGAGCGCCTGGACGCTCACGACGCCGAGGGCGACCGCGACGAGCGGCGAGGCGATGATGCCCGCAGCCGGTTCGAGCGACTGGTTGATCGACAGCACGCGCCCGTGGAACGCGGCCGGCGCGTACCGCTGGAGCAAGGTGCGCGCGGGCACGAAGAAGAACGCGGTGTCGACCCCCCAGAGGAACACTCCGATGAACGCGACGACCTCCGACTCGGTGCCGAGGTACAGCGCCGCGGTCGCGCCCGAGACGATCATGGCCAGGGCGACGTAGCGCGGACGCGCGATGCGGTCACCCACCACCGCCAACACCAGTCCGGTGAGCACGAGGCCGACGCCGAACACGGTCTGGAGCAACGCGAACATCGCGTCGGAACCACCGAGCACGTCGCGCACGTACAGCGGTTCGAGCACGCCGAAGGCGGCCCAGAGCAGGTAGACGCAGCTGGCGACGGTCAACGTCCAGCGCAGACCGCGCGTACGGCGCGCCAGCGACGCGCCCTCGCGGAGCTCGCGCCACGTCGATCGCACATGGTCGTCGTCGCGCGGCACCGGCTCGATCCGGATCCGCAACGCGACCAGCGCCCCCACCAGGAAGGTCGCGGCATCGGCGAAGAACGCGCCCTCCAGCCCCCATCGCGCGTTCACGGCCGCGGCCGCGAGCGGGCCCAGCACGATGGCGAGGTCCTGCGCACCACCGAGCAGCGCGTTGGCAGTGACGAGTTGGTCGTCGGGGACGAGGCGCGGAGGGATGGAGTCGAGCGACGCGGTGGCCAACGCTTCGATCAATCCGAGCGGCAAGGCCAACACGATGATCGTGGTGTAGCTGTTCGCCTGCGTGAGCAGGAGCGCATCGACGATGCCCAGCACGTTGGCGATCAACAACGTGCGCCGCGGCCCCAAGCGGTCGATCGGCACGCCGAGCAACGGACCGAGCAACGCGCCCGGCACCGAGAGCACGACGAACAGCAACGCGAGATCGCCGGCCCCGACGTCGAATTGGAACGACGCGAAGCCCCAGATCGCGATGACCGCGATCCAGTTGCCCGATTCGCTGATCGCCTGCCCGGCCAGGAGCACCGCGAAGCCCCGCACCCGCAGCACCCGCATCCCGTCACGC
>DASXXX010000402.1:0-2067 GCA_036502765.1 Acidimicrobiia bacterium | reverse complement strand
CGTCGACCGCGACACGCCGTGGGACGAGATCTGGCAGGCGATGGACGTGCTGGTCACGCAGGGCAAGGTGCTCTACGTCGGCAGCAGCAACTTCGCCGGCTGGCACATCGTGCAGGCCAACGAAGCCGCGAAGCAGCGCGGGTCGCTCGGCCTCGTGTCGGAGCAGAGCCTCTACAACCTCAACGCCCGCACCATCGAGCTCGAGGTGCTGCCCGCGTGCGAGCACTACGGGGTCGGCATGATCCCGTGGAGCCCCCTCGGGGGCGGACTGCTCGGCGGTGTGCTCGCCGACCGGGCGGCCGGCGGTCGCCGCGGCAACCAGAACATCCAGGACCGCATCGAGGACATGCGCCCGCAGCTCGAGCAGTGGGAGAAGTTCTGCGCCGAGCTCGGTCACGCGCCCGCCGACGTCGCGCTCGCCTGGTTGCTCACCAACCCGGTGGTGACGGCGCCGATCATCGGTCCGCGCACCGTGGAGCAGGTCGACGGCGCGATGGGCGCCCTCGACGTGGAGCTCGACGCCGACGCCCTCGCGCGCCTCGACGAGATCTTCCCCGGCCCGGGTGGTCCCGCGCCCGAAGCGTACGCATGGTGACAGCCAGATGGTGAGAGCCAGATGGTGAGTGCGGGTGACGTGCGTGCGCGCGTCGACCAGCTCCTCGCCGAACACGCAGACGACGACGAGACCACGTTCCTCGGCGCGCAGTTCGACGCGGGTCTGGCGCGCATGGACTACCCGGTCGGACTGGGTGGCCTCGACGCCGAACCCGCGCTGCAGGAGATCGTCGACGAGGCGCTCGAAGCCGCTGGCCGTCGCTACCCATGGATCCGCAACGCCATGGGCATCGGCATGTGCGGCCCGACCCTCGTCGCCCGCGGCACGCGCGACCAACAGGAGCGGTTCCTGCGCCCGATCTTCACCGCCGAGGAGATCTGGTGTCAGCTGTTCAGCGAGCCCGGTGCAGGTTCCGACGTGGCCGGACTGTCGACGAGCGCGGTGCGCGACGGCGACCAGTGGATCGTGAACGGTTCGAAGATCTGGACATCGCAGGCACACAAGGCCCGGTACGGGCTGCTGCTGGCACGCACCGATCCCGACGCACCGAAGCACAAGGGACTCACCGCGTTCGTCGTCGACATGCACGAACCCGGCGTCGAAGTGCGCGGCATCCGGAGCATGGCCGGCGCCTCGGGCTTCAACGAGGTGTTCTTCACCGACTCCGTCGTCCCCGACTCGATGCGCGTCGGCGACGTGGGGGAGGGCTGGCGCGTCGGCACCGCCACCCTGATGAACGAGCGGGTGTCGATCGGGAGTGAGGTGGCGCCGCAGGGTTCGGGGCCCATCGCGCGAGCAGTCGAGGCGTGGCACGACGCCGGCACCAAGAGCCCGGCGCAGCGCGACCGGCTCATGCAGTTGTGGGTCGACGCCGAGGTGCTGCGCCTCGGCAGCCTGCGCGCGCAGGCGAAGCGCGAGAAGGGCGTCCCCGGGCCCGAGGGTTCGATCCTCAAACTGCTGCAGGGGCGGGTGCTCGTCGACGTCGCCGAGCTGGTCGTCGACCTCATGGGACCGGCCGGCACGCTCCTCGTCGCGCGCTACACGCATGAGCAGATCGACGAACGCGAGACCGGCAACAACGATCCGGCGCTGTCGCTCTGTGGCGCGCAGGCGGCGACCATCGCCGGCGGCACCACGCAGATCCAGATGAACATCATCGGCGAGCGCGTGCTCGGCCTCCCGCGTGAACCAGGGATCGATCCGAACACGCCCTGGAACCAAATTCCCCGGAACTGAGGGACGATGGACACCCCGTTCGACACGCGCATCACCGACGAGCTCCTCTCGACGACGCGCGCGGTACGCAAGCGGCTCGACCTCGACCGGCCCGTCGACCCGGCCCTGATCCTCGAGTGCATCGCGCTCGCGCAGCAGGCGCCCACCGCCACCAACGAGCAGAACTGGCGGTGGGTGGTGGTGACCGACGCCGACAAGAAGGCGCAGCTCGCCGACATCTACCGCGGCGGGTGCCTCACCTACCTCGAACGCGGCGCGGTCCAAGAAGAGGACGA
>DASXXX010000401.1:0-2344 GCA_036502765.1 Acidimicrobiia bacterium | reverse complement strand
CATGGTGTTCGGGTTCTGCGGCACGTAGGCCACCCGCACCTGGGTGTCGACCGCGCCGGCGCTCGGGGCGGTGAGTCCCGCGAGCGCGCGCAGGAGCGTGGTCTTGCCCGCGCCGTTGCGGCCGAACAGCGCGATCACGTCACCGGCGTGGAGCTCGAGGTCGATGCCGCGCACCACGGTGCGGCCGCCGAGGGCAACGCGTAGGTCGTGCGCGTGCAGGAGCACGTCGCCGGGCGTCGGCGTGGACACCGCGGTGGGCGCGTCGACCGTGGGGGGATCGAGCGCGGCGCGCGCACGAGCCTCGCGCACGGTGAGCGGCAATGGCGACCACCCGAGCAGCCGCCCGAGCCGGGTGACGCTGGGTGCGCCCGGGTAGGTCGCGAGCACGTCGCCCACGGTGCCCGGCACGCCGACCGTGCCGCCCTCGACCAGCACCGCGCGGTCCGCGAGTGGTGCGGCGCGCTCCAGCCGGTGTTCGGCGAGCACGACGGTGGTGCCGAGATCGTGGTTCAGCCGTACCAGCGCGGCGAGCACGTCGTCGGCGCCTTGAGGGTCGAGCTGCGACGTCGGCTCGTCGAGCACCAACGCCTGCGGACCCGCGGCGAGCGCGCTCGCGATCGCGCACCGTTGACGCTCACCGCCCGACAACGTCGACGGATCACGGTCGCGCAGGTGGGCGATGCCGAGGGCGTCGAGCACCTCCTCGACCCGCCGTCGCATCGCCTCCTGCGAGAAGCCCAGGTTCTCGAGCACGAACGCGAGGTCGCGCTCGACGTGGTCGACGACCGACTGCGACTCGGGATCCTGCGCCACGAACCCCACGACGTCGGCCAGCTCGCGCGGGTGGTGCGTGCGGGTCGAGCGGCCGAACACCACGACGTCGCCGCCGAAGCGTCCGCCGCTGGTGTGGGGGACGAGACCGTTGACCGCGCGCAGCAACGTGCTCTTGCCCGAGCCCGATGCGCCGAGCACGAGCAACAGCTCGCCCGGTGCGACGTCGAGGTCGACGCCGCGCAGTGCCGCGCTCGCCGCGTCGGGATACGCGAACGACACGTCGCGGAACGCGACCGCGCTCATGCTTCCTCCATGGGGCATTCGCTCCCGCTCATGCCGTCTCCGGTGCCGGGAGCAGCGCGGGTACGAGCAACGGGAGCAGCGCGAGCGCGGGGAGCAGGTGCAGCGTCGGCCACGCCAGCGGGCTCGCGAACCACACGAGACTGCTGTCGCCTGCCCACGACGCACTCGCCATCGCCACCGGCGCGAGCAGGCTGATCGCGGCGACGACCCAGTCGGCTCGTCGCATCCGTCGCGGCCGGTACCGCGTCCGACGGGTGTCGGACGAGGCGAGCAGGATCGCGGCGCCGAGGCCGGCTGCGCCCGCCAGGCCCAGCACTGCGGCGACGGTGCCCGACTCGCCGATCAGCGCGACGAACGACCCGCCGAGCATCAGCAACGACACCAGGCCCCACCATCCCGCGGCCCGGTCGCGCGGGCTCGCACCCGCACGCGCGAACCCGCGCGAGTCCATCGACTCCGCCAGGGTGACGGCGCGCTCGAGCCCGAGCTCGAGCACCGGCACCACCTGGCGCAGCAACCGTCCTCGCCGCACGATGCGACCGCCGGTGCGGGCGCGGTCGGCGTCGCGCACGTCGTGGATGGCCGCGAGCGTCGACGGCACGAAGGCCAGCCCCACCACGATCACCAGCCCGAGCTCGAAGAACGCACGCGGCGTCGATTCGACCAGCTCCGAGTGCGACACCACCGAGTTGAACGCACCGAACACGCCCATCACGCCGACGATCGCGAAGCCCTCGGCCAGTGACTGCAACATGACCTGCAGTTCGACGCTGCCACCGACGGTGAAGCCGCCGAGCAGCTGCGGCAACCCGAAGTGAGGCGTGGTGAACAACACGTCGCCCAGGCCGTGGGTCGTCGCCACGGTCAGCAACATCCGCACCACCGCGAAGAGCGCGCCGACCGCGAGCAGGAGCGGGAACGCGCGCGCGTACGGCCCCGGTCGCGCGTGGATCGACACCGCCACCGACGCGATCCCGATCACCAACGCGACGTACACGGGGCTCGGCGCGAGCTCGATGCACGCGGCGGCGGCCAGTGCCCACACCAGCCACACACCCGCGTGCCACGTGTTCCGGGGGGCGCTCGCGGCGTGCGCCCCCGTGGACGCCGGGACCGCGGCCCGAGGTTGCGTCGTGGTCGCCATTGCGGACTAACGTGCCCTCTCGACAACGGTTGCGCGCAACCCGGATGTTGCGTGCGGTTCCCGGACTTCGGTGCGGGAACGGGGGAAGTCGGTGCGAGACCGACGCTGACCCGCAACTGTGAG
>DASXXX010000400.1:0-1571 GCA_036502765.1 Acidimicrobiia bacterium | reverse complement strand
AGACGAGCTGCAGGCGCGCATCCGCGAGCTCGGCAAGGAGATCACGGCCGACTACGAGGGGCGACCGCCGTTGCTCGTCGGCGTGCTCAAAGGCGCGTTCGTCTTCATGAGCGACTTGTCGCGCGCGATCGACCTGCCGGTCGAGTTCGACTTCATGGCGGTGTCGTCCTACGGATCGGCGACGCGCTCGAGTGGCGTCGTACGCATCCTCAAGGACCTCGATCTCGATCTCACCGATCGTCACGTGCTCATCGTCGAGGACATCGTCGATTCCGGTCTCACACTGGCGTACCTGCGCAAGAACCTCGCGGCACGCGGTCCCGCGTCGATGGAGGTGTGCGCGCTGCTCGTGAAGGAAGGCCTGCAGCGCGTCGAGCTCGACCTGAAGTACGTGGGGTTCACCATCCCGCCCACGTTCGTGGTGGGGTACGGCCTCGACGTGGACGAGCGCTACCGCAACCTGCCCTACATCGCCGAGTACGCGGGTCCCGAGTCGGTCTGATCGGCCCAGAAAGAGGCGTTCCGGCGAGCAGGTAGATTGGTCCGGCTGCCGTCTTCCTCTCGGAGTGCCCGTGCCCAAGCAGCGTCGCAGCTTGATGATCGTCGTGGTCGTGGCCGCGGTCGTCGCTGCCTTCTTCGGTTTCCGCGCGCTCACCAAGGGCGACGGGCCAGAGCAGATCTCGCTCGATCGCTACACGCGTGAGCTCTCGAACGGCAAGGTCGCGACCGCCACGGTGCACGACAAGGACCACACCGTCACGGGCGACCTGAAGAACGGCACCGAGTACACGGTGAGCTTCCCGGCGCAGTACACCGCGCGCCTCACGCAAGACGTGGTCGACGCCGGCGTCGACAAGTTCGACACCGACCACCAGAGCCAGAGCGCGTGGCTGAGCCTCCTCTTCGGGTTGCTGCCCTTCGTGTTGCTCGCGCTCGTGCTCATGTGGGTGCTCGGGCAGGTGCAGGGCGGCGGCGGTCGCGTGATGGGCTTCGGCAAGGCGCGCACCAAGACGCTCACGAAGGACCAACCGAAGGTCACCTTCGCCGACGTCGCCGGCCTCGACGAAGCGGTCGAGGAGCTCGAGGAGATCAAGGAGTTCCTCGAGTCGCCCGCGCGCTTCCAGCAGATGGGGGCCAAGATCCCCAAGGGCGTGCTCCTCTACGGGCCGCCCGGCACGGGCAAGACGCTGCTCGCCAAGGCCGTCGCCGGCGAGGCGGGCGTGCCGTTCTTCTCGATCAGCGGTTCCGACTTCGTCGAGATGTTCGTGGGCGTCGGCGCGTCGCGCGTGCGCGACCTCTTCGAGCAGGCCAAGGCGGCGGCGCCCGCGATCATCTTCGTCGACGAGATCGACGCCGTCGGCCGGCACCGCGGCGCCGGCCTCGGTGGCGGGCACGACGAGCGCGAGCAGACGCTCAACCAGCTGCTCGTGGAGATGGACGGCTTCGACCAGACGCAGGGCGTGATCCTGCTCGCGTCCACCAACCGTCCCGACATCCTCGACCCTGCGCTGCTGCGTCCCGGTCGCTTCGACCGTCAGATCGTCGTCGACCGTCCCGACCTCGAGGGCCGC
>DASXXX010000399.1:0-4592 GCA_036502765.1 Acidimicrobiia bacterium | reverse complement strand
CCGCGCGGCGCGTTCGTGTGCAACCTCGGCGACATGTTGGCCCGTTGGACCAACGACCGCTGGATCTCCACGCTGCACCGCGTGGTCCCGCCCCCCGTCGACAGCACGGGTGCAGTGCGCCGGCGGTCGATCGCCCGCTTCCTCGACTGCCCGCCCGACCTCGTGGTCGAGACCATCCCGTCGTGCGTCGACGACGAGCACCCGGCCCGCTACGAGCCGGTCAACGCCGGCGAGTGGTTGCGCGCGAAGGTGTTGGGCAGCCGTGCGCTCCAGTTGAACGACACCGACGACATCGCAGTGTCGGGGAAGGAAGGAATTTCCTCGTGAGCACCACCACCCGCAGTTCGCTCGCCCATGAGGTCGGGGTGTTCACCGCGCCCGACCTGATCGAGTTGGATCCGTTCTTCGCCGAGCACGGCTTCGCCATCGTGCGCGGGCTCTACACCGAGGAGCAGCTCCAGGAGCTCGAGATCGAGCTCGAGCGCCAGCAGCAGCGGCTGCTCGTGGGCGAGCTGCCGACGAAGTGCGGCACCGTCATCCTCGACGACCCCGACGCGGTGATCGACGGCGAGGCGTTCGCGCACTACGTGTGCCACGTCACCGAGGTGTCGGACATCGCGCGCCGCGCGACCCTGCAGCCCGTGGTCGTCGACGCCATGACGCGACTCCTGGGCGAAGAGGTCTGGTTGCTCGAGGACGACCGCTTCGGCGTCGTGTACCAGGACGCCCGCCCGGGCGATCAGTCGGGCTACTCGCGCATCGGCTGGCACTCCGACCACCAGTCGGGCCCCACCCTCGACGTGTGGCCGTCGGTGGCGTTCACGATCCACGTCGACGCGACGTCGCCGCGCAACGGCTTCCTGCGCATCCTCCCCGGCTCGCATCTCGGCGGCACCGACGACATGCCGCTCGGCTTCGAGCACGTGGCCGGCGAGATGGCGGTCTACTGCGAGCGCGGCGACGTGCTGCTCCACCACTCCGACCTGTGGCACAGCGCGGCGCGCGCCACCGACGACGGCGAGGGTGCGATCCGCCGCCACGTGCGGGGCGGTTGGTACGGCGGCGCGAGGCTCGCGCCGAATCACGGCCTCGACGACTTCGTCAAGAACGCCGCCCGCTGACCGCCGGCCGCTGACCGCCGGCCGCTGACCGAGCTGTGGCCGAACCGCAGTTCCGCCGCCACGACGTTCCGTCGCCGGCGCGGGCGCAGATCGCGGCGATGCTGCGGGCGCTGCCGGCGGCACGGGACCAGACCCTCGAACAGAAGCGCGCCGACATCGAGGCGGTCGCCAGCCATGGGCTCGACGCACTGGGCGTCGAGCGGCACCGGCAAGAGCTCCCCGTAGCCGCCGAATGGCTCCTCGTGCCGGGGCGCGAGCACGACATGGTGACCGTCTACCTCCATGGGGGCGGCTTCGTCGTCTGTTCCGTGGCTTCACATCGCGATCGGGCGGGACGCATCGCCCTCGCGGCAGGGGGCGACGGCCTCATCGTGGAGTACGACCTCGCGCCCGATCATCCGTTCCCGCACGCGATCGACCAGGCCGTCGCTGTCTGCCGCACGCTCGCCGACGAGGGGCGACCGTTCGCACTCGCGGGCGACTCCGCCGGTGGCGGGCTGGTGATGTCGACGATGCTGGCGTTGCGAGACGCCGGCGCCACGCTGCCCGTCGCGGCCGTCGCGATCTCACCGTGGGTCGACCTCACCCTCTCGGCCGAATCGCTCACCACGAGACGCGCGATCGACCCGTTCGCACATCTGGACGACCTCCCCGCGTGCGTCGACGCCTACCTCGCCGGGGTCGACCCGTCCGATCCGTACGCCTCGCCGTTGTTCGCCGACCTGCGCGGTCTCCCACCGCTGCTCGTGCAGGTCGGGTCGGACGAGACGCTCTACGACGACGCCGAGCGCCTCGCTCGACGCGCCGCCGAGGCCGGGGTGTCGGTCGAGCTCGAGGAGTGGGTGGGGATGTTCCACACGTGGCAGGCGTACGCGGGCGAGCTCGAAGCCGCCGACGAATCCCTCGCCCACGCCGGCCGGTTCCTGCGCCGACACGTGGCGACGGACTCGGTCGAGAACGCCCGCAGCTAGCGCCGCTTCGCCATTTGGCGCCCCAGTTCCTCGACAGCACTCCGCCGACGGGTTCGACGATCAGCCCCGGGGGTCGCTGTACTTCGCCAGCATGATCTTCTCGACCGCGGCGATGATCGAGTACACGATGATCGAATAGATGGTGACGAGGACCGTCGCCGCCCACAGCATGTTGTAGTTGGACAGCGAGATCGACTGCAGCATGAGGTAGCCGAGTCCCTTGCCGGTCGACAGGTACTCGGCGAGCTGCGCACCGATGATCGCCAGCGGAGCCGCGATCCGCAACGACGCGAACAACGCCGGCAGCGCAGTGGGCACCTGCACCTTGCGCAGCGTCGTGACCGGAGTCGCGCCGTACGCCTGACACAGGTCGAGCGCGGCCTTGGGCGCGCTGCGCAACGCAAGCGACACGTTCACGAGTACCGGGAAGAACGTGACGATCCCGGCGATGATCGTGACCGACATCAGCCCCCGTCCGAAGATCAGCGTGATCAACGGCGTCATCGCCACCAGCGGCACGGAGCGAAGCACGATCGCGGCGGGCATGAACGTCGACTCGGCCGATTTCGACAGGTTGAAGAAGAGCGCGACGAGCACCGCGACCGAGGCGCCTGCGGCCAGGCCGAGCCCGGCGTCGGTGAGGGTGGTCACCGACGCGGTCCACAGCTGGTCGCGCGCATCGGCGCCGACCGGGCCGGTGGTGAGGAAGTTCCAGACCTCGCTCGGACCGCGGCCGATGAACGGATCGACGCCGAAGATCTCGAGGAACAGCTGCCACACCAGGAGGACGATCGCGACGCCGAGCACCATGGTGAACAGTCGCCACAGCACCGCCTTGGCGACGCCCCACCACTTGTTCTGGTCGGGCGCGCTGCTCACGTGCGGCGCCGAGATCTTCTCGGGCTCGAGCGCGACCAGCGGGTCGGTGACGGTCATCGTTCCGTCCTCGGCACCCAGGGTGTGAGCGCGCGACCGATGTAGGCAGTGATGCCGTAGGCGAGGCAGGCGAGCAGACCGGCCACGATCGCGAGGCCCCAGGTGCGGTTGACCTCGTACGAGGTCTGCGACGCGATCATCGCGATGCCGATGCCGGACTCGCCACCCGCATACTCGCCGAGGATCGCGCCGAGGATGGCGGCGGGGGCCGCGATGCGGAGCGCGGCGAACAGGCTCGGCAGCGCCGCGCGGATGCGCACCTTCGTCAGCTCGGCGACGCGCCCACCCCCGTAGCCGCGGACCACGTCGAACATCACCGGGTCGGCGCTCCGCAGCCCGACGAGCGTGCCGACGAGCGTCGTGAAGAACACGAAGAGCGCGGCGAGGATGATCTTGGGCTTCGCGCCGTCGTAGACGATGTACAGGATCGGTCCGAGGGCGACGACCGGGATGCAGTACGACACGATGCCGAGCTGCAGCGCCGGCTTCTCGAGCAACGGGACGACGAGCACGAGGAACGCGAGCCCGATGGCGAGCATGTTGCCCCAGAGGTAGCCCCAGGCGGCTTCGGAGAGCGTGACCTTGATGTTCGCCCAGTAGAACGACCACCCGTCGTCGAACATCTGCGAGACGATCTCCGTGGGTGGCGGGATGCTCCCCTTCGCCACTCCCGCCTGCCCCGCGACCTCCCAGATGCCCAGCAGCACCGCGGTGCCGATGACCCCCTTGAGCCAGCCCGGCATGCGCCGCCGGGTCGTCTCGGACTTCGGCGCCCGCGATGCCGGCGCGGGAACCGCGGTGGCAGTCACGTCAGCTCTCGGCGGCCCGGCCCATGCCGAGCAGGATCTCGCTGAACTGGTCGCAGAGCGCGTGGAAGTGGGGGTCGCGCAGCATCTCGGGTGTGCGCGGGCGGGGCAGGTCGATCGGGACCTTGGCCACGATCCGGCCCGGCCGCGGGCTCATCACGACCACCTCGTCGGACAGGAACACCGCCTCCGACACCGAGTGGGTCACGAGCAAGGTGGTGCACGCCCGTTCGGTCCAGATGCGCTGCAGCTCCAGGTTGAGCCGCTGACGGGTCATCTCGTCGAGCGCACCGAACGGCTCGTCGAGCAGGAGCACCTTCGGATCGACGATCAACGACCGGGCGATCGCCACCCGCTGGCGCATGCCACCCGAGAGCTGCGCGGGCCGGGCGTTCTCGAAGCCCTCGAGTCCCACCAACTTGACCAGGTCGGCCACCGCGGTCGGGCTGCTGGTCGTGGCGCCGAGCTCCAACGGCAACTTGATGTTGCCGGTGACCGACCGCCACGGGAGCAGCGCCGCCTCCTGGAACGCGATGCCCAGGTGGTGGTGCTTGCGCGCCTCCGCGGGCACCTCGCCGTGCACGAGCACCTGCCCACTGGTCGGCGTCTCGAGGTCGGCGAGGATCCGGAGGATCGTCGACTTCCCGCACCCTGACGGTCCGAGGAGGGCCACGAAGGAACCCTCCTCGGACGCGTAGTCGATCTCCTGCAGGGCGACGAGGGGCGTTCGCTTGACCTGGAATTCCTTCCAGAGCGCG
>DASXXX010000398.1:0-3443 GCA_036502765.1 Acidimicrobiia bacterium | reverse complement strand
CCGAGGATCGCCTGGATGGGCTCGTCGATCGCCTCGCGCACCTCTTCGGGCGTGAGCACGACGGTCTTGGGCATGCCGCTCATCAGGTCGCGGCCTCGCACCTCGGCCTTGTACTCGTCATCGGTGGGGAACACGGATCCGATGGCGAGCTTCACCTCTTCCGCGGTGCGCTCGCCGATGGCGAGCCCGTACTCCCGGCGCACGTAGCTCTGGATGGCGGCGTCGATGTCGAACGACCCGACCCGCACCGCCTCCAGGGCGACCACGCCGCCGAGGGAGATGACGGCGACCTCGCTGGTGCCACCCCCGATGTCGACCACCATGTTGCCGAGCGGTTCGTGGATCGGGAGCGACGCACCGATCGCGGCGGCCATCGGTTGTTCGATGAGAAACGTCTGCGCCGCGCCCGCACGCCGCGCCGCTTCGAGCACCGCGCGTTGTTCGACGTGTGTGATCGCCGACGGCACGCAGATGAGCACCCGCGCGCGTTGCAGGCGCGAGATGCCCGCGCGCTGGAACAACATGCGGATGAGGCGTTGCGTGATCTCGAAGTCGGTGATCGCGCCACCGCGCAGCGGACGGACGGCGACGATGTAGCCGGGTGTGCGGCCGATCATCTGCCACGCGTCGTGCCCGAGCGCGAGCACCTCGTGGGTGCGCGTGTTCATGGCGATGACGGTCGGTTCGTTGAGAATGATCCCCTGCCCGCGCGCGTAGACGAGCGTGTTCGCGGTACCGAGGTCGATGGCGAGGTCGCGGGACAGCGGGACCTCCTCAGCCGACCGTGCGAACGGGGTTGGCGCCGGTGCCCCAGTCGGAGCCGCCTTCCCAGTGCTCGCGCTTCCAGATCGGGACGGTCTCCTTCAGGGTGTCGATGCAGAAACGGGCGGCTTCGAACGCTTCGTCCCGATGCGGGGACGACACCACGACCGCGACCGCGACATCGGAGAGCGTGAGGTCGCCGGTGCGGTGCAGCAACGCGACCCGGTCGATCACCGGCCACTGACGGCGGGCGTCGGCGGCGACCGCCGCGAGCCGCGCGACGGCCTCTTCTTCGTAGGCCTCGTAGGTGAGACCCGACACGCCGGCGCGACCTTCGGCGTGGTCGCGCACGACGCCGAGGAACACCACCACCGCGCCACTTCCCGGGGTCGTCGCCCACCCAGTGGCGGCGTCGACCGGGAGCGGGGCGCCGGCGACGTCGATCCAGTCGCCTGAGGCGGGGGGTTGCACGACGCCATGGTAGTGAAGGCGGCGTCGTGAGCGCCCTGCGACCCCTCCGATGCCGGGCTCGGTGCAGGGCGGTGCACGCGCCTGAAACCGCTGGTCGAGGCGACGAGGAGGCGACGAGGAGCCGACGAGGAACCGTCCAGACCCGTCGGTACACTCCGCGCCATGTCCCCAGAGGAATCCGGAGGTGATGGCGCGCCCGAGCCCGACGACGCGCTGAACGGACCTCCTCCGGACCCTCTCGACCGGCCCTGGGTGCACCCCAGCGAGCTGCGCTCGTTCGTCACCACACCGAGCCCGCCCCCACGCGAGCCCCGTCCCCGCGAATGGGTGATCGGCGTGGGTTCCGCGGTGGCGGCGGTGCTCGCCACCATCCTCGTGCTGGTCGCGTTCGGCGCCCTCGGTGGTCGTCACCGCTCCGCGCTCCCGCCCCCGGTCGTGACCAATCCGGGCGACGTCGTCGACTACGCCGTGGCCGAGCGGGTGGGCACCGCGGTGTCGTCCAGCGTGGTGACGGTTCGGGCCCGCACCGGCGACACCACCAGGCCGGTGGGATCGGGCGTGGTCGTGACGTCCGACCGTGTGATGACCGCGGCCCACAACCTCCCCGCCGGCGTCAGCGACATGGTCGTCGTCACCAACATCGGCACCGAATTCCCGGCCAAGGTCGTGGGCACCGACCCGCAGACCGACCTGGCTCTGCTCTCGGTGTCGGACGCCGACCTCCAACTCGCCCGGTTCGGCGGATCGAGCCCGCCGCGCGTGGGACAGACCGTCGTCGCCGTGAGCGCGGGCGCGCACTACCGGGTGGGCATCAACGTGGTGTCCGATCGCGACGTGATGGTCGACGCCGGAACCGGCATCGACGTGGCCGGTCTCCTCGAGACCGGGATCCCGGTCACGCCCGAGATGTCCGGCGGTGCGCTGATCGACCCCGACGGCAACCTCGTCGGCGTCCTCACGCGGGCGACGACGGGCAGCCCCGACGGTCTCGCGGTCCCGGTGTCGACGGTGCGTGACGTGCGCGACCAGCTCGACGGCAGCGGGAAGGCGACCCACGGCTGGCTGGGCGTGTTGTGCGACAAGGATCCGGCCGACACCCGTCCACAGGGGGGCGCCGTGGTGGAGGCGGTGATCCCGGACAGCCCGGCGGCCGGTGCCGGGTTCGCCCCCGGTGACGTGATCGTGCGCGCGGCCGGGCAGATGGTGAGCGGACGACCCGATCTGGTCGCCGCGGTGCGAGGCCTGCGCCCGCAGGACCAGCTGGAGGTGCAGTACCTGCGAGACGACAAGCCCCGTACCGTCACCGTCACGCTGAAGGCGGCCGACCCGCAGACGCTCTTGTACGCACCGGCCATGGGCTGAATTGCCCGCCGTCGCCGGGGACGCGCGACGATGAAGCCATGACGACCACCACGAGCGACGACCAGCTGGAAGCGCTCGACCGTGAGCTGCTCAACGCGGTGCAGTGGGACTTCCCCCTCGAACCGCGGCCGTTCGCGGTGCTGGGCGAGCGTCTCGGCATCTCCGAATCCGAGGTGCGGGAGCGCGTCGCCAAGGTGAAGCAGCTCGGGGTGCTGCGCCAGCTCTCCGCCATCTTCGACACCCGGGCGCTGGGCTACGGCTCGGCACTCGTCGCCGCGCAGATCGATCCCGACCGGGTCGACGAGGCGGCCGCGGTCATCAGCGCGCACCCTGGCGTCAGCCACAACTACAAGCGCAACCACGCCTACAACCTCTGGTACACGATCGCGGTGCCGCCCGGTGAGTCACTCGAGGACCACATCGACGTGCTGCACCGCGAGTCGGGCGCGCTCGTGACCCGCAAGCTCCCCACGCTGAAGCTCTACAAGATCGGCGTGAAGCTCGACATGACCGGCAACACCGCGGCGAACGCCAAGGCCGAGGTGCTCGAACACGAGAAGCCGGAGCGGCGCGAGTACATGGAGGCGCCCGAGCTGTCCGACCTCGAGGTCGCGACGATCCGCGTCGTGCAGGAAGACCTGCCGCTCGTGGAGCACCCGTTCGCCGCGTACGCCGAGCTCATCGGCACCGACGAGGCCACCGTGCTTGACCTGCTGCGCTCGTTCAAGGAGCGCAAGCTGATGCGACGCTTCGCCGCGGTCATGAACCACCGCTCGGCCGGGTTCAAGGCCAACGCCATGGGCGTGTGGGCCGTCCCCGACGAAGAGCTCGACGAGATCGGCCCGCAG
>DASXXX010000397.1:0-10132 GCA_036502765.1 Acidimicrobiia bacterium | reverse complement strand
CGATGTCGATCTTCACCAACGGAGCGGGCATCACGTCTCCTGAGTTACTTGACCAGGGCAAGGAACCTATACGGAATCGGGACGGCGACTCACGTCGTGGACCACCCGTTCGAGGTAGTCGGCGAGCGTGCGCAGCTCGGGTGCCTTCCAGCCCGCGAACGCCTCGACGACGATGTCGTCGGTGGCCTCCCGGTACGCGGTGTACGCCTTGCGACCGTTGGCCGTGAGCTCGACGATGGAGGCACGGCCGTCGGTGGGATCCGAGGCTCGCTTCACGTAGCCGCCCTGGCAGAGGCGCGCGATCTCCCGGCTCACGAGAGGCGCTTCGAGATCGGTGAGGTCGGAGAGTCGGGAGAGACGGACCGGGCCCGAGGCGTGGAGCGCGGAGATGAGGTTGATGGAGGGGCGAGAGAGGTGCACGCCCGAGCGTTCGGCCCGGTTGCGCGCCGCCTCACGACCGGCACCGATGCGAGCGATGCGCACGATCGCCTTCTCCACGCGTTGCAGGTCGTCCAGCCGGGCCACGGCGGGAGACCGTACCGCCTCGTCCCCGTCCCTCGCGTCCGCTCGCTCCGTCCCGACCTATCCGTTCGGGGTGACGACGGCGCGGCTCTTGAGCTCGTGGTTGCGGAACCGGTCGTACGCGAGCGGGGCGTCGTCGAACGCGAACAGCTCCACCTCGATGCGCAAGTCGCCCGTCTCGGCGAGCGCGATCACCTCGTGCAGGTCGGCGATCGACGCCGCCATCGGGATGAACAGGTCGCACTCGAGCGGCAGCACGCCCCACGACACCCGTGCGGTGCCGCCCCCGGCGCCGACGATGCCGATGGTCCCGAGGTTCGCCGCGCACGCGAGCGCCATCGCCATGGTGGCGTCGTCGCCCACGAAGTCGAACACCGCGGTGGCGCCCTTGCCGCCAGTGAGCTCGCGCACCTGACGTGCAGTCGTGTCGTCCGACATCAGCGTGTCGTGGGCGCCGAGCTCACGCGCGAGGTCGAGGCGTTGCTGGACGACATCGACCGCGATCACGTGCGCGCCGGTGAGGCGGCGGAGGTACTGCACCGCGTACGAACCGAGACCGCCGGCGCCGATGACCACGGCGGTCGAACCGGGGACGAGCTTCGGCAGCGCGCGTTTCACCGCGTGGTACGAGGTTGCACCGGCATCGGTGAGCGGGCCCACGCGACGCGGGTCGAGCGTGCGCAACGGCACGAGCTCCCGCCGCGGCACGACGAGGTACTGCGCGAGGCCGCCGTCCTCGCCGTACCCGCGGCCGCTGGCGCCGCGCGGGCAGTAGTTGTCCTGACCCCGGAGGCAGAACTCGCAGCGACCGCACGAGTGGATCCCCGCGACCGCGACCGGTTGGCCGAGCTCGAGGTCGTCGACGCCGTCGCCGAGCTGCTCCACCCAACCCGCGCTCTCGTGCCCGAGCGTGAACGGCAACGGCCAGGGGATGATGCCGGGCGGCGTGTCGAGGAACAGGAAGTCGCTGTGGCACAGGCCGACACCGGCGACCTTGATGAGCACGTCGTCGCGGCCCGGCTGCGGGACGTCGACCTCGCGGAACTCGGGCGGTTCGCCCCAGGCCACCAGTTGGTACGCGGTCATGGTCGTCATGGGGGTGGCCATCCTTCGAGGAGGTTCCGACGCTTGCAGAGCGGCTGGGAGTACACGAGTGTGCCTGCGTGCTCGAGCGCGTCGTCGGACGCGCACAGCCATGCGATCGCGGCGCCCGTCACCTCCGGTGGTGCGCCGCGGAACCGTTGGGCGAACTGCTCGTCGCTCGGCTTGTCGTTGGTGGTGAAGCCGGGGTCGACGTTGAACGCGACGATGCCCTGCGACGCGAACTCGACGTGCAGCTGACCGGCCACCCGCAGGAACGCGGCCTTCGACGCGCCGTAGCCGAGCCCCCAACCACCCTCGCCGGCGGGCGCGGGTGGGTCCATCGACGCGGTCGCCGAGGCCATGTTGACCACGCGCCCGCCGCCGCGTTCGAGCATGCCGGGCACGACCAACTGGATGAGGTGGAGCTGGTTGACGTAGTTGCCGACGACGAGCCGGGTGGCGGCGTCGAGGTCGAGCTCGAGCACGCGGTCCATGCGGCCGGGACCCTGGTAGATCGCGTTGTTGATCAGCGCGTCGATGCGTCCCCACTCGCCGAGCACGGTGTCGACCATGGCGTCGATGCTGGGACGGTCGAGGAGGTCCATCACCACTGGGAGCGCGCGCTGCCCGCGCTCCTCGATGGCGGCGGCAGTGGTCTCGAGGCTGCCTGCGACGGCGCGGGTCTCCTGCGCTTCGCGCACCGAGCCGGGTGCCATGCGGCCGTCGCCCTCACGGACCGTGCGCGCGGCGATGGCGACGTCGTACCCTGCGTGGGCGAGTGCGAGCGCGGTGGCACGCCCGATGCCCCGGCTCGCACCGGTGACGAGAGCGATGGGAGCGGCCATGAGCGCGGACACTACCGGCAGCGGCGCCGACGCACTCGTGCTCGTCGACGACCCCGCACCGCGGGTGCGCCGCCTCACCCTCAACCGGCCGGAGAAGCGCAACGCGATCAGCAACGCCGTGCGCACCGAGCTCTACGACGCACTGCACGCGGCCGATCGCGACCCCGACGTCGGCGTCACCGTGATCCGCGGCGCGGGCCCCTGCTTCTCCTCCGGCTACGACCTCAAGTCGAGCCTCTCGGAGGGCCAGCCCTTCTACACGCCCCCCGGGGACGGCTCGTGGTCACGCCACGTCGCCGACGGCTGGTCGCGCATCTGGGACTTGGCCAAGCCGGTGATCGCGCAGGTGCACGGCTACGCGATGGCGGGCGGCACCGAGCTCATGGCCGCGTGCGACCTCGTCTACATCGCCGAGGACGCGCAGCTCAGCTACCCGGTGGTGCGGGTGGTCAGCCCACCCGACTTCCAGTACCACGTGTGGTTGGTCGGCATGCGCGCCGCGATGGAGCTCATGCTCACCGGCGACGCCATCGACGGCCGCGAGGCGGTGCGCATCGGCATGGCCAACCGCGCGTTTCCCGAGGCCGATCTCGAACGCGAGACGCTGGCCATGGCCGCGCGCGTGGCGTCGATCCCGAGCGACCTCCTGCAGATCAACAAGCGGACGGTGCACCGGGCGATGGAGTTCAAGGGCGTGCGCACCGCGACGCGCGCAGGGTCGGAGCTGCAGGGACTGGCGAGCAACCTGGAGACGTCGAAGCAGTTCGTCGGCGGCGACCTGTCGGCCGCGGTCAAGGACGCCGCCAAGCGTCCCTAACGGGCGCGCAGGTACTGCCTGAACGCTACCGGGCTGTAGTTCTCGTGCTGCTCGCCCCAGGCCTCGACGCCGTCGATGTCCCAGCGCACGAGGTGGTTCCACCCGACCAGGTTCTCGTTGCAGAAGTTCACGAAGCGGGTGAGGCACTCGCCCTCGGCGTGGAACTCGCGCCCGAGCTCGTCGGTGCCCTCCACGAGCACGCGCGTCGCGGTGTCGGTGGCGGGGTCGCGCTCGAGGATGGCGCGCCGGCCCTTGGTCACGCGTGACACCTCGCCGTCGCGGAGGTGGAAGCCCATGATCACCGGGAAGTCGTCGGTGACGTTGGCGGTGATGGTGAGGAACGACACCGTGTCGGACGTGGCATGGCTGTACGGCATCTGCGTCGCCTTCCACTCCCCCGCCGACATGAGGTGCGGACCGAACGGGGTGCGCGATCCCCACGAGCGGTCGCGCGCGCCGTAGGAGTCGACTTCGATGGTCTCGCCGTCGAGCACGAGCGTGCCGGTGAACCGGCCGAGCTGGTCGAGGTGGCCGCCGTCGGGACTCGACGTCTTGGTGTGGAGCGGATCCATGATCGCGGTGAACGTGAGGTCGAACGACACGTCGTCGGCATCGGGATCGCGGTAGCGCAGGTCGTACACGCGCTGCGGTTCGCGCACGGTGTAGCCGAGACCGTTCGGGAGGTCGAAGTCGCCCAGCTGCTCGGGCACGGGCAGATGCCAGAGCTGCTTGTAGTAGCGGCAGTCGAACGGCGAGTCGCCGCGGTCGTCCCAGAGGAACACCGCCGCCGAGCACGTGCCCTGGTTGGTGCGGAAGAACGGGTACGTCCACCCCGCGAGCTTGCGCTCCGGCACCGAGAACGCGAACCACGCGGTCTCGCTCCAGAACGGGTCGTCGTTGGTCGGCGGATGGAACTCGTCGTCGGGATGCGTCACGGGTTGCTCTCTCTCCTCGCGTTCACGAACCGGCGTCAGTTCGGCCGAATAGTTACGCCCAACTGACGCCAGTTGGAGTTGGGGGTCGGCTCAGCGGGCGCCGCGGAGGAGGCGGCCGGGGCGGGCGCCGGTGTCGACGCCGTGGCGGCGGGTGATCTCGCCGCCCACCATGGTGGCGACGTAGCCGTCGGCCTCCTGGAGGAGACGGGCACCGCCGGCCGGGAGGTCGCGCGCGACACGCGGCATGCGGAGGGTGAGGCCGTCGAAGTCGATGACGTTGACGTCGGCCTTCTTACCTGGCGCGAGCACGCCGCGATCACCGAGCCCGTAGAGCGCGGCGGTGTCGGACGTCTGCTTCTTCACCAGGTACTCGATCGGCAGCGTGTCACCGCGCACGCGATCGCGCGCCCAGTGCGTGAGCATGAACGTGGGGATGGACGCGTCGCAGATGAGCCCGCAGTGCGCGCCACCGTCGGACAAGCCCGACACGCCACCGGGGTGGAGCAGCATCTCGCGGATGGCGTCGTGGTTGCGCTCGGCGTAGTTGAAGAACGGCAGCATCAACAGGTGCTGCCCGTCGTGCTCGAGCATCACGTCGTAGAGCATGTCGAGCGGCGCGGTGCCGGCGGCCTCGGCCATCGCCGCGATCGTGCGCTCGGGCGTGGGTTCGTAGACCGGCGGGTCACCCAGTGCGTAGAGCCGGTCGAGCGAGCCCTGCACGAGCTCGAAGAACCCGTCGAACAGCACGCTCGGGTCCGGCGCGACGTCGGTCTCGCCCAGGATCTGCGCCCGCACCGCGGGCTTCGCCAGCTCGGCGAGGAGCTCGTCGGGCGTCAGGCGCGCCGCGAGCGCGCGGTACGTGGGCCGACCGCTGAACCCGTGGCGGGTCGGGAAGCCGAGCAGCATGCCGAACGGGCGGGCCGCGACCTGCGGCACCACTTGCGCGCCGGCGTCGTACGCGCGCAGCGACTCGTCCATCAGGCCGCGCCAGGCGTCGGGAGCGGCGTCGATCTGCAACAGCGTGAACGACACCGGCAGGTCGAGGTCGTCGGACAGCTTCATCATCCACGCCATCTCGCGCTCGGGTGCGAGCAGGTCCTCACCCGACGCGCCGAGCGGCGCGAGCTCGAACACCGCACGCCCACCGCGCTGCATCGCCCGCCCGAGCGCGAACAGCTCGTCTTCGGCCGCGAAGGTGCCCGGCACGGGACGACCGTCCATGGCACGGTGCCCGAGCGTGCGCGACGTCGAGAAGCCGAGCGCACCCGCTTCGACGGCCTCCTGCACGATCGCCGCCATCGCCGCGATCTCCTCGGGGTTGGCCGGCTCGTTGGCCGCGCCCCTCTCTCCCATCGCGTACGCGCGCACCGCGCCGTGCGACACCTGCACGCCCACGTCGATGCCGAACGTCCGGGTGTCGAGCGCGTCGAGATACTCGGGGAAGGTCTCCCAGCTCCAGTCGATGCCCTCGGTGAGCGCGGTGCCGGGGATGTCCTCCACGCCTTCCATCAACGAGATGAGCCACTGCTCGTCGCCGGGACGCACCGGCGCGAACCCGACGCCGCAGTTGCCGGCGACGACGGTGGTGACGCCGTGGCCGGAAGACGGCTCGAGCAGCGGGTCCCACGTGGCCTGGCCGTCGTAGTGCGTGTGGATGTCGACGAAGCCGGGCGTGACCAGCCGCCCGGTGGCGTCGACGGTCTCGGCCGCGTCGCCGTCGAGCGACGACTGCGACACCGCGACGACCACACCGTCCTTGACCGCGAGGTCGCCGACGAAGCGCGGCGCGCCGGTGCCGTCGACGATGGTGCCGTTGGTGATCTTGACGTCGTACATGACGTCTCCTCTCGGCTGGGCTCAGCCGTAGACGAGCTCGACCTCGGCGCGGTTGACACCGTTCACGAACGCGTTGGGCAAGAAGTCGACGGATCCGGGCACGACGTTGATCGCACTCACGCGGCGCACGAACTCGTCGAAGAACATGCGGATCTCGAGCCGGGCCAGCGCGGCCCCGAGGCAGAAGTGCGTACCGAACCCGAACGCGATGTGGTGGTTGGGCGTGCGGGTGATGTCATAGCGCTCGGGATCGACGAACTGCGCGGGATCGCGGTTCGCCGACTGGTACATCAGCACCACTTGCTGGCCGGCCCGGATGGTCTCGCCGCCGATGTCGTAGTCGTGCGTCGCCACCCGGCACATGTTGAGCACGGGCGTGACCCAGCGGATGAACTCCTCGACGGCCACCGTCATGTCGGCGCCGTCGCGCAGCAGCTGGTACTGGTCGGGTCGCGCCGCCAGCTCGAGGATCGTGCGCGCGATCACCGTGCGGGTGGTCTCGGCGCCGCCGTCGAGCAGCAGCAGGCAGTCGCTGATCACCGGGTCGAGACCGATGCCCTCACCGTCGATCTCCGCCGTGGTCCAGACGGTCATGATGTCGTCGGCCGGGCAGCGCTGCTTCTCCTCGTAGAGCTCGGCGCACGCGCCGGCGAACTCGATCGCGGCCATGATCACGTCGTCGTCGGCGTAGCGCGGACCGCCACCACCGACGATCGTGCGCGCCGACCACTCCATGAGCTTCGGCCACATCTCGTGCGGATAACCGAGGAGCAGTCCGATCATCTGCGCGGGAAGCGGACCCGCGAGATCCGCGATGAGCTCGACGCGGTCCTTCGTCGCGGCGGCGTCGAGCAGACCGGTCACCGTCTGCTGGATGTGCTCCTCCCACGCGAGGACGGTGCGCGGGGTGAAGCCCCGGTTCACCAGCTTGCGCCGCTTGGTGTGCAGCGGATCGTCGAGGCCGATGATCGACGGGTCGGACGGCAGGTTGGGGCGGTACCCACCTTTCACCCGATCGGAGTTGACGAAGACGTCCTTCGCCTTCTCGATCTCGACGATGTCGTCGTAGCGGGCGATTCCCCAGAGCTCGTTCTCGGCGTCCCAGTAGACGGGTGCGTCGTCGCGCATCCAGGCGTACGTGGGGTACGGATCGCCGGCGTAGAGGTCGCCGTCGAGGAGGTCGATCACGCGGTCGGTGACACCGGTCATGCGCGCGAACGCTACCCGGCACTCGAAGGACTGCTCCAGGGCCCGACGCCGTCGAGTGTCATGACGGTGACACCACGATCGGCGATCAGGTCGAGGCTCACGAAGACCTGCCCGGTGGTCTCGGCGTCGCAGTCGCAGAGGTAGACGGCCGCTTCGACCATCTCCTCCATCGACTCGATCATCTCGGGGCGGATGACGTGACCGGCCAGCACCTCCGCGCCCTCGCTCATCACCGCAGCGCGTGGTTCGACCGTGTTGACGCGGATGCCGCGACCCCAGAGCTCGTGCCCGAGCGCGTTGGTCTCGCGGTTCAGCGCGGCCTTCGACGACCCGTACATGCCGGTGGTCGCGGCGAGGCCCTCCATCTTGAACGGCGGCCCGGGGTCGAGCTTCCCGGTCGCGCTGGACACGTTGACGATCCAGCCCTCACCGAGCTCGAGCATCGCCGGCAGCGCGGCCTGCGCGAGGTCGAGCGGCGCGTGCACGTTGACTTCGTAGGTGATGCGGCGGCGCTTCAACGGCATCTCCGACGGCTGCGCGTACATCGCGGCGGCGGCGTTGTTCACCAGCACGTCGATCGGACCGCCGAGTTGTTCGACCGCTTCGGGGACGATGCGCGCGCGGTCGTCGCCGTCGGTGAGGTCGGCGGCGATCAGCGCGACCGGGTTGCCGTACTCGTGCAACCGCGCCGCGGTCTCCTCGAGGCTGCCGGCGAGGTTGGCGCGCCCACCCACTGCCAACGTGCGGGCGACGATCGCCACCGCCGCACCTTCCGCCGCGAGCCGTTCGGCGATGCCGGCGCCGATGCCGCGACTGGCGCCGGTCACGATGGCCCTGCGACCGGAGAACCGTCCACTCATGACGCCTCCATTGTTCGTTCGCTGACGCTCACGATGCTGCTCCCACGTAGGTGTGGCCGTGCTCCTCGAGGAAGCGTCCGGCGGTGACGCACAGGTACTCGATGTCGTCGTCGTCGAGACCGTGGTTCAGCGGCAGGATCAGGCCCTGCTCCATCACCCGGTCTGCGTTGGGCAGCCCGCCGTCCGGTACGCGGTGCGGCACGTTCGCGAACGCCGGCTGTCGCGTGACGTTGCCGGTCCACACCATGCGCGTGTCGACGCCGTGTCCCTCCATGTGCTCCTGGAACTCGGCCCGGCGGATGCCCGACTCGGGTCGGATGAGGACCGGGAACATGTGCCACCCGGTCTCGAGCTCATCGGTCTGGCGCGGCAGCACGAACACATCGGGGTACGTGCCGAAGAACGCCGACAGGAGGTCGAAGTTGCGCTGGCGCCGGGCGAGGTTCAGCGGCAGCTTGCGCAGTTGCACCACGCCGAACGCGGCGCTGATCTCGCAGGGCTCGAAGTTCCAGCCCACCTCGTCGAAGATGAAGAGGTTGTCGTACTCGATGCCGTCGACCTCGGTGAAGAAGCGCTTGTCGCCCTTCTTCGAGCCGTAGAACTGCGGTTCGGACCGGCGGCCCCAACGCCGCAGGAGCACACACCGGTCGATCAGGTCGTCGTCGTCGAGCAGCACCATGCCGCCGGTCGCGGCCGCGGTGATCACGTGTGCGAGGGCGAAGCTGGTGACGCTGATGTCGGAGCGCGTCCCCGTGGGTGTGCCGCGCAGCTTGGCGCCGAGCGCGTCGCACGAGTCTTCGATCACCTGGAGGCCGTGGACGTCGGCGATGGAGCGGATGCGGTCCCAGTCGGGGCAGTTGCCGATGAGGTTGGGCACGAGGATCGCCTTGGTGCGCGGGGAGATCATCGCCTCGATGCCGTCGACGTCGATGTTGAAGGTGTCGGGCTCCACGTCGACGAACGCGGGCACGAGTCCCGCGCGCACGAGCGGCGCGATGTCGGTCGAGAACGTGACCGACGATGTGATCACCTCGTCACCGGGCTCGCAGCCGAGCAGCTCCACCGCGAGGTAGAGCGCGGACGAGCCGGAGTTGACCATGATCCCGCGTCGCTTGCCGAAGTACTCGGCCACGCCCTGCTCGAACGCCTTGACGTTCTTGCTGATGCGCAGCGCGCTCGGGCCGCCGCGCAGCACCTCGACGACGGCTTCGATCTCTTCCTCGTCGTGGACGCTGCCCGAGTACTCGATCCGACGTTGGTCGGGTCTCACGACTCGGACACCTTCGTGGAGTAAGGAAGCGCGTCGAGGTTGAACACACGGATGGCGTTGTCGCGCAGGAACTTCGGCCACACGTGATCGCGGAACGGCACGTTGGGCATCTCGGTGAAGATGCGCTCGAGGCTCAGCCCCATCGGGTAGTAGCCCGCGTACATCACCTTGTCGGCGCCACGCGTGTTGGCGTACTTGATGACGGCCTCCGGGTAGTGCTTGGGCGCGAACGCACTCGGCATGTAGTAGAGGTTCGGCCACTTGAGCATGAGCTTCACCGCGAGCTCCTCCCACGGCTCGGCGCCGTGGCGCATGACGATGCGCAGCTCGGGGAAGTCGTAACAGACCTGGTCGAAGAGCATCACGTCCTGGCACTTCGACGGGAAGCGCGGTCCTGCGATCCCGGCGTTGGAGATGATCGGGATGTCGAGGTCGATGCACACCTGGTAGATCGGGTAGTAGCGGCGGTCGTCGACCGGCACCTGCGGATTGCACCCGGCCGGGAACGTCGTCAGCGCCTTGAGGTCGTACTCCTCCTTGTACTGGCGGATCTTGCGCACGGTGCCGGTGATGTCGTTGGGGTCGATCTCGAGGCTGGTGATGAAGCGCCCGGGGTACCGGTCTTGCGCCTGCTTGGTCAGCGGCCCCGCACCGACCAGGCCCATGTCGACGCCCCACTTGTCCATCTCGCCGATCGTCACCGTGACGCCGTCGTCGCCCTCGTCGAGCTTGTTGGGCACGTCCTTGAACATGTA
>DASXXX010000396.1:0-12159 GCA_036502765.1 Acidimicrobiia bacterium | reverse complement strand
CCGCCGAGCTCGGCGAGGTACGCGCGCTCGGCGTCGACCGCGTCGTGGAGCAGCCGATCGTCGATGGCGACGACCCGCGCGAGCGTGTCGGCGTCGTCGGCACGGCACTCGACCGCCAGCGCGCCCTGGGCCACCTGGGGGAGCATCACCGACGGCGCGAGCAGCTCGTCGGCGCGATCGTCGAGCCCGAGTCGAACGAGCGCGGCGGCCGCGACCACGATGGCGTCGTAGTCGGCGGCGCGCTCGAGCCGGGTGGCGATGTTGCCCCGCAGCTCCGCGAACGTGAGGTCGGGGCGCAGCGACGCCAGCTGCGCGCGCCGGCGCACCGATCCGGTCGCGACCCGCGCGCCCGCGGGGAGCGCGTCGAGCGTGGAGCCGACGAGCGCGTCGCGGGGGTCGGCGCGCTCGGGCACGGCCGCGAGCACGAGACCGTCGGGGGTGTCCGACGCCGGGAGGTCCTTGGCCGAGTGCACCGCCACGTCGGCGCGCCCGTCGAGCACCGCCTGCTGCACCTCCTTGACGAAGATGCCGGTGCCGCCGACCGCGTGGATGGGGATGTCGGTCCGCTGGTCACCGGTGGTCGACACCACGACCAGTTCCGTGCCGATGCCGAGCGTGCTGGTGCCGAGCAGGGTGGCCACCCGGTGCGCCTGCCACCGTGCGAGCTCGCTGCCGCGCGTGGCCACGCGCAGCGGCCGGTGCATCAGTGGTCGGGATCGGTGACGTCGACGTCGAGGCCGAACAGCTCGACGATCGCGTCGGCGTAGAGCTCACCCCGCGCCGAACCGGCCGCGTCCTTCACCCGCACCGTCGGCTCGTGCAGGACCTTGTTGACGATGCTGCGGGTGAGTTGCTCGACGGCTTCGCGCGCCGCGGGGTCGAGGGCGTCGAGCTTGGTGCGTTGACGCTCGAGCTCGAGCGCCCGCACGTCGTCGACGTGGGCGCGCAGCGCGGTGATGATCGGGGCGACCTCACGCGCGGTGCGGTCGATGCGGTGGCGATCGAGCTCCTCGGCGATGATCTCGCGCACGTGCCCGATCTCCTGGCGCCGCTGGGCGAGCGACTGCTCGCCGAAGGCGCGGAGGTCGTCGATGTCGAGCAGGGTGACGCCGAACACCTCACCGGCGCCGGGGTCGATGTTGCGGGGCACGCCGATGTCGACGACGAGCAGCGCGCGCCCGGCGCGCGCCTCCATCACCGACTCGATCGCGCTGCGCTCCACGAGGAGGTCCTGTGCGCCCGTGGACGCGAGGAGCACGTCGCACGCGACGAGCGCGTCGGGGATCTCGTCGAGCGTGATCGCCCGCCCGCCGACTCGCGTGGCGAGCTCGTGGGCCTTCGTGGCGGTGCGGTTGGCGACCACGATCTCCTTCACGCCTGCGCCGGCGAGCGCGAGGGCCATTCCCTCACCCATGCTCCCGGCGCCGAGCACGAGGACGCGGCGGTCGTCGAGCGACCCCAGGCGGCTGGTGGCCAGCGCCACCGCGGCCGACGACACCGACACCGCGTGCCGGCCGATGGCGGTCTCGGTGCGGGACCGCTTGCCCACCTCGACCGCGTGGCGGAAGGTGCGCGACAGCCACGGACCGCTGGCCGACTCGCGCTCGGCCGCGTTCCACGCCTCGCGCACCTGGCCGAGGATCTCGCCCTCGCCGATGATCATCGAGTCGAGGCCGGCGGCGACGCCGAAGAGGTGCGCCACCGCGGCGTCGTCGTGGTACGTGTACATCAGGTCGGAGAATTCGTCGGGGTCGACGCCCGAGGAGTCGGCGAGGAAGTCGCGCACCTCCTGCATGGCCGGGTGGAAGAGCGTGGCCTTGGCGTAGACCTCGGTGCGATTGCACGTGGACAGCAGCACCACTTCGGCCAGGTGCTCGGCACCACCGAGCGCCTGCAGCGCCTTCGGCAGGGCCTCGGGTGCGACCGTCAGGCGTTCGAGGAGCTCGACGGGCACCGTGCGGTGGTTCAGACCGACTACGACCAGAGACATGCCCGGAGGATCTCCTTGGCTTCTTCGACATTCCCGGACCGGATGAGGTCGAGCATGCCGGAATCGAGGGCCGACTGCCAATCGGGTTCTTCGCTGGAACGCCCCTCGGCGCGCAGCTCTTCCCGGGCTTCCGACAACACGTCCAACAGTGTCGCGTACTCCGGCCCCAGCTCTTCACCCAGGCGTCGGCGGAGCCAGGTGGCGAGGGCCGGACTGCGGCCCCCGGTGCCGATCGTGACCACCAGATCGCCCTGACGGATCACCGACGTGAGGGTGAACGAGCAGTTGGCCGGGTCGTCGGCCGAGTTCACCCACACCCGGCGGGCCTCGCCGGCCTCGAAGACCGCGCGATCGACCTCGGGCACGCCGGTGGCGGTGGTGGCGAGCCAGGCGTCGTCGAGGTCGGCGGGCGTGAACGCCCGCTCGGTGAGGACCACTCGACCGTCGTCGGCCCATGCCCGCACCTCGGGACCCGCTTCGAGCGCGACCACGTGCACGTCGGCCCCCGCGGCGAGCAGGGCGTCGATCTTGCGGGCCGCGATGCGCCCCGCACCCACCACCACACACCGTCGCCCGGCGACGACCAGGTTCACCGGGTAGCCGGAGAGGGCGGGCCGGGTCACGAGGGGTCTTCCATCTGGGGGTCTTCCATCTGGCGGTCTTCCATCTGGCGGTCTTCCACCTGCATCAGCGCCGGGCCGCGGTCTCGCCGTTGCGGCGGTCGTCGGCGCGCACCGGCGCGTCGTCGCGTCGTTGTTGGTAGAAGGACAGGATCTGCAGCTCGATGGCGAGGTCGACCTTGCGCAGCGACACGCCGGGCGGTGCGCTCACCACGGTGGGGGCGAAGTTGAGGATCGAGGTGACGCCCGCGTCGACGAGCCGGTCGGCCACCTCCTGCGCCGCGTGCGCAGGCGTGGCGATGATGCCGATGGCCACCCCGCGCGTGCGCGTGATCTCGGGCAGGTCGTCGAGCGACTCGATGGTGAGCTCGCCGACGCTCTGGCCGACCTTCTCGGGATCGGCGTCGACCGCGGCGACGACCCGGTAGCCGCGCGCACCGAAGCCGCGGTAGTTCGCGAGCGCGTGACCGAGGTTGCCGACGCCCACGATCGCGACCGGCCAGTCGTGGGTGAGGCCGAGCTCACGGGAGATCTCGTGGAGCAGGTGCTCGACGTCGTATCCCACCCCCCGGGTGCCGTAGGAACCCAGGTACGAAAGATCCTTGCGGACCTTGGCCGCGTTGACGCCCGCCAGCTCGGCGAGGCGCTCCGAGGAGATGGTTCCGATCTCCTGATCGGCCGTCTCGAGCAGGGCCCGGTAGTAGAGGGGGAGGCGCAGCACCGTGGCCTCCGGGATGCGTCGCGCATCGGACACGGGGCAAGCGTAACGCTCGCTTGTGCACGATTTCTCAAAGTGTGCGAGCGCTCATACGCTCGAACCGTGGAGATGCAGTGGAGGCGTGGCGCGGGCGAGTCGAGCACTCGCGCGCCAGAACGAAATCGACCGTAGCGGTGGTCGTGGGGTTGGCGTTCGTGGCGGTCGTCGTCTCGACGCTGTTCGCCCAGTCGATGTTGGTGCGCTACACCGCCAACCACCAGCCCCAGCACCGGGCGTGGGCCATCGCCCTAGCCATGTTCGCCCTGGCGTCGGTGGCCCTGGCGTCGGGGACCGCCACCGGGTGGGACAACGGCACCTTCCGCGCCTTCTACCTGCTCGGGGCGGTGGTGAACGTCCCCTGGCTGGCGATGGGCACGGTGTACCTCCTGGCCCGGGCGGAACTGGCCCGGCGCGTGCACTGGGGGTTGGTGCTGTTCAGCGGCTTCGCCGCCGGGGTCCTGCTCAGCTGCCCGATGGAGACCGTGCACGGCACCGCCATCCCCGTCGGCAAGGACGTGTTCGGCGCCCTGCCCCGCATCCTCGCCGCGGTCGGGAGTGGGGTGGCCGCAGTGGTGATCATCGCCGGCGCGCTGGTGTCGGCGTGGCGGTTCCTGCGCAACCCCGGCCTCCCCGACCACGGCCGCCTGGCGGGGGCCAACGCGCTGATCGCGCTGGGCACGCTGGTGCTGTCGAGCGGCGGACTGGTGCAGGGGGTCGTCGGCCACGACGAGGCGTTCGCGCTCAGCCTCGCGGTCGGGATCTCGATCGTCTACTGCGGCTTCGTGCTCGCGAGCGGACTCGGCGGACGGGGCGGACTGGGCGGACGGGGCAATCGGAAGTCACCCGTAGTGGCAAAATCCCACGCAGAGTGATCTTTAACTCAAGACATTCGGGGCCTCCGTCGATCCTCGATGCAAGAGCGTCCCCCGGGGGGAAGCTCGACGGCATCCGGTCCGTGGGTGTGGGTGGCGTGGAGAACGGTTCGCCGGTCTCCGCGAAGCCTCCCAGCCCGCCCCAAGCCCACGCACACTCACGGCCGGCTGCCACTTCCTCTCCGCGCTCCCTCGCTGCGAAGCGGGCGGACCTGCTCGGCGGCCAGTTCGCGACGCTCGCTCGCTGGCGAGCTGCTCCGCTCCTCCGTCGCGCCGCAGCCGCAGCGCGCGTGGGCTCCGGCACCGCACGCGGTGGTTGTCAGGGGCCGAGCTGCAGGACGAACTGGGCGAAGGCGGCGCCGAAGATGAGGAGCAGGAGGATGACGATCATGATCGTCGTGCCCCTCCTCATGTGAACGCCCTCATGCGACCTCGGGGACGAGCGTGACGCCGCTGCCGGCCTTCAGTCGCAGGGTCGCGGCCGCGGATTCGCGGTCGAGCGCCAGCGCGAGCAGTCCGTAGGAATCGACCAGGAGCACCAGCTCCGACGGCTTGGCGTCGGCGTAGGTGTGCACCCACCGGGCGGCACGGATCTCGCCGCCCGCGTGCACCTCCACCCGCGCGCCCACACCTGCGGCACCGAGCTCGCCCGGGTCGATGTTGAGTTGGCAGTTGCCGAACCGGTCGACCCACCACACCTCGCCTACGATCGAGCCGTCGTCGCGCACCTCGGGCAGGGCCACCAGCCCCGGCACCAGCGTCGCGGGATCGACTGGCGTGCCGAGCTCGGCGAAGGGCACGCCCGTGGCCAGGTGTCCGGCCACCGGCGCGAGCACGTCGCGGCCTGCGAACGTGGGCCCGGGGGCAGGGAGGTGGAAGTCGGGGTTGTCGAGCGAGATCACCGACCGGGTGCCGCCGGCCATGGCCACTGCGGGCGCGAGGAGGCCGTTGTCGGGGCCGAGCAGGACGCCTCCGGCCACTTCGACACCGACCAGCCGACGGCTGGTGCCCACACCGGGGTCGACGACCGCCACCACCACGCAGTCGTCGGGGAGGTACTGCACCGACCGCACGAGGAGCAGGGCGCCGGCGCGGACGTCGTGAGCCGGGATCTCGTGGCCGATGTCGAGGATCCGGACGTCGGGCGCCAGCCCGAGCATGACGGCCTTGCACACCCCGACGAACTCGTCGGTGAGGCCGTAGTCGGACGCGAACGCGATGAGCACCGTTCGACACTAAACGCCCGACGTGGTCGGGCCCGCAGCCGGACCCGTTGTGGCGCGTGTGGGTCAGCCGGCTTGCGTGTAGCGGTTCCCGAGATACGTGTCGACGTCGACGTCGCGCACGCGGAACGAGCGTCCCACGCGCACTGCGGGCAGTTCGCCCGATTTGATGATGCGATAGACCGTCATGGTCGACACCCGCATCAGATCGGCGACTTCCTGAACTGTCAGGAATCGCGCCGTGGCGAATGACTGCGCCACCGGTCACCCCTTCCGTGTCCCCCGCTTCTCCGCGGGGTGAGCGTAGGCCTCTGCGGCCCGTGTTGCAAAAGAGCAGCTACGAGCCGGTCTTGGCGGCGTCGGTGAGCGCACCGAAGGGGTCGACCGGGGTCGACGCGAGTGATTCGAGCAGATCGAGCAGCGGGGCGTACGCGGTGGGGGGTCGGCGATCGTCGAGCGGGACGATCCGCAGGGCCCGGCCCTGCCACGCGGCCACCGCCAGCGCCACCGCGTCGAGGTCGGCGAACGCCACCACCTCGAGGCCCGACGCCGACGCCACGCCCGCGTAGCAGTGGTCGGCCACGACCAGATCGGGACGCGCCAGCGTGAAGAGCCACTCCTCGGCGGCGTCGACGCGGTCGTCGGCGAGCAGCGCCGCGCCGTCGGTGAGCACCGCGACCTGGTCGATCCATCGCACCCGCCGACCGGTGGGACCGAAGCCGACGGTCTCCTGACCCGTGAGCACCTTGCCGCCCTCGGCGCCGGCGCGCGCCGCGAGCCGACGGTAGAGCTGCAGCAGCGCGGCCGGGCGCGCGGTCGCGAACGCCAAGCGGCCACCGCCGCGCGCGACTTCGAGCACCCGCGTCACCGCCGCGGTGAACCCGTCGACGGTGCGCGCCGGCGCGATGCGGGCGCGCGGCCCGTCGCCCTCCCAGCCGTACCCGAGCTCGACCGCGGCCGCGACCTGCTCGCGCGTGAGGCCGGTGAAGGCGGGAAGTCCGCACAGCGCGTTCGGCACGCCGTGTTCGACGCGCCGCATGACGCCGAGGACCTCGTCGCGCCCGAACCGCAGGCTTCGTCCCGCGACGTGCTGCTGCTTGAGCTGCTCGCGCGGGCTCGGGCCGGTGTCGACGCGCTCGGGCCGCTCGTTGGTCGGATCGGGCAGCTTCGGCGGCAGACGTGACGAGCGCGGCTTGCGGCTCACTCCTGCCCCAACTCCTCGGAGCGGCGCGTCGCGGCGACGATCGCCTCGAGGAAGGCGCCGCGCACGCCGTGGGCCTCCATCACCGCGAGGCCCGCGGCGGTGGTGCCACCCGGTGAGGTGACAGCGGCGCGCAGCGACTCGGGCGTGGTGTCACCGTCGGTGAGCAGCGTGGCTGCGCCGAGGATGGTCTGGCGCACCAGTTGCTCGCTCGTGTCGCGTGGGAGACCGACGAGCACCCCCGCTTCGATCATCGCCTCGGCGACGAGGAACACGTACGCGGGTCCCGAGCCCGACAGGCCGGTGACCGCGTCGAGCTGACCTTCGGGGACGCGCACGACGACGCCGACGCTCCCGAGGATGCGCTCGCACACCTCGAGGTCGAGTTCGGTGACGTGTTGACCGGGAGCGATGGCCGCGGCGCCGCGTCCGACGAGCGCGCCGGTGTTGGGCATGGCGCGCACGACGGGACGCCCGGGCGCGGCGCCTTCGAGCGCGGCGATGGTGACGCCGGCGGCGATCGACAGCACGAGCGCACCGTCGGGGAGCACCTCGGCGCAGCTCGCCAGCGCGGCCACGGCGTCGGCCGGCTTCACCGCGAGCACGAGCACCTCGGCGTCGCCCGCGGCCCACGCCGGGTTGCGCACGACCCGTACGCCGGGCAGGCGTGCCTCCAGGAGGTGGTGGCGATCGGCGTCGACCTCGGCGATCGCGAGCTCCTCGGCTTCCCAGCCGCCGTCGAGGAGGCCGACGGCCAGCGCTTCGCCCATGCGACCGCCGCCCACGAGTGCCAAGCGCATCCGCAGCAGGCTAACCCAGACCTTCCGGCAGGCCGGCTGTCTGCAGGCCGGCGTGGCCGGGTGGGTCGAGCCCGAGGAACGTTCGGTCCCGCCCCGCACTTCCCCGAACGGAACGGTCCTCCGGCACCTCGGGCCCGGACCCGGCGGACCCCGTCAGGCCCGGCGATGGCAGAGACGCACGGACGCGCCGCGCGTCACGCTGCGTCACGCTGCGTCACGCTGCATCACGCCGCCGATCTCACGAACCTGGACGCGTGCGCTTCCCGTAGGCGAGTTGCACGACGGGCTGGAACCAGCGCTCGGTGAGCTCGTAGAGCACGCCGATGATGCGGTCGAGCTCGTCGACGGTGAGGTGCTCGAGCGCGACGCGACCGACGAGGTACACGTCGCCGTCGGGTCCGAGCGAGAACCGCGCCCCGTACATCGAGTGGTTGCGCTTCAGCAGGAACTCGTAGAGCTCGAGGTGGTGCTCCGGCGGCAGCGGCAGGAAGTACACCTCGTAGCGCAACGTGCGCTCGTGGAGGTCGAAGTAGATCGTGGTGGCATCACGACCGTCGCACGTGAAGCGCACGTACCAGCGCCGCAGTTCGGGGTCGTACTCGACGGTCTGGATGTACGACTCCGCCGCGACCGGACCTTCGAGGTGCGAGGCGACGAGCTCGTGCGCCGCTTCCAGCGCTTCGGGCCGGTCTAGCTGCACTTGACCGGCGCGCGCGCGGTGAGGTCGTCGTAGTGACGACGCAGCCGCGCCGCGGCGATGCTCCAGCGGTAGCGCGTCGATCGTGCGTACGCGTGTGCGCCGACCTCGCCGCACTCGTCGCGGAGGATGCGATCGATGCGCGCCGCGTACGCGGCGGGGTCGCGCTCGTCGACGAGGAATCCGGTGACACCGTCGTCGACGAGCAGGCGGAGCCCACCCACGTTGGCGGCGACGACCGGGGTGCCGCACGCGGCCGCCTCGAGCGCGACGAGCCCGAACGACTCCGTGCGCGACGGCACGACGCACACGTCGGCGGCGCGGTAGTACTCGACGAGTTGGTCGTGCGGTTGCGGGGCGACGAAGCGCACGCGGTGCTCGAGACCGAGCTCGGCGACCAGCGCGTGCAGCGCCTCGACCTCGCCGACACCGTCGGGACCGCTCGGTCCGCCGATGACCACGAGCTGCGCGCGGCGGTCGTGCACCTCGGCGAGCGCGCGCACCGCGAGGTCGGCGCCTTTCAACGGCTGGATGCGTCCGACGAACAGCAGCACCGGCCCACCGGAGAGCCCGACGTGCCGGCGCGCGCGGGCGCGGTCGCCGGGGGAGAACACGGCGTGGTCCACGCCCGGGGTGATGATCTCGATGCGGTCGGGGTCGGCGCCGTAGTGGCGCACGAGCTGGTCGTGCTCCTCGCGTGTCGACGCGACGACGAGATCGGCGCAGCGCACGACCTCGGCCTCGACGCGCGGCCGCAGCGGTATGTCGTCGCCCAGGCCGACCTCGGCCTTCACACGCTCCAACGTGTGGAACGTGGTGACCAGCGGCAGGTCGAGCTCGTGCTTGAGGCGGTGGCCGACCGCGCCCGACACCCAGTAGTTCGCGTGCAGCACGTCGTAGCCGCCGGCGCGGGTCATCATGTCGCGCGCCTCGTCGGTGAACGCACCAACGAGGTCGGGCAGGTCGCGCAGCGGCACCGGTGCACAGGGACCGGCCGGCACGTGCAGCACCCGGAAGCCGGGCTCCACGTCGACGCACGGCGGTTGCTCGGGGTGCTCGGCCCGGGTGAGCACGTCGACCGCGACGCCCGCGCGCGCCAACGCAGAGGCCAGGGCCCGGACGTAGACGTTCATACCGCCACCGTCGCCGGCACCTGGTTGTGCGAGCGGCGAGGTGTGCACGCTCAGCATTGCCACCCGTTGCATAGCGCCGACGATCATACCGGCGCCGCCCGCGGTCGATTTCAGTGGCGCCCCATTTGTGGCGGGAGGCGTGGGGGAGGCGTGGGGGAGGTCAGCGCAGCTGCGTGGCCAGCGACACGTCGATGCGGTCGATCACCGCGAACAGCTCCCGGCGCTGGTCGGAGACCTCGCGTTCGAGTGCCCGCAGACCGGCGATGGCCTCGTCGAGCTCGGTGTCGCTGAGCGTGGGGAGGTTGGCGAGCACCCCGTCGAAGCGCTCGAACTCGGGTGCCCACTCGGAGTCCTGCTCCGGCGCCATCTGCAGCGGCAGCCGGCTCGACGCCGGGTTCCCGCGCGGCCCGGGGTCGGACAGGATCTCCGGGAGTCGGCTGATGAGGTCCTCGAGGGAGCCGCCGTTGACGCGACGCTGCACCTCGGCCTCCAGGATGTCGATGCGCGCTTGGGTGAGGCGCCGCACGTACGAGACCTCGGTCTCGAGCTCCACGCACTCGGCGTGCTTGACCCGGAGCTCCTCGATGCTGCTCGCGTCGAGCGCGACGACGTAGCCCGGATCGAGCACTCGTGCGCTGCGGTCGTGTGCGTCGGCCATCCCTACCTCGCGGTTCCCTCGCTCACGCATACCCCCTCGTCGTGGTCACGGTACCAAGTGACCTCATGGCCCGGGTGCGTGGTTGCGCTGTTCTTCGGCTCAACACGCCGCCGCTTTGAGCGCCGGGTACGGATCGGTCGTACTGCCGTTGTCGCCGCCGATGCGTTCCTCGAAGTGGACGTGCGGCGCGGTCGCGTTGCCGGTCATGCCCGAGAGCCCGATGACCTCGCCCTGGGCGACGGTGCGACCCTCGCCGATGAACTGCGAGAAGTGGGCGTAGAAGTAGGTGTTGCCGTCGGCGGCCGCGAGGTACGCGGTGTTGCCACCGGCGCCCTCGTCGGGGACGAAGCGCACCGTCCCCGCCATCACCGCGACCGCGGCCGTGCCGGTGGGGACGAACATGTCGATACCGGGATGGCCAGTGGGGCCGCCGTAGTCGTCGCTGTACGCCGCGCCCTGCACCGGGCACTGGAACGGGCCCGTCTTCGGCGGCGTGATGATCTGGCCGGGTCCGGCTGCCGAGATGGTCTGCTGCTGTTGGAGCGACGCCTTCTCGGCTTCGAGCTCGGCCTTGCGTTGGGCGTCGACGAGGGCCGCGATCTGGATCTCGGCGTCGAGGCGCGCCTGGAGGTCGGCGACGGCCTGCTCGACGTCGTGCTGGTCGGCGCGCAGCGAAGCGAGCTTGGCGTCGAGTTGGTCGCTGATCTGCGCCTGCTCGCGTTCCTGGCGCTCGAGGTCGCCCTGCTGGTTCTTGAGCACGGACGTCAGGGTGCTCAGCCGCTTGGCGATGTCGTTGTCGGTCTGGTTGGCCTGGTCGAGCAGCTGCTGGCGCCGGGCGGCGTCGACCGCGTTGGCGGCGTCGACGAAGGCCTCGAGGGACGTGCCGGGGTGGGTGTACGCGAACACCGCGCGCTGGCGGGCGTACTCGCGCAGCTCCTGCACCTTGGCCTTGGTCGTGGCGACCGAGTCCTGCAGCTTCGCGATGTCGTCGCGGGTCTGCTCGAGCTGGTGGTCGGCGCTGGAGAACTGCGCGGCGGTCTCGTTGGCCGTGGCCCGCGCCTCGGACAGCTTCTGTCGCGCGGCCTCGAGGTCGTCGGTGGTCGCGGCGCCGGCGGCCACCGGGGAGAGGGCCGCGGGGAGGGCCGAGGCTGCGAGGCCCGCCACCACGAGCGCGACGAGGAAGGCGGCGAGGGTGCGGCGGGGAGAGGTCATGCAGGAATCGGACTGCGCTGCCCACGCAGGAGTCTGGCTGCGCAGCAGGAATTGCCGGCGCAGCAGGAATTGCTGTGGTTGAGCGCCCGGGGAACCGGGAACGCTAGCAGCGGATCGGACTGGTTCCGCGCCATGCTCCGTCCGAAAACGACCCGTTCGCGAGGTAGCGTCCACCGGGGGGTTGGAGCTCGACCGGTGCCCCTCGGGGCACCCGATGAGGAGGTTCCGTGCCGAAGTACGAACTGCCCGAATTGCCCTACGACTACACCGCGCTCGAGCCGCACTACTCGGCCGAGGTGCTCGAGCTGCACCACGACAAGCACCACAAGGCCTACGTCGACGGGGCCAACACCACCTTCGAGAAGTTGGGCGAAGCCCGCGAATCGGGTGATTTCGGCACGATCAACCAGCTCGAGAAGAACATGGCGTTCCACCTCTCCGGCCACGTGTTGCACTCCTTGTTCTGGACGAACATGGCGCCCGACGCCGGCGGCGAGCCCGATGGCGATCTGGCCGCGGCGGTGAAGGAGTGGTTCGGCTCCTACGACGGGTTCCGGGCGCAGCTCACCGAGGCGGCGATGAACGTGCAGGGGTCGGGGTGGGGTGCGCTCTCGTGGGAGCCGCTCGGCGGTCGGCTCATCGTCGAGCAGGTCTACGACCACCAGGGCAACGTCGGCCAGGGTGGCCCGCCGCTGCTCGTGCTCGACATGTGGGAGCACGCCTACTACCTGCAGTACAAGAACGTGAAGAAGGACTGGGTCGACGCGTACTGGCACCTCGTCAACTGGCCCGACGTCGCGTCGCGCTTCGAGCGGGTGCGGTCGCTCCACCTCGTCTAGCTCCGGTCTGGAACTACGACCCCGATCCAACAGGCATCCGCGCGCGCGGTTCGGATAGCCTGCGCGCAACAACGCCTGTCGTCTCGACGCACTCGATCGAGAACGCGAAGAAAGGGAGTGGCCGGGCGTGCGCGTCTACCTGCCGATCCTCTGCATG
>DASXXX010000395.1:0-9894 GCA_036502765.1 Acidimicrobiia bacterium | reverse complement strand
CGTCGAGGAACGCGTCGATCCCTGCGCTCATCGCTTCCGCTCCGCCGCTCGGGGCCGCTCCGAGCTGCGCACTTCGTGCCCGCTCCGCGCTGCGCTCATCGCTTCCGCTCCGCCGCTCGGGGCCGCTCCGAGCTGCGCACTTCGTGCCCGCTCCGCGCTGCGCTCATCGGGCGCCCGGCTCGTCGCGCTCGAGCTCGGTGGTGAGCATCCGCACCACGTCCACCAGGTCGCCGCCCGCGGCGACGACCTTGCGTTGGCGCACGTAGCTCGGCCCGAGCCGGAGGATGTTGCCGACGTCGGCCAGCTCCTCGGCACACCCGAGCTCCGCGGCGACGGGTCCGAGCTCGTCGACCAGGGCACGGATGACCTCGCTCGCGGTGCACCGGGTGCCTTCGTCGTCGACGATGAGCTTCGCGTCCAGTCCGTGCCGCGCCGCGAGCCACTTGTTCTGGCGGATCGTCCACTCCCGCGGGATGTAGACCGCCTCTCCGGCGTCGATCCGGGCGTCGATGCGGTGCACCAGGCACTGCACCAGTGCCCCCACCGCGGCGACCTCGCGCAGGGTGGGCATCGCGTCGCAGATGCGCACCTCGACGGTCCCGAAGTTCGGGTGCGGGCGTACGTCCCACCACACCTCGCGGATGGTGGAGATGGCCTCGGCGGCCACGAGCGTGTGCATGAACTGCTCGAAGTCCGCCCAGTCGTCGATGACGGGTGGCAGCCCCGCGGTCGGCAGCCCCTCGAACACCTTGACCCGGCACGAGGCGAGCCCGGTGTCATGGCTCTCCCAGTACGGGCTCGAGGCGGAGAGCGTCAAGAGGTGCGCGAGGTAGAACTGCATCGCGTTGGCGACGACGATGGACTTCTCGGCCGAGCGCACACCCACGTGGTAGTGGATGCCGAAGATCTGGAGCCGGCGCGCCATCCACTGCATCTCGTCGATGAGCTTGTGGTAGCGGGGATCCGGGCTCACCTGCTGCTCGTACGGGTGGGAGAACGGGTGGCTGCCCACCGAGAGCAGGGTGAGCCCGCGAGCCGCGGCTGCGTCGCGCACCTCCGCGATCGTCGCGGTGAGGTCCCGCTTCGCCTCGGCCGGTGTCTGGCAGATCCCGGTGATCACCTCGACGGTGCTCTCGAACAGCTCGTGCTTCGCCTTCGGGTGCAGGCCGCCCGCGTGCTCGCGGCCGAGCTCCGCGAGCAGCCCGGACGCCGCGCTGACGAGCGCCCCCGTGTCGGGATCGACGAGCGTCAGCTCCACCTCGACGCCGAGGCTGGCGCGCTCGGACGCCTGGAAGTCGATCCGCACCGGGCCAGGCTACTGGCGCGACGTGCGATGCTTCGGCCCGATGACCCACGGATACAGCACCCGGCCCGCCTGGTTCGTCGACCCGGAGGGGCGGCCGACGTTGCTGCGCGGGGTCAACTTCGGCGGCAGCACGAAGGTCCCGTTCACCCCGGATGGCGCGACGCATCTCGGGGTCGACTTCGAGCACTGGCGCGACGTGAGCTTCGTCGGCCGGCCCGCACCGCTCGACGAGATCGACCGTCACCTCGACCGCATCGCGCACTGGGGCTTCAACGTCCTGCGCTTCCTCGTGACGTGGGAGGCGATCGAGCACGCCGGCCCCGGACAGCACGACGAGGCGTACCTCGACTACGTGCGCGAGTGCGTCCGGCGCGCGGGCGAGCGCGGGCTGCTCGTCTTCGTCGACCCGCACCAGGACGTCTGGAGCCGCTGGACCGGTGGCGACGGTGCGCCGTACTGGACGCTCGAGCTGGCGGGCATGCGCCCCGAGCGCTTCGTCGACGCCGACGCGGTCGCGCTGCACGCGTTCGACTGGCCCGGCAACTACCAGACCGCTCCCGTCGCCTCGATGTGGACGATCTTCTACGGCGGCGACACGTACGCACCCCCGCGGCTGCACGGCGTGCAGGACGAGCTCCAGGACCGGTACCTGGCGTCGGTCGGCGCGGTCGCGGAGCGGATCGCCGATCTCGACAACGTCCTCGGGTACGACACGCTCAACGAGCCGAACCCGGGGTACATCGGGATGCGCGGGCGCGACTTCACCCGCGGCCGTCGGTTCATGTCGCGCGACGACTCCGGTCCGGAGCCACTGAGCCCGCTCGAGCAGCTCGCGGCGACCGAGGCGGCGGGCGTCTGGCACGACGGGTGCCCGTGGCGTGAGGTCGGACTCTGGGACCGCGACGCGGGCGGCACGCCGGTGCTGCTCAGGCCCGACGGTCTGGGCGGCCGCGGGTGGCACGACCACATGGAGCCGTTCGCGCGGAGGTTCCGCGACGCGATGCGGTCCCGCCACTCCGACTGCTTCATCTTCCTCGAAGGCTCCCCGATGGAGCTCGACACCGAGTGGCAGGATCCCGACCCGCTCGTGTGCAACGCCCGCCACTGGTACGACGTCATGAGCCTCATCACGCGGTCGTTCGACGTCGACGCCTACCGCTCGATCTCGGGCGAGGTGGTGTCCGGGGTCGAGGCGATCGCGGGTGAGCACGTCAAGATGCTCAGCGGGCTGCAGCAGGTCTCGCGCGAACGGATGGGCGATCCGCCGATGCTCGTCGGGGAGTTCGGGATCCCGTACGAGATGAACGCCGGGGAGGCGTTCCGCACGGGGGACTGGTCGAGCCAGGAAGCCGCGCTCGACGCGAGCTATCGCGCGATGGACGAGCTGCTCCTCCACACGACCCAGTGGAACTACACGGCCGACAACTCGCACGAGCACGGCGACCAGTGGAACGCCGAGGACCTCTCGATCTTCAGCCCCGACGACGTCACCGATCCGGGCGACCTCGACTCGGGCGGGCGAGCGACGCGTGCCTTCTGCCGGCCCTACGTCCGGCACTGGGCCGGCGCGCCCCAGTCGATGCGCTTCGACCTCGACTCGGGCGAGTTCACCGCGGAGCTGCGCCGGGAGCCCGCGCTCGACGCACCGACGGTCGTCTACCTCCCCCGGCTGCACTATCCCGACGTGCCCGACGTCCGGGTGTCGGCGGGCGAGACGGTCTACGACCCCGCGACCCAGCTGCTCACCTGGACCACCGCGGCCGACGCCGGGACGGTCAGCATCAGCGTCACCGCACGCTGAGCACGACCTCGGCCTGCCACGGCTGCTCCGGCCACCCGCGCTTGCCGCGGGTGCGCTGCACGCGGTGGAGCCAGTCGACGACCGTCGCCGGATCGTGGCCGAGCATCACGAGCGCGCCGCCGATGACCGTGCCGGTGCGGCCGCGTCCGGCATGGCAGTGGACGACGACGCCTTCACCCGCGTCGAGGCGGTCGGCCACGAACCGCGCGGCGCCGATCGCGAGCTCGCGCTCGCGCTCCGGGTCGTCGGGCTCGGCGCGCGTGTAGAGGTCCTGCAGCTGTGCGTGGTGGATCGCGAGCGGTGACGCGTCGTACGGCGCTTCGGCGTGCGTGAGGCAGACGACGTGGCGGATCCCAGCGTCGTGCAGCTGGGTCCAGCTGTTGCCGCGCGGATAGCCCATGCCGGCCAACGGTGCTGGTCGGCGCGTCACCCAGTAGAGATCGGCCGGTACCGCGAGCGCACCGAGGAAGCCGGCGCCGCTCCCGGGCGGGAGCAGCCGCAGGACCGCCGCCGGTCGTTGATCGGCACGAGGTGAGGCGATCGACCGGCGGAGATCTTCAGGATGGTGGTCCACGCCGCGCCCGTCGCCGCGGTCAGGAACGGGCCGCGGCGAGGAGGGTCTCGACGGGCGCGAGGTCGTACGGCGCGCCGGTCATCACGATGAGGTGGTCGGCACCGGCGTCGAGGTACTCCTGCCAGCTCGAGACCTCGTCGCCCGAGATCCCGACGGTGCGCTCGATCTCGGCCGGGTTGCGGCCGAGCTTGGTGCACCACTCGTCGAGCACCGCCGACTTGGCCGCGAAGTTCGCGGGCGGCCCGAACGTGTTCCAGGCGTCGGCGTGCTCGGCGACCAGCCGCAGCGTCACCTTCTCACCTCCGCCGCCGATCAGGATCGGCAGATCGCCCTGCGGCGGCGGTGTGAGCTGGCCCAGCCGCTCGATGACGAGCGGCAGCGCCTCGGCGAGGTCGCGCAGCCGGGCCGGCGCGGTCTTGAAGTCGTAGCCGTACTCCGTGTAGTCGCGCTCGAACCATCCCGACCCGATCCCCAGGATGAACCGGCCGTGGCTGATGAGGTCGATCGTGCGGGCCATGTCCGCGAGCAGCTGCGGGTTGCGGTACGAGTTGCAGGTGACGAGCGCACCGATCCGCGCGTTCGTCGTCTCGGCGGCCATCGCGGCGAGCAGGGTGTACGCCTCGTAGTGGTTCGCGTCGGGGTTGCCGTAGAGCGGGAAGAAGTGGTCCCACACCCAGATGCTGTCGACCTCGAGCGCGTCCGCGGCGCGCCACGCAGCGCGCAGATCGTCGACGGTCGCGACCTGCGGATGGAGCTGCACTCCCACGCGGAAGCGGGCCATGGTGCCCTCGTTTCAGTGAGCCGACGGGTGCGTGGGGCACACTACCGGAGCGATGTTCATCACCAACCACGTGCTTGCGGGAACGATCGCGGGGACCGCGCTCCGCCGCCGTCCGGTGCTCGCGTTCTGTGCCGGCGTCGCGACCCACGTCGCGATGGACATGACCCCGCACTGGGGCGATCCGTCCCTCGAGCGCGACGGGTTCATCAAGGTGGCCAAGCGTGACGGTGTGCTCGGGCTCGGTGTCGTCGCGCTGATGACCGCCGCCGGGGTGCCACCGCGGACCGCCCTCCTCGCGGGCATCGCGGGTGCGGCGCTGCTCGACGCGGACAAGCCGTGCGAGTACTTCTTCGGGTTCAACCCGTGGCCGCGCTGGCTCGACGAGTTCCACAAGCGGATCCAGCGCGAGTCGGTCGAGGGCATCCGCGTGGAGATGGCGACCGGCGTGGCGCTGGCCGCGGTCAGCGCGGTCGTGCTCGCGCGCCGACGCCTCGCTGCCGCGCCCGCCCGCTACAGCTAGGCCTTCGCGCGGGTGCCACTCCGCCCGATGGCGCTAGTGGCGGGGCGGGGCGTGCGGCGCCGGCGTCGGGTCGAAGAGCGCGCTGCCGGCCTGCCACTGGTCGTACGGGAGCTTCCAGTCGACCATCGCGATGTCGTCGTTGGGCGGGCGGGACGTGCCGGTGACGTCGACGACGTCGCCGCGCTGGCTGAAGCCGTAGAACCACTCCGCGTTCGCGGTGCTGATGTTGATGCAGCCGTGGGACACGTTGCTGCTGCCCTGGTCACCGACGGACCACGGCGCCGCGTGCACGTACTCGCCGGTCGACGAGATCTGCGTGTCCCAGGCGACGTGCTCGTAGTAGCCGTCCGGCGAGTTGCGGGGGATGCCGTTGGTCGCCGAGTCCATGATGACATCGGCTGCCTTGCCGAGCACGAGGTGCTTGCCGCTCATCGTCGGGTACTTGTCGCGCCCGGCGCTGATCGGGAACGTCTTGACCACCGCGCCGTTGCTCGTGACCGTCATCGTGTGCGACGCCGCGTTGGCGATGCTCACGTGCGAATCACCGATGTGGAAGTGCGCGGTGCGGTGAACGTTGCCGATCAGCCCGTTGCCCCCGTCGACCCCCTCGAGGTTGCCGTCGAACCAGACCTCGGTGTGCGCGGGCCAGTAGTCGGCGGGCCGCCAGTGCACCTCGGTGTCGCTCATCCAGTGCCACGAGCCCTCGACCGCCGGCGTGGTGATCACGTTGAGGCGGGCCTCGACGGCAGCCTTGTTCACGACCGGCGCAGTGAAGCGCAGCGCGATCGGCTGGCCGACGCCGACGACCTCGTTGTCGCCGGGCACGACCCGCACGCCGAGGTAGCCCGTAGGGGTGACCGTCGTGAACGTCCACTTCTTGGTGTGCGGCTTGCCGCGGTTCGGCACCACCCGCGCGCTCACGTTGTACGCGGCTCCGGGGGCGAGGCTCGTGGTGGTCAGCCACCACTCGCCGTTCTGGTCGAGGTACCCGTGGACGGGGGTGCCGTCAGGGCCCTTCACGGTGAGGTGCCTGATGCGACCGTTCTGCGCGTCGACCTTGATCGTCGTCTGCGGCGGGATGCCGGTCGCGCCCGGCGCGGGCGAGGCGAGCAGCTTGAACCGGCCGTTTCCCGTCGGGCGGACTTTCGGCGCGCCGGCGGCGTCGGCCTCGTTGCTGCTTCCCTTCCACGGGACGAGCAGGTACGCGCCCGCGCCGAAGCCCACGATGATCGCGACCGCAATCACGATGAGGGACGAACGACGGAACGTCTTCACGAGGGCTCCCTGCCACGACAGCCACGCCCATTGCCGCAGCGGACAAAAAGATTCTCGTTGGATCGGCAGTCTGCACGCAAACCCTGAGCGATGGGCGTCAGGGGCATTCGGACTGCAACCGGTTCTACCGGGAGCGACGTGGATCGGCGAGACTCCGGCCGTGGACCTTCACTTCTCCCGGGAGGACGAGCGATTCCGGGCCGAGGCGCGGGCCTGGCTGACCACGGCGCTCGAGGGCGAGTTCGGCGTGGTGCGGGGCCGGGGTGGCCCGGGTGACGAGCACTCGCTGTTCGAGGAGCGCCTGGCCTGGGAGCGGGCGCTCGGCGCGGCCGGGTGGACCTGCCTGTCCTGGCCGGCCGAGTACGGCGGTCGGGACGTGACGCTGCTCCAGCAGGTGATCTTCTACGAGGAGTACGCCCGGGCGGGGGGCCCCGGACGGGTGGGGATCGTCGGTGAGGGCCTCATCGGGCCGACGATCCTCCACTTCGGCACCGACCAGCAGAAGCAGCGGTTCCTCCCGAAGATCGCGAGCGGCGAGGAGCTCTGGTGCCAGGGCTACTCGGAGCCGAATGCCGGGTCGGACCTCGCGAACGTCGCGACGCGCGCCGAGCTCGTCGACGGGCCGACCGGCGAGGAGTGGTCGGTGAGCGGTCAGAAGGTCTGGACCTCGCTCGCCCACTGGGCCAGCTGGTGCTTCGTGCTCGCGCGGACCGACCGTGACGCGCCCCGGCACCGCGGGATCTCCTACCTCCTCGTGCCGATGGACCAGCCGGGGGTCGAGATCCGCCCGATCGAGCAGATCACCGGAGACTCGGAGTTCAACGAGGTCTTCTTCGACGGGGCGCGGACGCCGAAGGACCACGTCGTCGGCGAGGTGAACGCGGGGTGGCGGGTCGCGATGGGCACGCTCGCGTTCGAGCGCGGCGCCCTGACGCTCGGTCAGCAGCTCGGCTTCGCGAACGAGTGGCGCGAGATCCTCGCTCGGACCCGCGACCTCGGCCACGACGCGGATCCCGTCATGCGCCAGCGGCTGGCCCAGGCGTGGATCGAGCTCGAGATCATGCGGTACAACGCGTTGCGCGGGCTGACCGCGATGTCGAAGGGCGAGGTCACGCGCGAGACGTCGATCTCGAAGCTGTTCTGGGGCACGATGCACCAGCGCCTCGGCGAGCTCGCCATGGACGCGCTCGGGCCGTGGGCCGACGTCGCGGATGGTGGCCCGTACGACCTCAGCCCGTTCCAACGCTTGTTCCTGTACAGCCGGGCCGACACGATCTACGGCGGGTCGAACGAGATCCAGCGCAACGTGATCGGCGAGCGAGTCCTGGGCCTGCCCCCCGAGCCGAAGGTCGTCTGATGCCTCCCGAAGCCCCGTCGTACCCGCCCGCCCATGGCCTGCTGGCGGGCAAGACCGCGCTCGTCACCGCCGCCGCCGGGACCGGCATCGGGTTCGCGGCCGCGAAGCGCTGCATCGAGGAGGGCGCTCGGGTCGTGCTCAGCGATGCGCACGAGCGCCGGCTCGGCGAGGCGGCCGAGCAGCTCGGCGACGCGGTGGCCGCGGCCATCCCGTGCAACGTGACCGACGAGGCCGCGGTACAGGCCCTGTTCGACGGTGCGATCGCCGAGACCGGTGGGTTGGACGTCGTGATCAACAACGCGGGTCTCGGCGGCACTGCGAACGTCGTCGAGATGACCGACGAGCAGTGGACGACGGTGCTCGACGTGACCCTCAACGGGACGTTCCGCTGCACGCGTGCCGCGCTGCGCCACCTGCAGGCGCGCGGGTCGGGCGTGATCGTGAACAACGCCTCGGTGCTCGGCTGGCGCGCGCAGGCGGGCCAGGCGCACTACGCCGCGGCGAAGGCGGGGGTCATGGCGCTGACCCGGTGCGCGGCGATCGAGGCCGCGGAATTCGGCGTGCGCGTGAACGCGGTCGCGCCGAGCATCGCGATGCACCCGTTCCTGGCCAAGGTGACGAGCGACGAGCTCCTCGAAGAGCTCACGTCGCGCGAGGCGTTCGGCCGCGCCGCCGAGCCCTGGGAGGTCGCGAACGTCATCGTCTTCCTCGCCTCCGACTACTCGACCTACATGACCGGCGAGATCGTCAGCGTCAGCTCCCAACACCCCTGAGTCCCTCCCCCCTCTCGTTTTGGCGTCGCGTACCCACCACAGAGGGGGGTAGGCGACGCCAAAGCGCGTGGTTGTCCCACCTTGCGGCTCGAATGGCGCCATGACCGTCGACACGGATGCTGACGAGACCCTGGCGCGCCATGCCGCAGAGCACCACGGAGTCTTCCGAGGCGCGCATGCGCGGATGGCGGGGCTCACCGAGCGCCAGATCGAGCGGCGCATCCTCGATCTTCGTTGGTTGAGGCTGTACCGCGACGTGTACCGACTGCACGGCGCGCCGGCGACCTGGGAGGGCGATCTGCTCGCGGCGTGCTGGGCCGGTGGGTTCCGGGCAGTGGCGTCGCACCGGTCAGCAGCCGAGCTGCACCAGATGCCGGGACGGAAGCGCGAGTTCGTGGAGATCGTGTGCCCTCGATGGCGCCGGAGCCATGCGGAAAGGGTCATCGCGCACGAGACCAAGCGGTTGGATCGGATCGACATCACCGTCGTCGACGGGATCACGGCGACAACTCCCGTTCGCACCCTGTTTGACCTCTGCTCCGTCTACCGGGACGGGATGGTCGAGATCATCTTCGAGCACGGACTACGGCGCGGCCTGTTCGCGGAGTGCGAGGTCGCCTCGATCGTGAAACGACTGAGCCGGCCGGGTCGACCTGGCGGTCCCGTGCTGCGCGGTCTGCTCGCGCGGCGGGACCCGAGCCGGCGCCCGACCGAGAGCGAGATGGAGACTGTTCTGGTCCAGGTACTACGAGCTGCGGGACTGCCCGCTCCGGTCGTCCAGCACGAGATCTGGGTCGGCGGCGAGCTCGTCGCACGGGTCGATGCCGCGTACCCGGCCGAGAGGATCGCGATCGAGTACGACTCCGACGAGTTCCACACCGGCCGCGCCGCAGTGCGTCGTGATCGCGGCCGCCGTCACCGCCTGTTGGCGAGCGGCTGGATCACCGTGGACGTCGGGCCGACGGAGCTCAGGAACCGTTCCGCCCAGGTGTGCTCGGCGATCGCCAACGCACTTCGTGAGCGTCGTCGTGCTGCCTGACCCCGGCTTTGGCGTCGCGTACCCACCACAGAGGGGGGTAGGCGACGCCAAAGCGAGAGGGGGGTCGGGCTACTCGGGGTCGGGGTGGCAGTGCTTCGACGGGGGGAGGTCGAGGGCGGGGTTGCGGTCGAAGAAGCCGTTGGGGGTGAGGAGGAAGCCCGCGTACTCGACCGGCATGACCGGCCAGTCCTCGGGCCGCACGAAGTGCGTGACGCCGAAGCTGTACCAGACGACGAGATCGGTGTTCACCAACGAACGATCGGCGGCCGTCCAGCGCGGAAGTCCGTCGCCACCGCTGTGCTGATTCGGATACTCGCCCGCAGCCCGGCGCTCGTCCGGAGCGTAGGGCGTCGCCCACAGATTGTGTTGCGCGAACGTGGCGCGCTTGCCGACCGGCGAATCGGGATGCGCCATCAGTGTGGGCGTACACATCGTCGGGACGAGTTTGTACGCGGTCGGCTGGCCGAG
>DASXXX010000394.1:0-1668 GCA_036502765.1 Acidimicrobiia bacterium | reverse complement strand
GACGTCGACGAGGGCATCGCCGCGTTCCGCGAGAAGCGCGACACCAACTTCACCAACCGCTGGCCCGACGAGAAGTCCCCCTCGTGACGAACATCTCGGAGTCGACGGGGTCATGACCCCTCGAAGTCCGAGATGGTCGGGGATCAGCGGGGCGGGAGCTGGCCGACGAGCTCGTACTTCTTGACCTTGCCCGACGCGGTGCGGGGCAGATCGTCGACCGCCACCACGACGCGGGGGATCTTCTGGGGGGCGACGCCTTCGGACTCGAGGAACTGCGCCAGCGCGGCGTCGTCGACTGCCACGCCCCCACGAGCGATGACGAACGCGGCCGGTTCCTCCCCCAGGCGCGGGTGGGGCGCGGCGACCACCGCGACGTCGGACACGTCGGGATGGCGGCGCAGCAGACCTTCGATCTCCTGGGCCGACAGCTTCTCACCGCCGCGGTTGATGATGTCCTTGGTCCGACCGGTCACGCGGATGCAGTTGCGTTCGTCGACGATTCCGAGGTCGCCGCTCCGGAACCAACCCTCGGCGTCGAAGCCGTCGGCGGTGTGCTGTGGGTCGAGGTAGCCGAGCACGCGCTGCGGCCCGCGCACGAGGAACTCGCCTTCCGATCCCCTCCCGACGTCGCGCCCGTCGGTGTCGACCACCCGCACCTCGACCCCGGGCAGGATCCGACCGTCGGTGACGCAGCGCACGTCGGGACCGTCGTCGCCGAGCGACGCCGACACCGTCGGGCACTCGGTCATGCCGTAGGCGCGCCGGGGCCGGAACCCGAGGGCCTCGGCCCGCTCGACCACGTCGAGCGGGATCGCGCTGCCGCCGAGGTTGTAGCCGCACGACAGCGGCAACGAGCCGAGCCCCGCCGCCTCGACCGCATCGGCGAGCTCCTGGATGAACACGGTCGCGCCGCCTGTGTACGTCACGCCGTAGTTCTGCATGTCGTCGACGGCACGCGCCGCGTCCCACCGCTCCCTCAGGACGACCGAGCAGCCGGACACGAGCGGGAGCGTCACGGCCATGAGCAGCCCGGTGATGTGCGACACCGGCGCGGGCATGTACCCGCGGTCGCGGAACGTGTACGGCGTCGCGCGGTGGTGACGCATCGGGACCGCGAGGAACCCCCGCGTGCTCACCACTGCGCCCTTGGCCCCGGACGTCGTGCCGGAGGTGAACCCGACGATCATCGGCGCGCCCGGGTCGATCGCGGTCTCCACGTGCGGCGTGGCCCGTTGGGCATCGTCCCACGACACCCAGCCCGTCGCCTCGCCCCGCACGACCACCCTGAGCTTCAGGTCGACCCCGGCCGTCGCGGCGGCGGCGTCGAGCATGTCGACGTGGTCGTGGCCTCGGAACTCGGTCGGCCCGATGACGCACACCGGCTGCACGACCCGCATGATCTCGGCCAGCTCGTGCTCCCGGTAGATGGGCACCACCGGCACCGAGATGGCGCCCGCGGCCCACACGCCGTGGGCGACGGCCAGCGCCTCCCACCAGTTGGGCAGCTGCCACACGACGGTGTCACCGGGCCCGATGCCGTGCGCGTGCAGGAGTCCGGCGACCCGGCGGGCGGCGTCGGAGAGCTCCGCCCACGTGACCTCGTGGGTGTCGTCGATGACCGCCACCTTCGGACCGAGCTCCGACACGTTGCGCTCGAGCAGGCGCGGC
>DASXXX010000393.1:0-4379 GCA_036502765.1 Acidimicrobiia bacterium | reverse complement strand
CTTCACCGACCCGAACGGCATCGCGCTGGAAGCGTCGTGGTGGGTCGTCGACGGCACCGGCCGTCCGACCGACTACACCGACGCCGAGTTGTTCGGCGATCCCGACCCGGTGCCCGCGGTGGCGGAGCTGCGCGCCGGTGGTCTGCGCGACGTGCCGCAGACCCGCCTGACCTGACTGACCGACCGGACTGACCGGACTGACCGGACTGCCTAGCTGACCGACGCGGGGATCGCCTCGCCGTCGATGCCGAGCACGATCCCGTCGACCTCGTCGGCTCCGACGGTGTTGTCGTCGTGGACGCGCCGGCGGGCCCGCACGAACGCGGTGCCGAACACCAGCACTCCGAGGATGGTGGCGATGCCGCCGACCGCGAAGCCCCAGCGTGGTCCGAACTCGTCGCTGATCCAACCGACCAGCGGTCCGCCGATGGGCGTGGTGCCGAGCAGGGTGATGGTGTAGACGGCCATGACCCGACCGCGCATCGTCGGGTCGGACAGGAGCTGCAGCGACGAGTTGGTGACCGACAGGAACGCGATCTGCCCGGCGCCGACGACGACCAGCAGCGCGATGAACAGCTCGAGCGACGGTGCCAGCGACGCGACGCAGATGCCCACTCCGAACGCCATCCCTGTGGTGACGAGCACCCGCCCGTGCGTGTCGAACCGGTTGGCCGCGAACAGTGCGCCGAAGATGGCGCCCGCACCCATGGCGATCGACATCCAGCTGTAGACCTCCGGCCCGGAGTGGAAGGTCACCTTGGCCAGCAGCGGCAGGACGACCGGTGAGTTGATGGCGAAGGTCCCGACCACGAGCATCAGCAGCAGGATCCATCGGAGCTCTGCCGTCTGCCAGATGTACCGGAGGCCCTCGGTCAGTTGGCCCTTCTCACGACCGAGCGGCTTCGACCGGTGCAGCTCTGCGGGGCGCATCATCAGCAGGGCGACGATGACGAACGAGAAGGACACCGCGTTGAGGGCGAAGCAGATCCCGGTGCCGCCGGCGAGGATCAGCACCCCGGCCAGCGCGGGGCCGAGCACGCGGGCGAGCTGGAAGATCGCGCTGCTCAGCCCGATGGCGTTCGGCAGATCGGCCGCCGGGACGAGCTCGGAGACGAACGACTGCCGGGTGGGGTTGTCGACCGCCAGCGCCAGCCCGTAGACGAACACGAGCACGTAGAGCATCCAGAGCTGGACGACGCCGCTGACGTCGACGAGCGTCAGCACCGTGGCCACCACCATCATCGCGACCTGCGTGCAGAGCAGCACCTTGCGCTTGTCGAAGCGGTCGGCGATCGCGCCGCCCCACACGCCGAACAGGAGGGTGGGGAGGAACTGCAACGCGATCGCGAGCCCCACCAGGAACCCGTTGTTGTGCGAGAGGTGCAGGACGAGCCAGTTGAGCGCGATCGTCTGCATCCACGTGCCGCCCTGCGAGATGAGCTGGCCGGTGAAGAACAGGCGGAAGTTCCGCACGTGCATCGACTGGAAGGTGCCGCGCAACGACTTCATGATCGGGACTTCATGATCGGGAGGTCACCGCGCTCATGGCGTGTCGTCCTGCAGGCGTTCGAGCAGCGGCAGGGCGCGGGCGAGGAGCGCGCGTTCGGCGTCGCTGAACTCGGCGACGCGTCGCGCGAGGTAGGCGTCCTTGCGGGTGCGGCTGTGCGCGAGGAGTTCCCGGCCGGCGTCGGTGATGTCGACGCGCGCGACGCGACGGTCGGCGGGATCGACGACGCGGGTGACGTAGCCCCACTCCTCGAGCCGGGCGACGATCCGGGTCATGCTCGGCGGCTGCACCTGCTCCACCGCCGCGAGCTCGCCGAGGGTGATCGGCCCCAGCCGCTCGATGGAGGCGAGGGCACCCTGGGTGGACGTCGTGAGCTCCTCACCGGTGCTCGCCGCCTCTTGGCGGATGCGCCGCGACAGGCGGGCCACGGCCAGACGCAGCTGCGACGCCAGCTCGACCTCGTTCACCGGGGCCGGTTCAGCAAGGTCGGTGTCGAGGGTCTGCGTGGCGAGGCGCGGAGTCACGGAGAGGAGTTTAGCATAGCTAATTAGCGTTGCAAAACGTTCTTGCGCTCGCCCGTCTGCCCTACTTCTTGCGGACCCCGATGGTGATGGTGATGGTCGAGCCCTCGGCGGCCTTGCCCCCGCTGGGGTCCTGGCTCACCACGGTGTCGACGGCGTCGCCGTTGGTGACGGCCACCGTGAGCACGTTCACCAGGAAGCGGCGGTCTTCGATCTCGGAGATGGCGTCGTCACGGTCCCACGTGAGCACGATCGGCACGTTCACCTGCTTCGGGCCCGACGACACGGTGAGGGTGATGGTGTCGCCGCGCACGACGGTCTCGTCGGTGCCGGGGCTGGTCTTGATCACCTGCCCGACGGGCCGGCTGTTGCTGCTCGCGGTCTGCACGTTGACGTCGAGGCCGAGGGCCTGGAGCGCGCTGCTGGCGCCGGCCTGGTCCTGGCCCACGACGTTCGGGACCCTCACGTGCGGATCGGTCGCGACGACGAGCTCGATCGGCTCGGCCTTGCCGGCGCGCAAGTTCGCGGGCGGGTTGGTGCTCATGACCGTGCCCGCATCGACGTCGGCGCGGTAGTCGGGAGTGACGGTGAAGACCCCGAGCCCCACGCCGCGCAGCGCCACCTTGGCCGCCTCGACGTCCATGGTGCTCACGTCGGGGACGAGCGCGTCGTTCTTCGAGACCTTGACCGCCACGCTCGACCCTTCTTCGAGGTCCTCGCCGGTGGCGGGTCGCTGGCGCAGGATGATCCCGCCCGGGCGCGGGCTGTCCACGGTGGTCAACTGGTACTCGAGGCCGGCGTTGTGCAGGATCGAGATGGCCGCGAACACGTTGCGGTCGGTGACGTCGGGGACCGCCACCATGGGCCCGCTCTCGGTGAGCTTGGCGTAGGCCGCGATCCCGCTCCCGACCAGCACCAGCGGCGCGGCGAGGATCACGAGCCAGTGCCGCAGCTTCCAGGTGCGTTGCCGGTGTCGTGCGGGCGGGCGCGGTGCGGGCGGGCGCGGTGCGGGCGGGCGCGGTACGGGCGCGGGCGGCACACCCGCGACGGCCGCGGCGGCGCGTGCCTGGCTGCGGGCGCGGCGCTTCGGCTTCGGCGGCTTCAGCGGCTTGACCGGCTTCGGTGACTTCTCGAGCTTCGGATACGTGGTCTTGGCGCGACCGAACCTCCCGCGCTTCGCTTGCACGAGCGGCGCTTCACCCGTGCGCGGCGGCGGCGTGACGACCATGCCCGCCACGCCCGCGGCGGCGGCCGCCGACACCGGCAGCAACGACGTCGCGGCATGACCCGTCGCGCGCGCGGTCGCATTGGGATCGACCGATGCGTCGGTGACGGTGACCGACGCCGCGGTGAGCGGCGACGCGGTCAGGGGCGACGCGGTCAGGGGAGCCGGTGCGATCGCCTCGGGCGCAGGCACGACCGCGGGCAGCGCCGCCGCGCTGACGTCGCGCAACGCGTCGCGCAGTTCGGCGGCGCTCTGGTGACGCGCGTTCGGATCGGTCGCGCGCGCCTTCGCGATCACGTGCTCGAGCTCGGTCGTGGGCTCGCCCTCACCGCCCGTCGGCCGTTCGCCGGTGAGCAACTCGGTGAGCACGACACCGAGCGAGTACAGGTCGCTGCGGGCGTCGGCGGGGAGACCCGCGACCTGCTCGGGCGAGAGATAGCCCACGGTGCCCAGCACCACGCCCGGCTCGGTGAGCGCCTCGCCCCCGGTCCATTGAGTGGTCGACTGCGCGATGCCGAAGTCGGTCACCTTCACGCTGCTACCCGGCGTGAGCAGCACGTTGCTGGGCTTCACGTCGCGGTGCACCACGCCGTGGTGGTGGGCGTGGGCAAGGGCGTCGGCGATCTGGGCCCCCAGCGCCGCGACCTCGGCCGGCGGCAGGCTCTGGCGGGCCCGCAGCTCGGCCCGCAGGCTCCGGCCCTCCACGAACTCCATGACGATGAACGGCTCGGTGCCGCCACCCCAGTCGTAGACCCCCACGATGTTCGGGTGGTTCAGGCGCGCCGCGGCCCGCGCTTCGCGCTTGAACCGTTCCGCCGACGCCGGGGTGACCGTCGTCGTCGGCACCTTGACCGCGACGACTCGCTCCAGCAGACGGTCGCGGGCGCGGTACACGTCGCCCATCCCGCCCGAACCCAGTCGGACCCCGAGCTCGTAGCGGTCGGCGAGGAGTTCCGCGACCGGCGCCACGTCGCAACGTTACCCAGCGACTCTCCGGGGTTTTCGTCGGCCGGCTCCTTCTCCTCCCTCGCGCCCCGAAATCCTGGTTGATGGGTCGGGATTCTCGTCGTAGGGTCGCGGCGCCCACGACGTCAGGAGTGACCACCATGTCCGAGAGCTGGGGTTT
>DASXXX010000392.1:0-9301 GCA_036502765.1 Acidimicrobiia bacterium | reverse complement strand
GCCCTTCGACGCCACGAAGAACAACGTGTCGTAGTTGCGGTCGAAGAACACCATGATCATCGCCGCGGTGATGATCGGCATGGCGAAGACGGTGAGGAACGCGACCACCGTCATCATCCACGTGAACACCGGCATGCGCATGAGGGTCATGCCCGGCGCGCGCATGTTCAGGATGGTGACGATGAAGTTGATCGCCGACGTGGTGGACCCGATGCCGAGCAGCACGATGCCGACGCACCAGAAGTTGGGCCCGTTGCCGGGGAGCGCGCCACCGGAGATCGGCGTGCTGGTGAGCGGCGTGTAACCGAACCAGCCACCGTTCGGCGCGCCGCCGAGGAAGAAGCTCGAGTACATGAAGAGGCCGCCGAAGAGGACGACCCAGTACCCGAACATGTTCAAGCGCGGGAACGCGACGTCGCGCGCGCCGATCTGCAGCGGGATGAGATAGTTGCCGAAGGCAACCGCCAGCGGCATGCCCACGAGGAACACCATGGTGGTGCCGTGCATGGTGAACATCGTGTTGTACTGCGCGGCGGTGAGCACCGAGCCGTTCGGGCCCGCGAGCTGCAGCCGGATGAGCAGCGCCTCGACGCCGCCCAGCACGAAGAACATCAGCGCGGTGCCGCCGTAGAGGATGCCGATCTTCTTGTGGTCGACGGTGGTGAACCAGCTCGAGAAGCCGGTGGTCGCCTTCGGTCGCCGGAGCGCGAACGGACGCGCCGCGGTCTTCGGCAGGGAGCGGGTGACTGTCGTCATCTACTTCTGCTCCAGGAGGAAGTCGGCGATCTGTTCAGCCTGTTGTTGCGTCATCGGCTTGTAACCCGATGGCGACGTCGGCGTGTCGTGGATGAACGACGGCATGCCCACACAGATCCCTCCGGCGGTCGGCGGGGGCCGGCAGCCCTGCGACGACATCGGGATCATCGACGGGGCGTCCATCACCCAGTTGATGAGGTTGTCGCGGGTGAGCGGGTAGCTGCCGCTGGCGAAGGTGGTGCGGCTGGCGAGGTGGGTGAGGTTCGGGCCGTACGACGCCTTCGACGAGTCGTCGAAGACATGGCAGTTGACGCATCCGAAGTTCTTGGAGTTGACCAAGAGCTCCTGCGTGGGCCCGGCCGGGTCACCGTTGGCGTCGACGAGCGGGTTCACCGGACCCTGTTGCTGCTCGCTCAGCCATTCCTGGAAGTCGGCCGGGCTCTTGGCGATCACCCGGAAGCGCATGTTGGCGTGCGACAGACCGCAGTACTCCGCGCACTGCCCCAGATACGTGCCGGGCTTGTCGGCGTTGAGCGTCAGCGTGTTGGTCTGACCGGGGACGACGTCCTTCTTGCCCGAGAGCTCCGGCACCCAGAAGCTGTGGATCACGTTGCAGGTCTTCGTGGGGCCGGTCTGGGGATCGCAGGCGTTGAGCTTCACGTAGACGTCGCGCCCGGTCGGGATGATCATCTCGTCGGCGGTGACGACCTTGGCGTCGGGATAGGAGAACTGCCACCACCACTGCTTGCCTTCGACGGTGACCTGCAGCGCCTGCGGACCCGGGTTCTCGGCGAGGTCGAAGATGGTGGCGACGGTGGGCACCGCGATGATCGCCAGCAGCAGCGCGGGGAGGACGGTCCAGCCGATCTCCAGGCGCGTGTTGCCGTGCACCTGCTTCGGGTTCTCGTTGGTGCCCTTCTTGTACCGGAACTTCACGGCCAGGAAGACGGTGGCAACGATGATCGCGATGCCGACGATGATCGCGATGATCAGGATCGGCACGAACAGGTCGTAGACCTGCTGGGCCTTCGGGCCCTTGGGTTCGAGCGAGTTCTGCCCGTTGTTCTTCACCTCGGAACACGCGGCGAGGACAAGCGCGAGGGCAGCGACTGCGACGAGGACGAGCCGGCGTCCCCGTGAACGGCGTGGCGTCATGTCCCCTTCCGAGTCTCGCAAGTCGTGCTGGTGGAACCCCTGCGGCCGGAGGCGACGGCCCCCGCGCGTCGGCACTCTACATGGGCGAACTTCCGGCACAGCAACTTCTACTCGGGGCGATTTGCGTCCGAGTTCGCGGCCGAGTTCGTGCCCACGCGACCTGACGCGATGGCGTCGAGCAGCGCGGCGTGATCCCGCTCGTTGGCGGCCGCGTAGTTCGCGGCGAACCCGGCGATCGCGCGGTCGAACGCGCGGCCCCCGCCCAGGTAACCGGCGATGGCCGCGGCGTCGCCGGTGCGGGCGTGGGCGCGGGCCAGCGCCCGGGCGCAGAGGGCCCCGTAGTGGGTGAGTTTGCCCAGGTCCATCTGGGTGAGGTCGCCCTGTCCCTTCACGTCCCAGAGCTGGCGCACGTAGTAGTGGTGGCCACCCGGCGCGCGGCACCACCCGAGGAAGAGGTCGCTGGCAGCCTGGGTGAGGCGTTGGCCCGTCACGACCCGCCGCCCCTCCTGCCCGGTCGACGTCGGGCCCACGTACGGGGCCAGGACCGACGGCGGGGCCTCCTTCACCTGGAGCACGATCCGATCCGGCGTGCCCTCCGCCGGGGCGACCGCTTCGAGCAGCACCACCCAGCAACGGGTACCGACGCTGCCCACCCCGACCACGCGCCGGGCGACGTCGACCACACGGAAGCGATCGAAGAGGAAACGACGCTCGTCGGTCAGCGATTCGCGGTAGTCGGCGATGGTGGCCTCGACGTCGTGCATGGTCGGCTCGAGCTCGTCGAGGTGGACGACGATCGGCGGGTCCTCGAGGAACCGCGGGTGACCGTCGCGATCACTGGTCAGCCGGGTGACTGCGCGCACATGGTCCTTCCGCAGCGCCCGGGTGACGTCGCGCTCGGCCTGGGCGCGGTAGCGCTTCGGGAAGTGGGCGACGACGTCTTCGGCGGTCGTGCGGTCGTACCAGACGTCGAGCGTGCGCATGCCGGCGAACTCGCCGACGTACTCGCGGTAGACCCGCACGGCCTCGAGCACGACGTCGTCACGCTGCGAAGCCTTGAAGCCGTGCTCGCGTGCGACGGCGTGCACACTGGTGGCGAGGCGCTTGACGTCCCACTCCCACGGACCGCGCTCGGTCTCGTCGAAGTCGTTGATGTCGAACACGATGTTGCGCTCGGGCGTGGCGAAGGTGCCGAAATTGGCGACGTGGGCGTCGCCGCACGCCTGCACGGTCAGCCCGGTGACCGGCGTGGTCGACAGGTCCATGGCCATGATCGCGGCACCGCCGCGGAAGAAGGCGAACGGCGACGCGGCCATGCGCTCGTAGCGCACCGGCACGAGCTCCGGCACGCGCGTGCGCGCCTGCGCCTCGAGCACGGCCACCGGGTCGCGGTCGCGTGCCTCGACATCCCACTCCGCGTGCACCGACCGCGGCACGTCGGCTCGCAGCGCGCGACCCGCCTCGCGTCGCTCGGCACCTGGTCGCGGAGTGCCTCGGCCGCTCACGCGGCGGACCCTAGTCTCGCCGCATGCGGCGCACATTCCTGATCGTCGTGGCCGCCGGACTGCTCCTCGCGGCCGCACCCGCGACCGCTTCGGCATCCGCAAGCGCGCGTCCACCGCTGCGCGGCACCAACTGGGTGCTCACGGACCGCGTCTCCCTCGGCACGCCGCTCGACGGCGTGGTGGTGAACGCGGTGTTCGCCGCCAAGCACGTGAGCGGCACGTCGGGCTGCAACGGCTACACCAGCTCGTACACCACCAACGGGTCGCGCATGACGGTCACCAACGACGGTGTGAGCACGCTCATCGCGTGCGAAGGCGCCGCCGGCAAGGTGGAGCCGAAGTACCTCGCCGCGCTCGCCCGCGTCGGACGCTGGCGCATCACCCGTACGACGCTCACGCTCTCGACGCGCACGGGACGCCGACTGCTCGTGTACGGGGCGTCGATCGGCGCGCAGGCGCTGCGCGGCTCGTGGGACGTCACCAGCCTCTACACCGGCGACGCGATCTCGTCACCGGTCGAAGGCAGCGCGTTGACGCTCACGTTCGACGCGGCGACCGTGTCGGGCAATGCCGGCTGCAACCTGTTCAGCGGTCCGTACGAGGTGTCCGGCACGGATCGCATCACGCTCGGGCCGTTCGGGGGAACGCTACGCGAGTGCGACTCCAACACGCAGGAGCAGCAGTACCTGGCCGCGCTCGGGCTCGCGAAGACCTACCAGGTGACCGGCAACCAGCTCACCCTGTTCCGCGACGGCGGCACCATCGCCGTCACCGCCCAACGCGCCTCCTGACCCAAACCCACGAACCGGTGTGGCGGGGGTTGGGTGTGGGGGGGGTCAGTTGGTGCGCTGGTCGAAGGCGACCTTGATCGCGCCGGAGCCGTCCTGGGTGGCGAGCACCTCGAACGCGTCGCGCCACGACTCGTTCAAGGGGAACGTGTGGGTGAGCATGCCGCTCAGGTCGACGCGACCCGAGCCCACGAGGTCGAGGTAGTGGTGGATGCCGTGCTTGCGCACGCCGTCGACCTCTTCGATGCCGAACGCGTTCGAGCCCACCCAGCTGAGCTCCTTGAAGTACAGCGGCGTGTACTCCCAGTTCGTGGTGCCGTGCACGCCCGCCTTCACGATCGTGCCGTGGGCCTTCAGCAGGCGCACACCGACTTCGAGCGTCTCCTTCTTCGAGATGGTGTCGTAGACCACGTCGATGCCACCGGGGAACGCCATCGGGAGCCCGGTGTGCGACGCGAGCTTCCCGCCCGACCACTTCGCCGCCTCCTCGATCACCGACTCCGCGGGCTCGTGCGCGAACACCTCGTGCGCGCCGAGCTTCCGGGCCATGTCAGCTTGCGCGCCGAAGCGCGCGACGACACCCACCTCGACGTCGGGGTAGAGCGCGCGAAGGATCGCGATCGCGCAGGTTCCCAGCGCGCCGGCGCCGTACACGAGCACCTTGCCGCCCTGAGGCGGCGCGTGCCGGGTGACCGCGTGGAGCGACACCGCGAACGGGTCGGCGAACACCGCGACCTCGTCGGGGATCGAGTCGGGCACCGGGAACAGCATCGACGGGTGCGCGGGCATGAGGTTGGCCCAGCCCCCGGGGACGTCGCTCGACGTGCCGATGTGGATGCCGGGTGCGAGCGGCGGCGTCTGGAAGTTCCAGCACAGGCTCAGGTCGCCGACTTCGCACGCCGGGCAGATGGGTGACACGCCGCGCGGCACGCACGACAGCCACGGGTTGAGCACGACCCGGTCGCCGAGCTCGACGCCCTCCGCCTCAGGGCCGAGCGCCACCACCTCGGTGACGACCTCGTGGCCGAGCACCTGGGGCATCGACGAGAACTCCCGCATGGGGTTGTCGCCGCCGCCCTCGCCCCAGTCCATGAAGACCTGCTTGGCGTCGGAACCGCAGATCCCGGTGAGCCGGGGCGCGGTGATCACCCAGTCGGGACGGAGGAATCCGGGGTCGGGCATCTCGACGTAGTCCATCGGGGTGCGCTCGAGCGCGGCGAGCAAGGGGTTGTCGGTCGTGATCTCGCCGTTGCGCGGCGCGACACCGAAGAGGAGTGCATGCATGTGCGCACAGTGGCAGCCGCGCGCACGATGCGCAAAGCGCGCACCACACCTGCGTTGACGAGTTAGAAGCCGAGGCGGTCCAGAGCGTGGGCGCGGCGCTGCCAGTCGCGGTCGACCTTGACCTTGGTCTCGAGGTGCACGTGCACGCCGAGCAGTGCCTCGAGCTCGACGCGAGCCAGCGTGCCCGCTTCGCGGATCACTGCCCCGCCCTTGCCGATGACCATGCCCTTCTGCGACTCGCGCTCCACGAGCACCTTCACCTCGTAACGGAGCACGTCGTCGTCGCGCTCGGGCTCGAGCTCCTCGGCCACCACGGTGATGGAGTGCGGGAGCTCTTCGCGCGCGACGCGCAGCAGCTTCTCGCGCACGAGCTCGGCGACGAGGAACGTCTCGGGCTGGTCGGACACCACGCCGCCCGGGTAGTACTCCGGCCCCGGTTCGAGACGCGACTCGAGTTCGCCCAAGAGCGCGTCGATGCCTTCGCCGGTCTCGCTCGACAGGGGCACGTAGGCATCGAAGTCGCCGAGCTCGGCGACCGCGGCCACCAGGTGCTCCCCCACCGCGGCGTTGGTGACGAGGTCGGTCTTGCTCACCACGAGGATCTTCGGCGTGTCGACCCGTTGCACCAATTCGGCCACGAACCGGTCGCCAGGACCGATGGTCGACGTCGCCTCGATCAGCAGGCACACGACGTCGACTTCGGCGAGGGTGGAGCGGGCGCGGTCGTTGGTGCGCTCGCCCAGGAGCGTGCGGGGCTTGTGGATGCCGGGCGTGTCGAGCAGCACGAGCTGAGACGTCGGTGTGGTGCGCACGCCGCGGATCTGCGTGCGCGTCGTCTGGGGACGGTCGGAGACGATGGCGACCTTCGCGCCCACCAACCGGTTGACGAGCGTCGACTTCCCCACGTTGGGCCGTCCCACCAGCGAGACGAAGCCAGACCTGAACTCGGTCATGCCGGGCCGTTCATGCGAGGCCCGTTCATGCGGGAGGTGCGTCGACGGTCGACCCGTTGCGGTGGGCCTCGTCCTCGAGCTCGTCCTTGGGCACGACCCGGATGTGCACGGTGCCGATGCGCCGTTCCTGCACGTCCTCCGCGGTGAACTCGAGGTTCTTGAACTGCACCGACTCGCCGTCCTCGGGCACGTGCCCGAGGAGGTTGAGGATCAGCCCGCCGACGGTGTCCCACTCGGTGTCGGGGAGCTCGATGCCGAGCTCGTCGCTCACGTCGTCGATCGGCATGCGTCCCGGGACGCGCAGGGAGCCGTCGTCCATGTGCTGGACGCCTGGCCGCTCGACGTCGTACTCGTCGGCGATCTCGCCCACGATCTCCTCGAGCAGGTCCTCCATGGTGACGATGCCCGAGGTGGCGCCGTACTCGTCGATCACCACCGCCATGTGGAAGTGCTCGGTCTGCATCTCGCGCAGCAACTCGGCGACCCGCTTCTGCTCGGGGACGAACGTGGCCGGCCGCACCGCGGTGCGCAGCGGTTGATCGCCCTCGCCTTCGCGTGCCCGCCGCACCATGTCCTTCAGGTAGACGAGCCCGATGATGTCGTCGCCGTCACGGCATGGGAGCCGCGAGTAGCCGCGTTCGATGGCGGCCGTGATGCCCGCCTCGATCGTCTCGTCGCAGTCGACGGTCAGGACGTCGGGGCTGGGCTGCATGACCTCGCGCACGACGGTGTCGCCGAACTCGAAGATCGAGTGGATCAGCGCCTGTTCCTCGCGCTCGATGACGTCTTCGCTGGCGGCGACGTCGGCCATGGTGCGGATCTCCTCCTCGGTGACGAAGGGACCCGCCTTGAGACCCTTGCCCGGGAGGACGACGTTGGCCACGCCGATGAGCAGCTTCGACAGCCAGCGCAGCGGCGCGAACTGTGTGAGGAACCAGAGCAGCGGAGTGACCGAGAGCGCGGCGCGCTCGGTGTGCTGCACCGCGAACGTCTTGGGCGCGACTTCGCCGATCACGAAGAACAGGAAGATCTGCAGCACGATGCCGATGACGACGCCCCACCCGCCGGCGGCACCCTCGAGCAGCACCCCGATGAGCGTCGCGGTCGTGAGCTGCGACACCAAGACGAGCAGCAGCACCGAGTTCAACGTCTGCTCGGGTTGCTCGAGCATGATCGCGAGGTGAGCGGCGCGCTTGTTGCCTTCGTCGGCCAGCGCCAGCGCGCGGATGCGGCTCATGCGCACGAACGCGGTCTCCGACAACGCGAGGAAGATCGAGAAGACGAACAACACGACGACGACAACGACGATCGCCCAGTCGGCCCCGTTCACAGTGATCCTGTCCTCAGCCTTCGAGCTGTCGGAACTTCTCCAACAGCTCGCGTTCCCGGCGTTGCATCGATGCGGCCTCGCCGTCGTCGGCGTGGTCGTAGTTGAGCAAGTGCAGCACGCCATGCACCACGAGCAGCGCCAGCTCGTCGTCGACGGTGCCGGCGTGGGTGGGAGCTTGGCGGGCCGCGACCGTCGGACACACGACGACGTCGCCGAGGACGATCGGCGGGTCGGACGGTTCGTTCGCGCTGCCCGGACCACGACCACCGGTGTCGGGATGGCGCCCACTCGGCAAGTGGTCGTCGTCGATCGGAAACGACAGCACGTCGGTGGGTCCGTCGCCCCCGAGGAACCGACCGTTGAGATCGGCGATCGCCTCCTCGTCGACGAAGATCAACGACACCTCGGCGTCGGCGGGCGCGCGCTCCTCCGCCAGCACGAGGCGCGCGAGACGGAGCCAGCGCGGCAGATCGACCTCGAGGGTCGACTGCTCGTCGGACGCGAAGACGGCCATCAGCGTCAGTCGTTCGCCCGCTCGTACGCGTTCACGATGTCCTGGACGATCTTGTGGCGCACGACATCGTGGGCGTCGAGCTCCACGAACGCGAGGTCGGGGACGTCGGCGAGGATGTCGCGGACCGCGAGGAGACCGCTGCGGCCCCGCCCCTCGGGCAGGTCGATCTGGGTGACGTCGCCGGTGACGACGATCTTCGATCCGAACCCGAGGCGGGTGAGGAACATCTTCATCTGCTCGGGCGTGGTGTTCTGCGCCTCGTCGAGGATGATGAACGAGTCGTTGAGCGTGCGGCCGCGCATGAACGCGAGCGGCGCCACCTCGATGGTGCCGCGCTCCATGAGCCGCGAGACCACTTCGGGCTCGAGCATGTCGTACAGCGCGTCGTAGAGCGGCCGCAGGTACGGGTCGACCTTCGCCAGGATGTCACCGGGGAGGAATCCGAGCCGCTCGCCTGCTTCCACCGCGGGCCGGGTGAGGATGATGCGGTTGGCCTCCTTGGCCTGCAGCGCCTGCACCGCGAGTGCGACCGCGAGGTAGCTCTTGCCGGTGCCCGCGGGGCCGATGCCGAAGGTGATGGTGTGCATGCGCACCGCGTCGACGTAGCGCTTCTGGCCCGCGGTCTTGGGTCGCACCGGCTTGCGCCCGCGCAACACCTCGGTGGTGAGGATCTCGGTGGGTCGTTGGTCGGCCTTCAACATCTGGATGCTCCTGCCCACACCTGCGGGATCGAGGATGTGCCCCGCCTCGAGCAGCGCCACCATCTCCTCGAAGAGACGCCCGACGCGATCAGCCTCGGCCTCGTCGCCGCGGATGGTGATCTCGTTCCCGCGCACGTGGATCTCGACGGGAAACGCGTCCTGCACGATCCGCAGCAATTCGTCGCGCTGGCCGAGCAGCCCCACCATCAGGTGGTTGCCCGGTACGAGGATCTTGACCTGGGTCGGCGACGGTGCAGGCACGACGCGCGAAGCGTAGTCGGGGGCGCTCACCGCCCCGTGAGGTTTCAGGGGCGA
>DASXXX010000391.1:0-6508 GCA_036502765.1 Acidimicrobiia bacterium | reverse complement strand
CACCGAGATCGAGAACGCCGTCGCCGCCGTCGCACGCGGTGAGATCGTGATCGTCGTCGACGACGCCGACCGCGAGAACGAGGGCGACCTGATCATGGCCGCCGAGGCCATGACGCCCGAGAAGATGGCGTTCATGATCCGCCACACCAGCGGCGTGATCTGCATGCCCGTCGAAGGGGCGCGGCTCGACGAGCTGCGCCTCCCACTGATGGTCGCCGACAACACCGAGAGCCAGCGCACCGCGTTCACGGTGTCGGTCGACGCGCGCCACGGCACCACCACCGGCATCTCGGCCGCCGACCGCAGCGCGACCGTGCACGCGCTGCTCGACGCCGCCACCCGCCCCGAAGACCTCGCCCGCCCCGGCCACATCTTCCCCCTCCGCTATCGGGATGGCGGAGTGCTCAAGCGCGCCGGCCACACCGAAGCCGCGGTCGACCTCGCCCGCCTCGCGGGCATGCACCCGGCCGGCGTGCTCGCGGAGGTCGTCAACGACGACGGCTCCATGGCGCGCATGCCGGCACTCGAGGCCTTCGCCGAGGAGCACGGGCTCCAGCTCATCTCCATCGCCGACCTCATCCGCTACCGCCGTCACTCCGAGAAGCTGGTGCGGCGAGTCTCCGAGGCGCGCATCCCCACCCGCCACGGCGACTTCACCGGCTTCGTCTTCGAGTCGCTGCTCGACGGCACCGAACACATGGCGTTCGTGAAGGGTGAGGTCGCGGGCCAGGAGAACGTGCTCGTGCGCGTGCACTCCGAGTGCCTCACCGGCGACGTGTTCGGTTCGATGCGCTGCGACTGCGGCTTGCAGCTCGACGCCGCGATGGAGCTCATCGCCAAGGAGGGCACGGGCGTCGTCGTGTACCTCCGCGGGCACGAAGGTCGCGGCATCGGCCTCGGCCACAAGATCCGGGCGTACACCCTGCAGGACCAGGGGCGCGACACCGTCGAGGCCAACGTCGAGCTCGGGTTCCCCGCCGACTCCCGCGAGTACGGCATCGGTTCCCAGATGCTCGTCGACCTCGGCGTGTCGACCATGCGCATCATGACCAACAATCCGGCCAAGTACGGCGGCCTCGAGGGCTACGGTCTGGAGATCGTCGAGCGGGTGCCGCTGCACGTGCTGCCCAACTCGGAGAACATCCGCTACCTGCGCACCAAGCAGGAGAAGATGGGGCATCTCCTCGAGATCGGTGACGAGGGCCTCGGCACCAGCTAGAAACCACACGGTCATGGGTGAGTACACGGAGTTCGAGGGCGTGCTCGACGCCACGGGGATGCGCATCGCGATCGTCGCGGGCCGCTTCAACGATCACATCACGATGCCGCTGCTCGACGGCGCGCTCGCGACGTTGCGCACGGCCGGCCTCGAGGATGTCCCCGTGCACTGGGTCCCGGGCGCGTTCGAGATCCCGCTGGTCGCGCTGCAACTCGCCACGACCGCGGGGTGCGACGCGGTGATCTGCCTCGGCGCCGTGATCCGGGGCGACACCCCGCACTTCGACTACGTGGCGGGGGAGTGCGCGGCGGGCATCATGCGCGTCTCGCTCGACACCCGTGTCCCCGTGGTGTTCGGCGTGCTCACCGTCGACGATCTCGACCAGGCCCTCGCTCGGTGCGGTGGTGAGGTCGGGAACAAAGGTGAGGAGTCCGCCGCGACGGCAGTCGAGATGGTCTCGCTGCTCCGACAGATCTCGCCGCCTCCATCACCGAAAGGCCGATGATGCTCCGCCTCGTCCTGCCCAAGGGCTCGCTCGAACGCGCCACCATGCAGCTGTTCGAGGACGCCGACCTCGCGGTGTCGCGCGGCTCCGACGTCGACTACCGGGGCAGCATCGACGACCCCCGCGTCAGCGAGGTGCGCATCCTCCGCCCGCAGGAGATCCCGCGGTACATCGCCGACGGCCTGTTCGACGTCGGCATCACCGGGCGCGACTGGATCGAGGAGCGCAACGCGGAGGTCGTCACCCTCACCGAGTTGCACTACTCCAAGGCCACCGCCCGCCCGATCCGCATGGTGCTCGCGGTCGCGGCCGACTCACCCGCGCAGTCGGTGTCCGACCTGCCTGCCGGGCTCATCGTGCACACCGAGTACCCCGAGGTGACCCGGCGGTACTTCGAGCAGCACGGGGTCGACGCGCGGGTGGAGCTGTCGTACGGCGCCACCGAGGCCAAGGTGCCTGACATCGCCGACGCGGTGGTCGAGATCACCGAGACCGGCCGCGCCCTGCGCGCCGCCGGACTGCGCATCCTCGACACCATCCTCGTCTCCTACACCGAGCTGATCGCCAGCCCCGCGGCCTACGCCGATCCCGAGAAGCGCAAGGCGATGGAGCAGCTGCAGAGCCTGCTCACCGGCGCCCTCGACGCCCGCGGCCGCGTGCTGCTGAAGCTCAACGTCGACGCCGCCGACCTCGACGGCGTGATCGCGCTGCTGCCCGCGCTGAAGTCGCCGACCGTGTCGAAGCTGTTCGGCACCGACCCTGCTGCGCCCAGCTTCGCGGTGGAGACGGTCGTCGCCAAGAGCGAGATCAACACGCTCATCCCCGAACTGCTCGACCTCGGGGCCAACGGCATCATCGAGCTGCCGATCTCCAAGATCATCCCGTGAAGCGGAGCTCGATGTGAAGGCGCTGTACTCCGGGCGGGTGGCGACCTTCGACGACTTCGTCGGCCGGGGCGAGATCGAGGCCCGCGGCGGCATGCGCTTCCCGTTCCACTGCACGGCCATCGTCGACGGCACCCGCACCATCGCTCCCGACACCACCGTGAAGTTCCGCTTGGTGCCCGGCCCGCTCGGGTCCCTGGAAGCCACCGCGGTCAAGACCGTCGAATGAAGCGGCGACGCCTCGGCGCGAGCGGGCTCGAGGTGTCGGTCCTGTCGCTCGGCGCGATGACGTTCGGCTCGGGCATGCCCCCGGTCACGACCGTCGACGAGCGCGACGCACGGGCCATGATCGACCGCGCGCTCGCTGCCGGTGTGAACCTGATCGACACCGCCGACGTCTACGCGTTCGGGCAGTCGGAGGAGATCCTGGGGCGCTGCGTGCGCGCCCTGCACGGTCGTCGTGACGACGTGCTCGTCGCGACGAAGTGTGGTTTCGGGTCACACGAGGCGGGCGCGCTCTCGTACGACAACGTCGTCGCCGCGTGCGAGGCGAGCCTCGAGCGACTCGGTCTCGACCACATCGACCTGTACCAGCTGCACCGCCCCGATCGCGCCACGCCGATCGAGGAGACGTTGCGCGCCCTCGACGACCTCGTGACGCGTGGGCTGGTGCGGACGATCGGTACCAGCAACTTCCGTGCCTGGGAGACCTCGGCCGCGGTGGCGCGCCAACGTGCGCTCGATCGTCCCGCGTTCACGGCGACGCAGGTGTACTACTCGCTGGTGGCGCGTGAGGCCGAGCACGAGCTCATCCCCGAGTGCCGCGCCGACGACCTCGGTGTCGTCGTGTGGAGCCCGTTGTCGAGCGGCTACCTCACCGGCCGGTACCGCGCGGCCGAGGGAGGGACGACAGGCGAGGGTCGCAGGACGACGTTCACGTTCCCGCCCGTCGACCACGAGCTGGGGGAGCGCGCGCTCGTCGCGCTGGCCGCGGTCGCCGACGGCCGCGGCGTGTCGATGGCGCAGGTCGCCCTGGCCTGGGTGCTGGCGCAGCCCGGGATCACGTCGGCGATCGTCGGTGCCAGCAGCCTCGAGCAGCTCGACGACAACCTCGCTGCCGCCGACCTCGAGCTGACCGCCGAGGAGCTCGTCACCCTCGACGCCCCGACCGCGTTGGCGCCGATCTACCCGGCGTGGTGGGATCCGGCCATGGGCATACCGAGCCCCACCGATCTCCTGGAGACCGACCACCTGGAGACCGCCGACCACCTCGAGGAGCAACTGTGAGCGAGTGGACCGACCGGGATCAGCGCCAGGCCGACGCCAAGGCGCAGTACGAGCACATCATGACCACGCCGGCGCCGCCGGCCATCGGCGCGTACATCGATGCCGGTGTCATCGGCTTCGTGTTCGGCGAGATGTGGCGCCGTGGTGTGCTCACCCCGCGCGACCGGCGTTGGGTCACGCTGGCGTGTGTCGGCGCGGCCGACGCGCCGATCCCGATGGAGACGCACACCTACGCCGCGCTCAACAGCGGTGACGTCACCACCGAGGAGATCGACGAGTTCCTCCTGTTCTTCGGGACCCAGATGGGGTGGCCCAAGGGCTCGGCGATGAACACGCACATCTTCGGCGCGCTGGCGAAGATCGCCGAGGAACGGGGCGAGGAGATGCAGCTGCCGCGCTTCGTGCCGTGGACCGATCCCATCGACGACGACGTGCGCCGCGTGCGTGGCGAAGCCGCCTACGAGTCCGTGCACGGCGTCAAGCCTTCACCCGCGACCACCGCGTTCCGGGGCCGCGCGTACTACGACTTCCTCTACGGCGAGGTGTGGACGCGCGACGAGTACCTCACGACCCGCGACCGGCGGTTGGTGTCGATCTGCTGCAGCGCGGAGCTCGGTGCCGACGCGCAGACCGCGGAGCACCTCGAGGCGGCCCTGCGCCTGGGCGAGCTCACCTACGAAGACCTCCAGGAGGTCGTGATGCACGTCGCGGTGTACCTCGGCTGGATCGTCGCCCGTCGCCTCGACGACCTGCTCGTCGCCGTCGCCGAGCGGCTCGGCGTCATTCGTTCGTAGCGTTCAAGGCATCCAACGCGTCCAACCCGTCCTCGCCGGTCGAGCGGTGGAGTGCGGGGCGGGTGATGCTCGACAGGTTGCTGGCCGTGTTGACCAGCGACACGTGGGTGAACGCCTGGGGGAAGTTGCCGAGCATCCGACCCGACGACGGGTCGTACTCCTCGGACAGGAGCCCGACGTCGTTGCGCAGCGCGATGAGGCGTTCGAAGAGCGCCCGGCCCTCGTCGTGCCGACCGAGCAGCGCGAGGTTGTCGGCGAGCCAGAACGAGCACGGGAGGAAGACGCCCTCACCGGGTGGGAGGCCGTCGATGCCCTCCTCCGACTGGTAGCGGCGCACGAACCCGTCGGTCATCAGCTCGCGCTCGATGGCATCGACGGTGCCGGCGATCCGTGGGTCGGTCGGGGGGAGGAACCCGACCAGCGGGATCATCAGTGCGCTCGCGTCCAGGTCCTTGGACCCGTAGTACTGCACGAAGGCGTTGCGCTCGGCGTCGAACCCGCGCTCGCACACCTCGTCGTGGATCGTCTCGCAGCACGTGCGCCACTGGTCGACGGGGCCGTCGAGCCCGAACTCCTCGACCCCCTTCACCGCGCGGTCGAACGCAACCCACGCCATCACCTTTGAGTGGACGAAGTCCTTCCGCCCGCCGCGCACCTCCCAGATCCCCTCGTCCGGTTCGCGCCAGCCGGACTCGAGGTAGTCGAGCAGGGCCCGTTGCACGGCCCACCCGTTCGGAACCTCCTCGATCCCCATGTGGCGGCTCTGGTGCATCGAATCGACCACCTCGCCGTACACGTCGAGCTGGTACTGGTGGTGGGCGGCGTTGCCCACCCGCACGGGCGTCGAACCCTCGTACCCCGGCAGCCAGTCGACCTCGTACTCGCTGAGGCGCCGTTCGCCCGCAGGTCCGTACATGATCTGCAGGTGCCCGGGATCGCCGGCCACCGCGCGGAGCAGCCAGTCGCGGAACGAGCACGCCTCTTCGGTGTAGCCGGCGGTCATCAGCGAGTAGATCGTGAACGTCGCGTCGCGGAGCCAGCAGTAGCGATAGTCCCAGTTGCGCACCCCGCCGATCCGTTCGGGCAGCGACGTGGTGGGCGCGGCCACGATCCCGCCGGTCGGCTCGTAGGTGAGGGCCTTGAGCGTGATCAGCGAGCGCTGCACCACGTCGCGCCAGTCGCCGTCGTACGTGGATCGCGCGCTCCACTCCTGCCAGTACGCAGTCGTGCGCTCGATCGCCTCGAACGCGTCGACGCGCGGTGGCGGGTCCTCGAACGACGGGTACCCCGCGAGCACGAACGGCACGCGGTCGCCGGCTTCGACGGTGAACTCCGCGGTGTGCCGGTAGTCATGACCCTTGAGCCGCACCGGGGTCGTGAGGCAGAGCGCGGCCGGTCCGGCGATGATGCGGAGGGTGCCCTCCTGCGAGTGCACCCACGGAACGATGCTGCCGTAGTCGAAGCGCACGATGAAGTCCATGCGCATCGGCACACGGCCGCTCACACCCTCGACCACGCGCACGAGGTCGATGCTCTGGTCGCGCACGGGCATGCAGTCGACGATCCGCACGGTGCCCTCGGGCGTGTCCCACTCGGTCTCGAGCACCAGGGTGCCGTCGCGGTAGGCGCGGCGGGTCGCCCGACCACCGGCGGCGGGCGCGAGCTGCCAGTGCCCGTGGGACTCGTCGCCCAGGAGCGCGGCGAAGCACGCTCCGGAATCGAAGCGGGGGACGCAGAGCCAGTCGACCGAGCCGTCGTCGGCGATGAGGGCTGCGGTCTGGGTGTCGCCGACGAGTGCGTACTGCTCGATCGCCGTCAT
>DASXXX010000390.1:0-2643 GCA_036502765.1 Acidimicrobiia bacterium | reverse complement strand
CGGTGAGGCCCACCACGATGCCCACGATCAAACCGGCGAGCGCGATGCCGAAGTCGATGTTCATGCGGTCGTTTCCGATAAAGCCAACTGAACTAGTCGACATTGTAGGATTACGCAGTCGGGTCGGCAAGTCGCCGTCGCCCCGGCTGGCGGGAGGTGGGGCATGAAGGTCACCGCGAAAGCCGACTATGCAGTGCGGGCCGTCCTGGAGCTCGCGGCGGCCGACGGCGCGTTGGTGAAGGCGGACCGCATCGCCGAAGCGCAGGCCATTCCCCGCCACTTCCTCGACAACATCCTCACCGACCTCCGCCGTTCGGGCATCGTCGCCACGCACCGCGGAGCCGACGGTGGGTCCCGTCTGGCGCGTCCCGCGAAGCTGATCACGCTGGCCGATGTGATGCGCGCCATCGAGGGTCCGCTCGCGGCGGTCCGTGACATGCGGCCCGAGTCGTTGAGCTACGACGGGCCGGCCGAGAAGCTGCCCGAGGTGTGGATCGCGGTGCGGGCGTCACTGCGCGGCGTGCTCGAGAAGGTGACCGTCGCCGACGTCGCCGCCGGGAAGCTGCCCCGCCACATCGAGAAGCTCGCAGCCGACCCGGAGGCGTGGAAGAGCCACTGACGGGCGTAGATTCGGGGGAACGACACAACGCAGACGAAGAGGATGCACATGGCTACGACTGTCGGCCCCACCACGCCGCTCGAGCTCGTCGAGACCGCGTACGCGCGCTACCCCCGGGCTCTCGCCGATGCCCGCCGCCGACTCGGTCGACCGCTCACCTTCGCCGAGAAGATCCTCTTCGCGCACGCCGACGACCCGGGCACCGTGGGCATCGAGCGCGGCATCGACTACGCCGACTACCGGCCCGACCGCGTCGCCATGCAGGACGCCACCGCGCAGATGGCGCTGCTCCAGTTCATGACCGCAGGCCTGCCGACGGTGCAGGTCCCGAGCACGGTGCACTGCGACCACCTCATCCAGGCCCGGGTGGGCGCTGACGCCGACCTCAAGAGCGCGCTCGACGTGAACTCCGAGGTGTACGAGTTCCTCCGCTCGGTGTCGGCCAAGTACGGCATCGGGTTCTGGAAGCCGGGCTCGGGGATCATCCACCAGGTCGTGCTCGAGCAGTACGCCTTCCCCGGCGGGATGATGATCGGCACCGACAGCCACACGCCCAACGCCGGCGGTCTCGGCATGGTCGCCATCGGGGTCGGCGGCGCCGACGCGGTCGACGTGATGGCGGGCTGGCCGTTCAACACGCGCGTGCCCAAGGTGATCGGCGTGCACCTGCGCGGCGAGCTCTCCGGCTGGGCCGCGGCAAAGGACGTCATCCTCAAGGTTGCGGGCATCCTCACGGTGAAGGGCGGTACCGGCGCCATCGTCGAGTACTTCGGGCCCGGCGCGGAGTCGATCTCGGCCACCGGCAAGGCGACGATCTGCAACATGGGCGCCGAGATCGGCGCCACCTGCTCGCTGTTCCCCTACGACGCCCGCTCGGCCGCGTACCTGAAGTCGACGGGCCGCGAGGCGCTCGCCGATCTGGCCGACGCTCACGCCGAGCACCTGCGAGTCGACCCCGAGGTGATGGCCGACCCCGAGCGGTTCTTCGACCGCGTGATCGACATCGACCTCGACGAGCTCGAACCGCACCTCGTCGGGCCGCACACGCCCGACCTCGACCGCCCGATCTCCGAGGTCGGTGCCGCCGCGCGCGAGGAGGGCTACCCGGTCGACATCAGCTACGCGCTCGTCGGCTCGTGCACGAACTCGTCGTACGAAGACATCGGTCGCGCGGCGCACGTGGCGCGTCAGGCCAGCGCCGCCGGCCTGCGGGTGAAGACGCCGCTGCTCATCACGCCGGGTTCGGAGCAGGTGCGTGCGACGATCGAGCGCGACGGCCTGCTCGCCGACCTCGAGGCGATCGGCGCGACCGTGCTCGCGAACGCGTGCGGGCCGTGCATCGGCCAGTGGCAGCGTGACGACATCCAGAAGGGCGAGACGAACACGATCGTGTCGTCGTTCAACCGCAACTTCCCGGCGCGCAACGACGGCAACGCGGCGACGCTGTCGTTCATCGGCTCGCCCGAGACCGTCACCGCGATGGCGCTCACCGGCCGACTCGATGTCGACTTCGTGCGTCAGCCCGTGGTCGCGCCCGACGGCACCGAGGTGCAGCTCGGCGCGCCGTCGGCCGACGAGCTCCCGGCCAAGGGCTTCGACCCCGGCGAATCGGGGTTCCAGCCGCCGTCTGACGACCCCTCGTCGGTCGACGTGGTGGTTGCGCCCGGCTCCGAACGGCTCGAGCTGCTCGAGCCGTTCCCCGCGTGGGACGGCAACGACTTCACCGGGATGCAGGTGCTGATGAAGGCGGTGGGGAAGTGCACCACCGACCACATCTCCCCCGCAGGGCCGTGGCTCAAGTACCGGGGTCACCTCACCAACATCTCGGGCAACCTCTTCATCGGTGTGAACAACGCGTTCGCGCTGGAGCCGGCGGGTTCGGGTGTCGACGTGCGCGACGGCGCGATCGTGCCGCTGCCCGATCTCGCCAAGCGCTACAAGGACGCGGGGATCTGGTGGGTCGCGATCGGCGACGAGAACTACGGCGAGGGATCGTCGCGTGAGCACGCGGCGATGGAGCCGCG
>DASXXX010000389.1:0-2200 GCA_036502765.1 Acidimicrobiia bacterium | reverse complement strand
GTGACGATCGCGCCGGCGACCGCGGGCGTGACGTGCAGGTCGGCGCCGATGGTCGGCAGCAGCACGACGACACCGTTCATGTCGACCGACAGCGCGACGACGGGGAGGCTGAGCGCGAACAGCGCCAGCCAGCGACGGGTCTTCGGGTTCACCGCGCCTCGCTGGCGTCGAGCAGGCCGAGCGCGACCGCGGCGCGGAACTGTGCGGCGTGGTCGAGCGCCTGGTGCATCCCGACCATCGACAACCAGTCTCCCAACGCGTCGTCGTAGCGGAAGGGTGACGGCAGCGCGAAGGCGCGACCGACGTTCGCGAGCACCGAGCCCAGGACTCCCGGCGCGTCGGCGGCCACCGGGGTGCCGCTGACGAACGGGATGCTCCAGAAGTCGGGCGTCTGCATGCTCGGCGCGCCGCCGGGAATGGTGCCCGGGCCGTCGGGCGCGCGCACTGCGATGTCGGCACTTCCCGGGTGACGGGAGTTGAGCAACGTGATCGCGAGCGAGTTCTGGCGGCGGGCGAGCTCGGTGCCGGTGTGCGCGAGCGCGGGCGTACGGGCGAGCACCTGGAGGTGCACGAGCGCGACCAGCGCGTGCAGCACCACTTCCTCGTACTGGCCCGCGCCCGGACCACTCCACAACAGGTCGTGGGCGAGCGAGCCCGCCAACAGGGTCGGGACCTCGGCCCCGTAGCGCTCGTTGACGACCCGCGTGGCGTCGGAGCCGCCGGCGGCCGGCGGTCCCACGATGCGGCCGGGCGACGCGGTGGCGCCGAGCCCCACGGTCTCGACCCGTGTCGCGCCGGCAAGGAACGCGTCGAGCACCGGAGCCGCCACCGTGACCGACAACGCGAGCAGGCCCGCACGCGGTCCCGGGTCGGGCGCGCACGCGACGAGCCGTTCGTCGGCGAGCCGTCGTGCGGCGTCGTCGATGCCGAGAGCTTCGAGTGCGGCGACCGCGACGTCGAACGTGACGGCCGGACCAGTCGCCGGTTCCATCGGCGTGCCCTGCGGGTAGATCCCCGGCTCGCCGAACAGCGCGTTCGACGAGAAAAGGTTGGGGTCGTCAGGTGGCCGCGGCGGTGCCGCGAGCAACTCGGCAAGCGCTCTGGTGTCGGCGTCGTCGGTCGGCACGGTCCGGACACGCTAGAACCAGCCGTACGATCGGGTGGTGACCCGACAGGTCGGCGACCGCGTGGAGGACGCAGATGGCTGAGCCGGTGGGATGGTTGCGGGCAGTCGTGGTGGATGCGGCACACCCGTCCGAACTGGCCGAGTTCTGGCAGGCGGTGCTCGGCGTCGGAGTGGTCGAGACCGCGCCCGACTGGATCCAGCTCGAGCCCGACCGCGGCGGCGCGTTCATCGCGTTCGAGCCCGCGCCCGACGGCGCGACACCCACCGGCTTCCGCACCCGTCCCGACATCGAGGTCGACGACATGGAAGTCGCACGCGCGCGCATCGAGGAGCTCGGTGGACGCCTGGTCGAGGTGATCCACGCCCGGCCGGGCGAGTCGCACTACCGCATGGCCGATCCCGAGGGCAACGAGTTCACCGTGGTCCTCCCGCTCCCGCCCGACGTCGCACAGAAGGCCTACGGGCCGACGGGGAAACCCGGGTGACGGAGAGCATCGACACGCACGCGGTCGCCGCGGCGACCGCGTCCACGCCGTCGCGCGGCAAGATCATCATGCGCGTGTTGATGCTCGTGATCACCGGCGTCGCGCTCTACCTCGTGCTGCCGGGCCTCATCGTGATGTTCGGAACGCTCCCGCAGTTGCAAGAGGTGTTCCCCGCCTGGTTCGTGCCGATCTTCCTGCTCGAGGCGGCGGCGTTCTGGTGCATCTGGGCGTTGATGCGCATCGCGCTCCACACCGACAAGTGGTTCGACGTCGCCTGCGCGCAGCTCACCGGCAACGCGTTGAGTCGCGCGCTGCCCGGCGGCGCGGCCACCGGTGGCGCCACGATGTATCAGATGCTCAACCGGTCGGGCTTCGACGGTCCGACCGCCAGCACCGCGCTCACCGCGGTCGGCCTGTTGTCGACGGCGACGTTGTTCGTGTTGCCGGTGCTCGCACTCCCGGCGATCCTGTTCGGACTCGCGGTGAGCTCGGAGCTGTTGCAGGGCGCGATCCTCGGCGGCGTCCTCGGGATCTTCCTGCTCACCGGTGCGTCGATCCTGCTCGTGTCCGACCGCGTCGTGCGCGGCTG